>DASUVS010000156.1:0-4942 GCA_036378835.1 Binatia bacterium | reverse complement strand
CGATCTTCCGTTAGCAATCGACAATGCTCGCACCTTTGTCCGCGAGCGCGCCACGAAGCACGGCATCACGCTCGATGTTGCGATTGACGAGCGGCTCGGGGATTTCATCGGCGACGAAAGAAAGATCAAGCAAATACTTCTCAATCTGCTTTCCAATGCTGTCAAGTTCACTCCGGAGGGAGGCCGGATTGAAATCGCTGCAAGGCAGAACAATGGTTCGGTAGAGATATCGGTGACGGACAGTGGCATCGGGATCGCACCAGAAGACCAGCCCATGATCTTTGAGGAGTTTCGCCAGGTAGGCTCCGATTACGAGCACAAGAGGGAGGGGACAGGACTCGGATTAACTTTGGCTAAAAAGTTTGTCGAGCTGCACGGCGGCAAAATCTGGCTGACAAGCGAGGCCGGCAAGGGATCGAGTTTTACTTTTTCGCTGCCGATAACCGCGGCGCTGTAGGTTCGGGAACACAGGGCGCTTAGCTTTCATAACGCTCAATAACTGGGAATAACAGCGGATGAAAATAGGCGTAAAATGATCTTGCCGTTACCAGAGGCTAATTCGGAGATTTCCGCGGAGGTGCGCGAGTGGCTCGATCGCTTCGCCGTTTGCGTGCGGGAGGTCGACTACGCGGCGGCGCGACCGTTCTGGCACCCCGACATCGTCATCTTCGGCACGTATCAGGAACTGGTGAAGAGTCGATCGGCCTGGACGGAACGGCAATGGGACAATGTCTGGCCACGCACGGCGGAGTTCCGCTTCGACTTGGCAAACACCATGGTCATGGCCGCGCCGGACGGCGCGATGGCAGTCGCGATCGCGCCCTGGACGAGCACGGGTTTCCATGAAGATGGAACCGCCTTCTACCGTCCGGGCCGGGCCACAATAGTTCTGGCGAGGCAGCCGGACGGCCGCTGGCTTGGCGTTCATTCGCATATGTCGTTGGCTCGCGGCGTACCGCAGGAGAGCCATGGAAAACGCCCGGTGAAGGCCCGTTAGCTGCTCGTCTTCTATGAGCTACACCGTGAGCGATATTGTGGAGCGAAAGTCGACAAACTTCCTGATGATTAAATCGGCAGATCGGGAAGCAAATCGATCTGACGATTCCGCCTGCCGCGCACGGACAGGGTGATCAAATAAAGTGAAGGTCTGTGATGTCAAGCAATCCATCTGAATGGACGGTCTTTATGGAGCGTCTTGAGGCCGCCGAACAGGAGTTTGTCCAAGGTCATCCTGCCGAGTTCCAAGCTCTATGGTCTCGGACCGATGACGTTACCCTCTGCGGCGGCTTCGGCGGCGTCGAACGTGGCTGGCAGAACGTAATCTCCCGCCTAGACTGGGTAAGCACAAAGTATGCGGATGGGAGTCGAACAAGTGAAGAAATATCCAGCGTGGTTGGTCCCGACTTCGCGTATCTTGTTCAGACGGAAGTGATTCGCGCGCGTATAGCCGGTCAGGCTCACTTTTCAATCCAGGAGCTACGCGCCACGATGCTATTTCGGCGCGAGCAAGAAGGATGGCGGATCGTGCACCGACACGCGGATTCGCAAATGCTTACGCGGCCGCCAAAATAGTAACCATTTCGGATGGAGACGTATGAACAATGCAATGCTCAAGATCATAATCGTTAGCGGCGTTCTCGCTGTTGTCCGACTTGCCGACGCGCAACAGGCAATCTTTCTGGTTCGGCACGCAGAAGATGTGAGATCCAAGGACGTGGTCGACCGTCCTTTAACCGAATCCGGACACCGACGGGCGACGCTGCTCGCGGGTGTTCTGAAGGATGCTGGTATCAACGCGATCTTTACGAGCAGTCTCCAGCGCGCGGTTAAGACAGCGGAGCCGTTAGCGAAAGCTGCAAACATCGAATCGAAGCCGCTCCCGCAACTCACGACAAAGTTTGAACCGAAGGATATGGAGAGTTTCGTTGAGCTCCTCCGGACTGAGCATCGCGAAAGTATCGTTTTGTTCGTCGGCCACTCGAATACCGTCCCCGCTTTAATCAAGGCGTTGGGACATATGGCCGAGATAAAAATCCCTGAAACAGAGTACGACAACTTGTTTCTGGTATTTCCCAAGAGCGAAGGTCCTCCGACGGTTTTGCGTCTTCGCTTTAACTAAGCTGTTCATCATCAGTGCTCCTGCTTCATTCGGAACACGATCACTCTTCCATCATACAATTCTGACAAGGAAGACCGTATGGAAGATTCAACTCCTCGTCTCGATACGATCAACAAATTGAGATTAGCGCCATTACGATGCGGGCGAATCTCACACCGAGAAAGAACGCCTCGGACTTGTTAACTGACCGGGGAATTTATTGATATTGAGCGCAGCAATCTTTTACTGGATGACGCACGCGGTCTGAACGGCGCGAAAGTCGATCTAATCGGGAAGATCTGAACGAAAGTGTTTGGCTGATAAAGGAGTCTGGTCATTCATTCAAATTGAGCGGCGTCCAAATTTATCATGCGGTTAATCCATCTTTTAGCGGTCTGTAAAACTATCTCTGAGCAATGAGCGCAGGGGCATAGGAAAAAACAGGAGGATCTAATGTTTGAAGTCGCTGAAGCTTACGAACAGAGGATGGGGCGCTGGAGCCGCCAGTTGGCCCCTTTGTTTGCTGACTTTGTCGGTGTTCGGGATGGTGAGAAGGTGCTCGATGCTGGCTGTGGGACGGGATCGCTTTCAGCGACTCTGGCGAAAGTCACGGGAGCGTCGGAGATCGTCGGCATAGATCCTTCTAAGGGGTTCATTGAATATGCGCGAATGCAAGTTGCCGATCCTCGGGTAATCTTTGAAGTCGCCGACGCGCAAGATTTGCATTACCCAGACCACACTTTCGACGTATGCGTGGCTCTGCTCGCGGTTGATCACATTCCGGATGCCCCGAAGGCCACGAAAGAAATGCGCCGCGTTACCAAAACACTGGGTGTCGTCGCAACCGCCATGTGGGATCGTAGCCACGATAATGAGCTTTACGGCTGCTTTTGGGATGCCGCCGAAGCGACCGATCCGACAGCGAAACGGCCCTCTGAGAGGCGGAAATCGTACGGTTCTCCCGAAGCACTTTCACAGCTATGGAATAGCGCTGGTTTGACCGAAATCAAATTCACAGCCTTGTCGATGGCGTGCCAGTTTTCTTCATTTGATGAACTCTGGCAACGTTGTTTGGATGGCGACAGTCCTTCGGGTGTACACATGAAGCGTCTATCGGCAGATGGTCATGAGGTGTTGAGAAAAAAGCTACGACAGAATGTTTTGGGTAATGGTCTCGACGGGCCATTTGCCCTCAAGGCCAAAGCCTGGGCCGTGCGAGGCACGGTGCCTTAGAACGAATTGTGTATGCCGCAGAAGATCGTTCCGAAGTATGCGTCACACGGCTGAAGCTCACGCTGCTGATGCGCGGGTTTATTTTTTCGGCTGTAAGGCAAACTAGTAACTTCTAACCTATTCGAGGTTCATTATGAAAATCGATGTGCATGCCCATCTTTTTTCACCCGCTTACATTCGAAGACTTGAGCGGATCTTCGGCAACGACAACTCGCCGGCCGGGCAGGACGCAATGAGGGTGATCCGCTGGATGAACAGTGATCCGCGTATGACCGATGTGGAGGGCCGGCTGGAGGAGATGGCCAGATTTAAGATCGACATGCAGGTTCTTTCTGTTCCATTTCACGGCGCGCTGGTAAAGGATCGGGCGGCGGCCGCTGAACTGACACAGTTAGCCAATGATGTGCTGGTCGAGGCCGCCCGCAGCCACCCGCAACATTTCCGTGCGCTGCTGGTAATGCCCCTTCAATTTCCTGAGCTCGCCATAGAGGAGTTGGACCGTTTCTCTGGCCGAGCGGAAGTTGTCGGCGTGATTGTCGCAGGCAGCGCCGGCGGACGCCAATTGAACGACTCGGCTTTCATGCCGTTTTATGCCGAGCTCGAACGGCGCGGTTTACCGTTTCTGCTGCACCCGATCTCGCCGCCAGGGCTCGATTGCATGCTCGAGTTGAACCTAGCCAACGTCGTCGGATTCATGTTCGAGACTACCCTCGCTGCCGTGCGGCTGGTTTACGCCGGAGTCTTCGAACGTTATCCGGGGCTCCATATGATCTTCCCTCACTTGGGCGGGCTTGCGCCGTACCTGATGGGTCGGGTGCAATGGGGATACGAGCGATTTCCACCATGCAGTGAGAATATTAGCAATCCGCCCGAGTTCTACTTCAAGCGCTTTTATTACGACACTGTCTGCCGGAATGTGCCGGCGCTCCGCATGGCCCTGTCGATGTTTGGGATAAAACAGATCATGTTCGGCACCGACATCCCCCTGCGGGAAGATATCGAGTTGCAGCTCCGCGATATTGATGAACTGGGCCTAAGCGCTGCGGAGCGGGATGCTTTATTCGCCGGGAACGCAGCGCGTCTTCTAGGCGTCTCGCTGCCGGGTGATTTATAATCAAGAGATGGAGGACTCTGGAGCTCATCATCCTGGCAATCATGACAGGCTCATTGAAACAAATAGACCCGCGCTTCGCAGCGAACATTGATCTTCGCTGATGAATCCTGCGGTGGCAGATTGGAGTTACGATCGGCCACACCACAGGATCGATAACTTCGAAACGTCGGGAGCAAGTTTGGTACGTAGACCCATTTGTTGAGACGGACATTCATAGACTCAACTTACGAATAACCAGGAACAGCGATGAAAGTTCTCTTTATCTGTTATGCCAATGTCGGACGAAGCCAGGTAGCTGAAACTTGCTTCAAGAGCATGTCGAAGCATGATTGCGAAAGCGCGGGAATCGCGGTCAATGAGAGGCTCGCGGCCATGAAGCTTGCGAGCAGAAAACTCAAAGACAATCCCAACCAGAGTTCACTGCGCTACATCAGAAGAGAGTTGGGTAGAGACATCGGCGAAAAAGAAAAGCAACAACTGATCCCTGAAATGATTAC
>DASUVS010000155.1:0-5839 GCA_036378835.1 Binatia bacterium | reverse complement strand
TTCGCATTCTCGCCAGACGTTTCGTTCGCGCACTACGTCGAATACGCGCTGGACGTGCCGATGTACTTTATCATTCGCAACAAGAACTACATCGATATGACCGGCACAACGTTTCGCCAATACTTGGCGTACGGGTGGAATGGCGAGCGCGCGACCCTGGAAGACTGGCATGATCATCTCACAACGTTGTTTCCTGAAACCCGGATCAAACGATATATCGAGGTGCGGTCCGCTGACAGCCAGCCTCCGGAACTGATGCCGGCGCTTTCAGCCATAGTCAAGGGTGCATTCTACGAATCCGACTGTTTAGACGCCGCTTGGGATCTAGTCAAGGACTGGACCTGGGATGAACGAATGCAGGTGTATCTCGATTCACATCGCGACGCGTTGGCAGCGCGCATTCGCCGCCACTCACTGTTGGATTTGTCCAAAGAGCTGTTACAGATCGCCTTGGAAGGTCTGAGACGCCAGAAGATGTTCAATGCGTTAGGCGAGGATGAGACTATCTACCTTGAACCGCTCGACAAACTTCTAGCGCTCGGGAAATGTCCCGCCGATCTGCTTATTGAAAAATGGCAAGGCGAGTTGGATCAAGACATCCGGAAGTTAATCGCTTATAGCGCGTATCAACTTCCGTGAACTTCATCGATCAGTTTTCTGTGATTAAGGGCAAGCAGTCGCTCGACCACTTGATTATCCGGCACGCCTCGATGTTCCTTTAAACAGCGCTCTTTCAGTTTACCGATGCGCACGCAACTTTCGTTGATTTTAGCGCGCAAGTGACTATCCTGCCTCGCTTTACGGCAAAGCAGCTCAAAGATGCCAACGGCTTTTGCCATATCATGGCAGTAGAGAAGCACATCGATCCCGGCGCCCACAGCTAAAAGAGCTGCTTCCTCCCTATCGAAGTTTCCCGCAATCGCGCCCATCTCCATGTCATCGCTAAACACGACTCCCTCATAACCGAGCTCTTTGCGCAAAACTCCGGTGACGATTCTCCGAGAAAGCGTCGCGGGGAGTTCTCTGTCCAGCGCCGGAAAAAGTACATGAGCGGTCATCAAGGCTTCGATTGGACTTTTGCAGGCGCGGATGAAAGGTTTCAACTCCACTTCCTGCAGTTCGCCCAGTGATTTCGCTACCACAGGGAGGTCGAGGTGCGAGTCCCTATCTGTATTGCCGTGACCAGGGAAATGCTTGCCGCACGGGACTATGCCGCCGGTGCTTAGGCCTTCGCTCCAGGCCAGCGCCATTGCCGCTACCTGGTTCGGTGCTGCCCCGAAAGAGCGGTCGCCGATGATTGGGTTTGCGGCATTGGAATTAACATCCAACACTGGAGCAAAATTAAGATTGATACCGAGCAGAGTAAGCTCCGCGGCGACAGCGAGACCAACTCTAAAGGCGAGGTCGGGATTGGCTGTTTTGCCGACCAGCTCGGCGGGTGGAAAATGGGTGAAAGGCCAAGGCAGGCGGTGAACTCTGCCGCCTTCTTCATCGATCGCGATAAACGGAAGATTGCGGGTAGCTGTAGCAAGCGCGCGACACAAAGAATTAATTTGCGCTGGTTCGCAGCAATTGCGGTTAAAGAGAATAAATCCGCCAAAATTCAGAGACCGGCAGATCTTCACTTCGGCGGTTGTCAGCTCATAACCGTCAATACCCACCATCAGCATCTGACCGACGTGGCTCTCTAGTTGTTTCACGATCGCCAACTCTATCATACGGTGGACGATTTTTGATGGATTGTGTTATATTCGCAGACTTCCATGAGCAATACCAAGTACATTGTGGTCGAAGGACCAATCGGCGTAGGCAAGAGCAGCTTGGCCAAGATGCTCGCCAATGAATTTCAGGGTCGATCCCTGTTCGAGCGCATTGAAGACAATCCGTTTTTGCCGAAATTTTATAAGGCGCGGCAAACCTATGCGTTTCAAAATCAGACATTTTTCTTGCTCAACCGCTATCAGCAGCAGATGGAGTTAAGCCAGCAAGATCTCTTTAACCAGAATATTATCGCCGATTACTTGTTCGCTAAAGATAGAATTTTCGCGACCCTGACGTTGAGCGCCGAAGAATTGAACCTGTATCAGCAAATTTACTCTCTCTTGAATGCACGGGTCCCAAAACCTGATCTGGTGGTCTACCTGCAAGCGCGTCCCGAAGTACTTTACAAGAGAGTAAAAAAAAGGGATAAAAAATACGAGCGCGGCGTGACTTTCGAATACCTAAACGAGGTAGCTCAGGCTTATAACCAGTTCTTCTTCCATTATGACGAAACGCCACTTTTAGTGGTGAACACGTCAAAGATTGATTTCGTTGAGAGCAGCAAGGATCTGGCTGACTTGATCAAGGAAATCAACAATATGGGTTCGGGGACGCAGCATTTTATACCGCTTGGATCCAGATAATTGGACTGAGACGGACGCCAAAACCGAGTAGCGAGTGCGGAGAGCCTTCGGAGGCTTTCCGGTCACATTGGCCTTCCGGGCTTGTCTGGAAGGCTTTTTTTTTGGGAGGGTAGCCATGGCGGAAAAGGTCACCGTGCCGGGCATCGTCAAGATGAAACAGCAAGGCGAAAAAATTACCTGCCTTACTGCCTACGACTATACGCTTGCGCGAATTCTGGACGATGCTGGGGTCGACGTTCTCTTGGTCGGGGACTCTGTTGGCACCGTTGTTCAAGGGCAACCCAATACCTTAGCCGTGACGATGGATCAGATGATTTATCATACCCGGATAGTGGCGCGGGGTCGCAAACGCGCTCTTGTCGTCGGTGATATGCCCTTCTTGTCGTTTCAAGCGGGCAGGGAACAGGCGCTGCGCAATGCGGGACGATTTCTTCAGGAAGCGGATGCGGAGGCGGTCAAACTTGAAGGCGGAGTCTTCATGCGGGATACGATCGCAGCCATCGTCAACGCCGGAATTCCAGTGATGGGACACGTCGGGTTAACGCCCCAGTCGCTACATCGGTTCGGCGGCTATAAGGTTCAGGGTCGCGAAAAATCACAACATGAGAGTATCGTGCGTGATGCTGTGGCTGTCCAGGAGGCGGGTGCTTTCGCAATTGTGCTTGAAGGCGTTCCGACCGCGCTCGCAAAGGAAATCACCGAACGCGTGACCATTCCTACCATTGGCATCGGCGCCGGTATTCACTGCGACGGACAGGTTCTAGTAGTTCATGATATGCTCGGTCTGTTCGATGACTTCACCCCCAAGTTCGTCAAACGCTATGCCGATATTAAACTTTCAATGGCTGCCGCGGTCAGAGATTTCATCGACGAAGTTCGAGATCGGAAATTTCCTGGCGAGGAGCATTCCTTTTGAGTAAACAGCTGATCCAGTCACCCGATATGTACGATGCGGATAATCCGGAACATTGCTGAAATGACCGATTGGAGCCAAGCTGAGCGCCAGCGAGGCCACCGCATCGCCTTCGTACCGACTATGGGCGCCCTCCACGAAGGGCACTTAAGCCTGGTGCGTGACGCCGGAATGAGAGCAGACCGAGTCGTGGTCTCTATTTTCGTCAACCCGACGCAGTTTGCTCCGGCGGAAGATTTTGCGGCTTATCCGCGAAACTTCGCCCGCGACAAGGCTCTGCTCGAGGCGGAGGCAATCGACGTACTTTTCCACCCGGTGGCGGAAGACATTTATCCTCCAGGCAATCAAACGTACGTTGAAGTCAAACAGCTTAGCAATGTCTTATGCGGAGCGCAGCGCCCGGGGCATTTCCAGGGTGTGGCAACTGTCGTGACCAAGCTTTTCAATGTTGTTCGCCCTGACGTGGCGATCTTTGGAGAGAAGGATTACCAGCAGTTGCAGATCATTCGGCGCTTGGTGCGCGATCTCTTAATGGACATTGAAATCGTTGCCCATCCGATCGTGCGTGAAAGCGACGGCGTTGCCATGAGTTCGCGCAACGCGTACCTTAATATCGAGCAGAGAAAGGCGGCGCGCTGTTTGTCACGCTCGCTTCACAGCGCCGAATGTCTGGTCCGCCAGGGGGAAGCGGCGGCAAAAACCATTGCCGAAGCGGTCGTGGCAGAGCTGCACAATGAGCCCTTGGCGGTGCTCGAATACGTGGCCATCTGCGATGTTGAAACTTTAGAGCCGCTCGAGCAGATTAATCATTCCGCGCTTCTGGCGTTGGCCGTCACCATCGGCAAAGCGCGCCTTATCGATAATAAAATTTTGCTGCGATCTCCAGGAGCACAAGGTGGGGAAAGATGTGCCGGGAAAGACTAGAGTCCGATTGCGAGAGAACTTTCAGCGTTATTTTTTAGCCGGCCTTCTGGTTTTTCTGCCCGTAGTCATCACTCTGTGGTTTCTGGGGTGGGTTATCGGGCTGTTGGATGGACTGCTTGACGTCTTACCGGCTGGCGTCCACCCGAATACCTATTTACCTTTTGCAATCCCTGGATTAGGCGCACTCGTCACGGTGACGTTGATCTTATTTCTCGGGATTCTGACCCGAGGCGTGGCCACACGCAGGTTCCTCGCGGCATGGGAGAATATCTTCATAAAAATCCCGATCTTCCGTGGCGTCTATACAGCCGTCCAGAAACTTGTGCAAACTTTCTTGGGGCAATCACAGAACTCGCGCCAAGTAGTGATGATCGAGTACCCACGCAAAGGGATCTATACCGTCGGATTTGCCATGGGGCGCGCATGGAAAGAGCTTGAAAGGACGCAAGAGGCTCAGCTCGTCAACGTTTTCATCCCGACAACGCCTAATCCAACGTCCGGATTTTACCTTCTCGTGCCGACGACCGAAATATCAGCACTCGATATGACGATGGAGGAAGCCCTTAAGCTCATCACTTCGGGCGGCTTAATTACTCCAGACGAGAGGACCAGGCGACGTGGCTAAGGAAAGAGCAACAGGCGAGCAAAACGTTTGCATCAATCGGCAGGCTCGGCACAATTACTTTATAGAGGAGACTTACGAGGCCGGTCTGATGTTGCTCGGCAGTGAGGTGAAATCGCTGCGCGATGGCAAGGCCAATCTAACTGATAGTTACGCGCGCATTCAGAAGGGCGAAGCCTTCTTAGTCAATGCTCATGTCAGCCACTACCCGGGAGCCAACCAGTTTAATCACGAGCCGACGCGCACCCGAAAGCTGCTTCTACATGCGCGCGAGATAGAAAGGCTAACAGGCAAAACCAAGGAACGAGGGTTGACCCTGGTGCCTTTGAGATTATATTTCAAGGATGGTAAGGCGAAAGTCGAGTTGGGACTGGCGCGTGGCAAAAAGCTTTACGACAAGCGAGAGACACTGCGTCGGAAAGTGGCTGAACGAGACGTTGAGCGTTCGCTAAAAGCCAGAAAATAGTGATTGGCGACCCGGGAGCTGCTCTCGCAACTTGGTCCCCAAAACGGTAAGCTGTCTGTATGGGGGCGATATGGGTTCGACGGGGGTGGGAAGTCAAAGTGGCATGCCGGGGTACTGTTGTCCCGTTAAACAAACAGACTGCAATTTAAACGCAGATAATTTCGAATACCAACTAGCTGCCTAACCGCAGTTAGCGTCTTACCGATCTTCTCCCACGAGCTCGGATAAGACGTCATTCAGTGGGATGGGCCGATTTCCCTGCCGGAGGGAATGAGGCTGAGATCTAAACCGGATGGCCCCGGGAAACCCTGCCGTTGGGGGTTCCAGGGGTGAATTAAAACATCGGCTAAGCATGTAGTCGCGGAGATGGAAGACTCTCGGACGGGGGTTCGATTCCCCCCGCCTCCACCAAATGCTAATCCGCCGACGGGCGGTCTATTAAAAATGCAGCGCAGCCGATCGGCTGCGCTGCATATCAATTCAGGATGAACAGCGACTGATGGTTACGC
>DASUVS010000154.1:0-5396 GCA_036378835.1 Binatia bacterium | reverse complement strand
CGAACAGGCTCTCGGCGGGATGTTTCAACGGTTCGAGAGCTGCATGAAGGGTCTGTTCGAGGCCGTGCCGGCGCTTCCCACGAACATCGAGCAGGCGCAAGCATGGTGCTGCCAACTGAAGGCGAATTGGATCGAGTTCTTCACCGATCATCCGATGCATGATTGCCTGGCGCTGCAGAAACTGTCGCAGTTTGTCTGTCCCGCGCCTGATCAGACTCAGACGCCGGAGCAATACGTGCAGGCGGTGGTCGTGCCGCTGGCGCCGATTGTCGGCGAGTATATCCGTTCGTGCCTGTGCTCGGCGTTGTTGCCTCCCTGTCCCGATCCAGTCGCCAGCAATTGCGTGCCGCTGGCAACAATCACGATTCGCAAGCGGGATTGCAAAATAATGCGGGTGTGCAATTGGAGCCAGCGGAAGTTCGCGACCACATTTCCCAATCTACAGTATTGGTTTTCATTCTTGCCCTTCACGCGCCTATTGCGAGAAGCGATCGAGAGCGTCTGCTGCAGGCCATTACGAGGTCTTGAAGGCGGACAGTTCTCCGTGGCCGCAAGAACGGACAAACGATTTACCGCGTTCAGGAGAAGCGCCATGGAAATCAATCCCGAGCAGGAATTCTCCCGGGTGCTGTTGGACGCTATACGAAATCGCGCCCGCGGAATCGATGCGCAGACGCTCTTTCTCGGCGCGATGGAGTTCCAGGATGATAAGCAGCGTCCGCTCATGACAGATGCCGAGCTGCGTAATCCGCTCCAGTACTTGCTTCTCAATCAACTTGCGGCGCCGCTCGTTCAAAATGCCGTCCCGGAAGAAACCGCGGAATCACTAAAAACGGCGTTAGCAAATCTTTCACGAATTGTCAGCGCGCCTGAGGCCGCCACAACGGATGTGCAAGCGTTTAGCAGCCAGCTCGAAGAATTGAGGCGAGTGGTCCAGGATCAGCAGACCCGGATCAACGAGTTGCGAGAGCGCTTAGGCAACCGCTAAACGGAGGATCACCATGCCGGCGAACCAGACGCAGCGTCCGAAGTTTTTCGAAGAGCAATATCTCGGCGCTGCCGACTTAACGGCCGTCGTCGATTATGGGCGCACTCAGCAGGCGCGCCACGCGCTCGGCGCGCATACCTGGGGAATCGCCATCGGCTTGACCTTAAAAGAGACGCCTCAGGCCGGCGGTGCGGTGACCGTCCACTTGTTGCCGGGTTACGGCTGGGACGGTTACGGCCGGCCGATCGTGGTGCTTTCGCCTTATCAGATTCCCGAGGAGAGATTCAGCGCGATCAAGTTCGATCCGAGCATTGATAGCGACGGCAAGGGGCGCCTGATCCCGGTGTGGCTCTGCTATGACGAAACCGCGACCCAGAGCCCGCGTCCCGGGTTCGAAGTATGCGACGTGGCCGATCAACTGTCGCGCATCCAGGAAAGTTTTCGCATCGAGATCGGTGATCAGCCGACTCCGGCGGATCGCTACTCGGGAGTGAGCGTCGCGGCGAAAAATATCACCGATGCCGCGACTTCGCTGCAGGCGTTCGATCCGGCGGCCCCGCTGGTGCGCGACGAATCGATTCCGCAGCAGAGTTTTCCCGATCCACAGAATCGCCCGCGCTGGTTGATCCCGATCGGCTATGTGCGCTGGCTGCCGGTGCAGAACCAGGCCGGGCATTTTGTCGCGCGCGACGACAGCGGCGCGGGCGGCCTGCCGAAGGATTCGGATCAGATCCGCATCTTCCGCCGGTATGCCGGTGTCGTTGCCGAAACCATCGAAGCGGCGGCCGGCCGAATCCGGCTCAAAAATCGCGGTAACGGGCTTCCAACCGTGCACTCGGACGAACTGGTGTGGGTCGAAGGCGATTTGCGGATCGAAGGCGATCTCAGGTTTTTTAATCACAAGCTTGAATTCAGGGACAGCGGCGGTAGCGACAATGGCGCGCCGCTGTCGATCAATCGCGTGGATGGGGCCGGCGCGCGCTTGCAGGTCGTAATCGGCAAAGCGAGCGCGGGGGCGAATGGTTTTGCCGTCGGGCCGCTCGATGCCAGCAATAACTTTACCGCGAAGCTGACGGTGCGCGATGACGGCAAGGTCGGCATTGGCACCGCTGCGCCGGCGCTAACCTTGGACGTGCAGGGGGATTTTGGCCGCGCCGACGGCCCCGCTACCGGTCACTTCTGGCAATCACAGGTCGGCGATGTCGGCGGCGGCATTCTTTTCTTGCGCAGTGGCGGTGGCGTGGTGGCGTTCGACGGCAATGATGCTGTCGGCATCGGCACCGCGGCGCCGGTAGCCAAGCTCGAGGTCGCAGGCGATATCGCGCTGGAAAAAATTCCACCGGGGACGGGAAGAGTTCTTCCCGCCGAAGCGACCCTGTGCTGGAATGACGGCACCTGGCTGCGCCTGAACCAGAACCTTGACTTCAGCAAGCCCGTGTTCGGCGTCCATACGCCCGGAGTCTTTGCGCCTGGCGCGCTCAACGTCGGTGGCGCGGCCGGCTGGGGAGATCCGGGTTTCGGCAATGTCTGGGTTACCGGCCGAATTGGCATCGGCACGAGTGCACCGCAAGCCTCGCTGCAGATTGCCGGCGGCGCAATCATGCCGGCGGTCGGCAACGGGCCGAGCGCCGGGATTCAGTTTCCATCCGACCCCGGCGGGGGCGGCGGCGACGAAGCGTTCATCCGTTACTTTGTCCAGACGGGAGAGAGAACCAAACTATTGATCGGGATCAATAACGATGCCGATGACAGCCTCGGTTTCCACCAGTTCGGCGGTGAGCGCATGACGATTCGCGGTGGCAACGTCGGCATCGGCACGACAAACCCGCAAACTCTGCTGCACGTCAATGGCCTCGCGAGCAAGCCCGGCGGTGGTACCTGGACGAATTCGGCCTCTGATGCGAGACTGAAAAAAAATATCGAACCTCTGCAAGGCGCTTTGAACAGAATGTTGCAACTACGCGGTGTCAACTATGAATGGAAGGACCCCGCGAGCATGGGCAATCTCGTTGGTATGCAGCTGGGCTTGATCGCCCAGGAAGTGGAGCCCGTCTTTCCTGATTGGATCAGCACTGGCAGGGACGGCTATAAGCAGCTGACAATCCGTGGATTTGAAGCGTTGACGATCGAAGCTCTGCGCGAACTGAAGAATGAGATCGAAGGGATGAAAAAGCGGCTCGACAAAATTGAAGCGGGGAATGCCGCGACGGGTCAGCGACCGAGGAAGGAACCCAGGGAGAAATCGTCATGAAAGAACAAATCAAAAATCGCATTGAATCGTTACGGGTGGAATACCGGACCGGCCAGGAAGTGCTCGCCGAGCTCGAGGGACGGCAGGCCGGGCTCAAGATCACCCTGACTCGCATCAGCGGCGCTATCCAGGTTCTTGAAGAACTGCTCGAGGAAAATAATTCGACCATCGTGGGGACCACACAGAACGCGGCGAGTACGGCGCAAAGGGCCGCGGCCTAGGATTTCGCAGTGGAGACGAGCCGGCTCGAGATTGGTTGTGCGGCGATCAAGTATCTTGTGCCGGCGGCGCATCCGGCGCCGCTGCGCGTTCGCGATCGGCTCGACCGGATAATCGAGCGCGAACTTCCGCGCATGCTCGCGCGCGCGTTTGACTTGTGGTTCTCCGATAATGATCCGAGTCTCTGGATTATTCGACAACTCCAGATTCAAGCCGCCGTCAATGTCACGGGCGAGCCGGAGCAGATCACTCGCACAGTGACGACTCAGATTGCAAAACATTTAGGAGCGACATTTCAGGATGAAAATCAGGATAATGTCCGTCATTTTCCAAGCCGTGCCGCTTATCTGGCGAGCTTTCTAGCGGATTTGTCGTTCGGAACGGCAAAGAGCCAGTGGTACTACCAATCGTTCGCCGGACTGAATGCGCTGCCCCTGTCGGGCGCTTTGCGAACGGCGCTATGCGACAACGCTCGGATCGGCAAGGAGGCGCTGCGTCTTTTATCGGCGACTGAGCTGCTGCGGGTCCTACAGAGCTTGACCGGCCAAGACGCGCGGCAGGTGCTTGAAGGGATAGCATCCGAAGGCGCGTTGGCGGATGCCTCTCTTTGCCGTGAGGTAGTCGTTGAAGCAGCAATGAACAACGGCGCGGCGTTGAACGACCTCGCAGATGAATGGCAGCGTGCTTTGTACCTATTCACCGCCGCGATCGACAAGACAAAAGGATCAGACGGTGCCGCGCTGAAGGACATGGCTCTCAAGGTCGCGCAAGATCAGGATAGTTGGTCGAAACCGATCGTCGTTCCTGGTGACCGAGGTCAGTCGTATCGGCGGAGCACCGCACTTGGCGGAAGTTTTTTGCTCTTACCGATTCTGGATGAGTTGCCGCTGGCGGAGGCGACCCAGGACTGGCCGAATACCGAAGAGGCGGCGGCAATATCGCTGGTGAGGTTTCTTGTTTTGCTCAAATGCTGCGGCTGTCACAGCTCGGAACGCGCTTTTTACGATCCGTTGCTGCGCGATTTACTGTTGATTCCTCCAAGCCTGTCGCCTGAAGTGTTGCAGACCTGGCAAGCGCAATTGAAGCGCGAGCACCTGGAAAGATTCTTAGAGGCTCTCATGGATTGGCAATGCTCTCGCGCTGCTCTTGGAGAAAAAGAACAGCTGCTGATCATCAGCCAATATTGTGGCGATCCATTGTTGGTCTTGATCGATGCGGCCCGCGGATTGTGGCTGCTGCTCGATCGATACTCAGCGCATCACCGGCGAGAAGTAACCGCAGCACTGAGTGCTGCACTCGCGAGGCTTATGGCAGAGGACGGCGTTCTCTACAGCGATCCTAGTCTGATTGACATGCTTCAAACTGAATTTACTGGGTTGAACGTCATCAAATTATCAGATCACACGATCGATATGGCTGGCGCAGAAAAACCGGCCATCGATACTATCCTCGCCCGCCTTGACAAATTGCCGGAGGAGCTGGAGTTTCTGAGATCGCCCCGGTCGTTTGAAATCGCTCGCCGGCTCGATCTGGCTCTAAGCATTGTCGCCCAACATCTGCTTCGCCAATTTGCCTACGGTTTGCCGGGTTTTGCCGGATCGAACCTACCTTATTTGTCTCGTAACTTTTTCGCGTTTGCCGTCACCGTCGAAGAGGAGCCGGCGCGCAGGGTCGTGCGCCTAGGGCATCCGCCGTTGCATTTAATTCTAAACATGACCGGGCTGAATCGGCAGAGCTATCGATTGAGCTGGCTGGATGAGCGCCGGTTTGCGCTTTTCCAGGGCGAGTAAGTGGCAATGGACCCGAGGGACTACCTTACCTTAGAGTTGCAGCGGCTCGATCTGTTGCTCCATCGCGAGATCCTGCGCTTGCGCGCGCGCTACCAACTATCCCTCGACGAGTTTCGCGGCCTTTACATCAGTGACGAACAGGTCAATC
>DASUVS010000153.1:0-14043 GCA_036378835.1 Binatia bacterium | reverse complement strand
GTAATCTCCGCGACCGTAGAATCCAAGGCTTTGATATTTTGCGTCGCCTCTCCAAGACCGACGTTGATGGTGATCTTTTCCAATTTCGGCACCTGCATGGAATTCTTATAACCGAATTCGGACTTCATCGCGGACACCACCTGCTCAGCGTATTTCTGTTTTAGCCGTACCATCCTAGTTACCATCAATCCAACGCCTCGCCGCAACGTCGACAGACACGCACCTTTTTGCCATCGGTAAGAAGTTTTCGGCCAATGCGCACCGGCGCGTTGCATTTATCACACATGATCATGATATTTGATCCCGGGATAGACGCTTCCTTTTCAATGATGCCGCCGGCTTGCTGAGGGCCTCGCGGTTTAGTGTGCCGCTTGACTACATTGATTCTTTCGATAATCACGGCATCTTCTTTCGGATTCACACGGAGGACTTTGCCAGTCTTGCCCCGCTCCTTGCCGGAAATCACCATAACACTGTCATTTTTACGAATCTGCACGAACACGTTCTCCCGGACCGTTTAAAGCACCTCAGGCGCGAGTGAAATAATTTTCATAAACTTCTTGGCTCGCAGCTCACGCGCTACAGGACCAAAAATTCGGGTTCCAATCGGTTCTTTTTGATTATCGATGAGCACCGCCGAATTATTATCGAAGCGTATATAAGTTCCGTCGGAGCGCCCGATCTCTTTAGCGGTCCGTACCACGACGGCTTTCATCACTTCGCCCTTTTTTACCTTGGCATTAGGAATTGCTTCTTTCACTGACACAACGATGATGTCGCCGATCGACGCATACTTCCGCTTGCTGCCACCTAGAACCTTGATACACTGGACTTTTCGTGCGCCCGAATTATCCGCAACATCCAACACCGTTCTCGTCTGAATCATGAATCAACCTCAACCTACTTGACCTGAACGGACGCTAGACATCGCCTCCGACGGGCTGCTCACCGTCTGTTGTTCGGGTTCGTTGCAATATCTCACTAACACGCCAACGTTTATCACGGCTGAGAGGGCGGCATTCAACGATACGCACCCGGTCGCCTACGTGGCATTGATTAGTCTCATCGTGCGCTTTTACTCGGCTTCGGCGTTTCAAATACTTTCTATACTTCGGGTGCATGACGGTCCGCTCGAGAGAAACCACGATGCTCTTTTCCATCCGATCGCTAATAACCGTGCCAGTGCGCTCTTTTCTCAGGTTTCGAGTATCCATAACTATGCCTTCCCGCCTTAAACCGCCTTCTCCTTCAAGATGGTCTCCACCCGAGCCAACTCACGCTTGGTCTGCCGCAACTTCATCGGGTTCTCCAACCTGCTGGTCGCCTGCTTTAGCTTCAAATGGCCAATCTCTTCACGAAGTTCGCTCAACTTACGCGCGAGATCTGCGGAATTCATATCGCGCAATTCCTTAGTTTCCATGAACCCTGCCCTTTCTTTCAACAACGATGGTTGGAATGGACAACTTGTGCGCCGCCAATCGAAACGCTTCGCGCGCGAGGTTGGCCTCGACGCCTTCCATTTCAAATAGAATTCTTCCTGGTTGAATCACCGCAACCCACATCTCTGGCGATCCCTTGCCTTTTCCCATTCGGGTTTCCGCTGGTTTCTTGGTTAACGGCTTGTCAGGAAAGATCCTGATCCAGACTTTTCCGCCTCGCTTGAGATAACGCGTTAGAGCGACTCGAGCCGCTTCGATTTCCCGCGCACTCATCCAACCCCGGTCGATCGCTTTCAGGCCGAAATCTCCAAACGCGAGAGTAGAACCTCGATATGCGGTTCCTCGCCGGCGCCCTTTTTGTATTTTTCGGTATTTTACCTTCTTCGGTTCGAGCATCTTTTTCTATCTCAGATCATTTTAAGCCGGACCGGCTTCACCCGCCCAACATCGCCTTCTGCTGCTCTTCTTCTTCGGTGAGCACTTCGCCTCGGAATATCCAGGCCTTTACGCCAATAATGCCGTAGGTGGTGCGCGCCTCGGCAAAACCATAGTTGACATCCGCCCGAAGAGTGTGGAGCGGAACTCGTCCCTCGCGATACCATTCTGTTCGGGCAATTTCAGAACCGCCCAATCGGCCTGCACATTGAATCTTTACGCCTTGCGCTCCCATGCGCATTGCCCGCGATACGCTTTCCTTCATGGCGCGCCGAAAAGCCACACGACGCTCCAGCTGCAAAGCGACGTTTTCGGCCACGAGCTGCCCATCAAGATCGGGCCGTCTGACTTCATGGATATTGATATAGGTTTCGCGATTGGTAAGCTTGCCGATTTCTTCTTTTAATTTTTCGATCTCGGCGCCCTTTTTGCCGATCACGATTCCAGGACGCGCAGTATGAATATTAATCTTAGCCTTATTAGCGGCCCTCTCGATTTCAATTTTTGAGATACCGGCATGATACAGCCGGCTCTTCAAAAACTTTTTCACACGAAAATCTTCGTGAAGCAGCTTGGCATAATCGTGGCGCGAGTACCATTTTGAGTCCCAAGACTCAATCACACCTAAGCGAAACATTTTTGGATGTGTTTTCTGACCCATGCTATTCCCTCTCACTCACCTCATCCAACACAATGGTGACATGACTCAACCGCTTACGAATTCGTGTGGCTCTTCCCTGCGCTCGCGGCGTAAATCGCTTCCACATTCCGGCCTCATCGACTTTGGCCTGTTTGACGTAGAGTTGATCCACATCAACGCTCTGCGTGCTTTCGGCGTTAGCGACGGCGGTGCGCAAAGTCTTGGATACAATCAGGGCGGAGCGCTTCGGCGTGAATTTTAAAATATTCAGCGCCTCTTCAACCCCTTTGCCGCGAATCTGATCGACTACCAATCGGACCTTGCGGGGGGATAACCTGATAAACTTCGTAATTGCGCGAGCTTCCATAACTCAGTTAATGACCTTCGATTGCACACATGTTGTATTCTCGGCTAGATCGTCGGCCACTATCTGCCGCCGGCCGGTCTTGGTCCACTCTGCCCCGTCTCACCCTTCTTGTCTCCCGAGTGCGCAAAAAAGGTTCGAGTGGGAGAGAACTCGCCAAGTTTATGCCCGACCATGTTTTCCGAGATAAACACCGGAATGAACTTTCGACCGTTGTGCACGCCGATGGTATGACCGACCATTTCCGGCGTGACCGTAGATCGTCGCGACCAGGTTCGGATAACTTGCTTCTGACGCGATTCGTTCATGGCCGAAATCTTCCTCGTCAGATGCTCATCGACAAAGGGCCCCTTTTTGATCGAACGTGGCATCCTATTTAGCCTTTCTCCCCTTGACGATGTACTTGTCCGTGGACTGATTTTTCCGAGTTTTGTAACCTTTGGTTGGCTTTCCCCACGGTGTCATCGGATGATTTCCTTTGGAGCGACCTTCGCCGCCGCCATGCGGGTGATCGACCGGATTCTTGGCGATGCCGCGGGTTGTCGATCTAAAGCCGAGCCAGCGCATCCGTCCGGCCTTGCCCCAGGAAACATTCTCCTGGTCGGCATTGCCGACCTGACCGATGGTTGCGCGGCACTCAGCCAGAACGTTACGGAGCTCACCTGAAGGCAGCTTCAGCAAAGCATAAGAACCTTCTTTGGCCATCAACTGAATGCCTGAACCGGCGCTTCGGGCCAACTGACCGCCTTTGCCTATCTTAAGTTCGACGTTGTGAACCACAGTACCTACCGGAACAAACTTCAGAGGCAGCGAATTGCCCGGCTGAATGTCTATATTGTCGTCCCCGGCAATCACGGAATCGCCTACTTTAAGACGTTCGGGAGCTAGAATGTACCGCCGCTCGCCATCCACATAGCAAAGCAGCGCGATGTTGGCTGAACGATTTGGATCGTATTCAATGGCTTCAACCTTTGCCGGAACACCCTTCTTGTTACGTTTGAAATCGATTACGCGATAGAGCCGCTTGTGCCCGCCGCCTCGATGATCAGCGGTAATGCGTCCATTATTGTTACGCCCACCGCTATGGCCCAAAGGCGTTCTCAATGCCTTCTCAGGTCGCTTCTTTGCTATTTCATCAAAGGTCAAGCCGGTTCGAAAACGCATCCCGGCCGATGTCGGTCGATATGTTCTAATCGCCATGGTTATGCTCTCTACGCCGCGCCGAAAAAGTCGATCTTATCGCCTTCGCGTAGCGTTACGTATGCCTTCTTCCATTCCGGTCGCCGGCCGGTACTTCTGCCGACCCGCCGGACCTTCCCCAAATAACGGGCCATGCGCACTTTAACTACCTTAACCTTGAAAAGAGACTCGACAGCCTTTTTAACTTCAACTTTGTTGGCATCCGGGCGCACCTTGAACAAGACCTGATGCATCGTTTCGGCAAGGAGCGAGCCTTTTTCAGAGATGACCGGCGCCTTGATGATTTCCTGTGGTCCTCTCATGAAGCCAATCTCTCTTCCAACAACTTCAATGCGCCTTCCATGAGAATTAGGTGCTCGTAACGGAGAAGATCGTAGACGTTCAGACCTTCCACTCTTAGCACTTTAATCTTTGGCAAATTACGAGCAGCCCGTTCGACTTTCGCATCAGCCTGTGAAACCACAAGCAGGGCGCTTTGCACCTTCAGTTCCGCAAGAGCATTCGCCATTAGCCTGGTCTTAGCTTCCTCAAGCTCCAGCTTATCCAGAACAATGAGCTTTCCATCCTGATTCTTCAGGCTTAACGCCGACAACAAAGCTTCACGCCGAGCTTTACGCGGCATCCGGAAAGAGTAATCGCGCGGCTGCGGACCGAAGATCGTCCCTCCTCCGACCCAAATCGGTGATCGAATACTGCCGGAGCGGGCGCGACCAGTGCCCTTTTGCCGCCAGGGCTTCTTGCCGCCGCCGCGGACAAAACCTTTGGACTTGGTTGCAGCCGTGCCCGCGCGTCGATTCCTCAGCTGCATGACGACGACCTGATGCAACAGGTGCGGGCGCGCATTGACGCCGAAAATACGCTCATCGAGTTTCGCCTCGGCCACATGAACTTCCATCGCAACTTATCCCTTTACCGCTCGCCGGAGAATAACGATGCCTTGCTTGGCCCCTGGAACAGCTCCCTTGACGAGGAGCAGATTCTCTTCGGCGCGAACGTCTACAACTTCCAAATTTTGGATGGAGATATTCTCGTTGCCCCAATGACCAGCCATTTTCTTGCCTTTGCGCACGCGTCCTGGATACGACCGGTTACCGATCGATCCACCGTGGCGAAAATATTCGTGAGTACCATGAGATCCTGGAAACCCGGCAAAGGACCATCGCTTGATGACTCCCGAGAATCCATGTCCCTTTGAAACCCCGGAGACATCAATCAGGTCCCCGATTTTGAACAGATCATTGATTTTGATCTCTTGCCCAACCTGATATCCTGTCACATCTTCGGATCGAAATTCTCTCAAGGTCGAAAATGCCCCTTTGCCTGCCTTGGCCATATGCCCCTGACGAGGTTTGTTGATCCGCTGGCCCTTCTTACTGCCGAAGCCTACCTGCAGGGCGTTGTAACCGTCCACCGCCGCTTCTTTCTTCTGCACGACCACACAAGGCCCGGCCTCGATGACCGTGACCGCGACCACATTCCCATTCGCAGAATAAAATTGCGTCATGCCAAGTTTTTTCCCAATAAGGCCAGTCATATGATTCTCTCGAGCGAAAGCTCCTAATAAGCTTGGTTGCTTATTGAAGCTTAATTTCAACATCGACACCGGCAGCGATATCGAGCTTTCCCAGTGCGTCAATGGTCTGTTGAGTCGGCTCCAAAATATCAAGCAATCTCTTGTGGGTTCGAATCTCGAATTGATCTCGGGATTTTTTGTCGACGTGCGGCGATCGATTGACCGTGAACCGCTCGATCCGTGTCGGCAATGGAATCGGGCCAGCCACTCTGCCGCCAGTGCGTTTCACTGTCTCGACGATCTCCCCCACCGACTGATCCAAGACCCGATGATCGTAGGCCTTCAGCCTAATCCTAATTTTCTCGTTCATTTTTTGTCATCCGACTTGCCATCTAACTTGGCAATGATGCCCTCAGCAACGTTCGCCGGCACCGGCTCATAGTGTGAGAATTGCATCGTGTAGGTTGCTCGCCCTTGGGTCATCGAGCGCAGGTCGGTAGCATAACCAAACATTTGGGCCAGTGGCACCCGCGCATCGATTGCTTGAGCAGCCGGCCGCGTATCCATTCCCAAGACTTTACCACGGCGCGAGTTAAGATCGCCGATGACGTCACCCATAAAATCTTCAGGCACTACGACCTCAACCGACATAATGGGCTCGAGCAGGACCGGACTGGCCTTGCGGGCGGCCTCTTTGAAAGCCATGGAGCCGGCAATCTTAAAAGCGATTTCCGACGAGTCGACGTCATGATAACTGCCGTCGAACAATGTGACCTTCACATCAACCATGGGATAGCCCGCCAAGGCGCCATTTTCAGTTGCCTCTTTAACGCCTTTTTCTACGGCTGGAATATACTCGCGCGGGATCGAACCACCCTTGATCGCATCGACAAACTCGAAGCCCGCTCCGGGTTCTTGTGGCTCTAACTTGATCCAGACGTCACCATACTGACCGCGACCACCCGTTTGGCGAATGAACTTGCCCTGCTGCTCGACCGCCTTACGGACGGTTTCCTTATAGGCGACCTGCGGCTTACCGACATTGGCTCCGACGTTAAATTCTCTTAGAAGTCGATCAACAATGATCTCAAGATGAAGCTCACCCATGCCTGAAATAATCGTCTGGCCGGTCTCTTCATCGGTCCGCACCCGAAAGGACGGATCCTCCGCGGCGAGCTTTTGCAGTGACAATCCGAGCTTTTCCTGATCAGCCTTGCTTTTCGGTTCGATGGCAATGGAAATTACCGGCTCAGGAAATTCGATCGACTCCAGAATGATCGGATCGTTCTCATCGCACAAAGTATCACCCGTTGTGGCAGTGCGCAGACCCACTCCAGCGGCAATATCACCGGCGTACACTTCTTTTATCTCTTCACGCTTGTTCGCGTGCATCTTCAAGAGACGACCAACCCTCTCGCGCTTGCCTTTGGTTGAATTGTAAACACTCGAGCCCGCAGTTAACGACCCGGAGTAAACCCTGAAAAAGCTCAACGTTCCAACGAACGGGTCCGTCATGATTTTGAAAGCAAGAGCCGAAAACGGAGCATCGTCCTTGGCGGGGCGTTCGTCGGCCGACTGGGAATCAGGATCGATGCCTTTAACCGGCGGAATATCCAAGGGCGATGGCAAATATGCAACCACGGCATCGAGCAAGGGCTGAACACCTTTGTTGCGGAACGCCGAACCGCACAGCACCGGAATGATCTTGATCGCCAAAGTAGCACTCCTGATGGCCTTGGTCAGCTCAGCCTCGCTGATTTCATGCCCCTCCAAGTACTTCTCCATGATCGTCTCGTCCGAATCCGCAGCCGCTTCGATTAACTTTTCACGGTACTCCGCTGCCGCCGATGCCATCTCTTCCGGTATGGCTTCATCACGAAACTTTGCGCCAAGACTCTCATCCTCCCAAACGATTGCTTTCATGCGCACCAAATCAATGACACCGATGAATTTATCTTCGGCGCCGATTGGCAACTGCAACGGAACCGGGCGCGCGCCGAGACGATCCTTTATCATCTGAACGACCCTGAAGAAGTCCGCACCTAGCCGATCCATCTTATTGACGAATGCAATGCGCGGGACTTGATACTTATCGGCCTGCCGCCAAACAGTCTCGGTCTGCGGCTCGACTCCACCCACAGAGCAGAAAACCCCCACCGCACCGTCTAGAACCCGGAGCGAACGTTCCACCTCGATGGTAAAGTCAACGTGTCCCGGCGTATCGATGATATTGACCCGGTGGTCCCGCCATAAGCAGGTGGTTGCAGCTGAGGTGATCGTAATGCCGCGCTCCTGCTCCTGGACCATCCAGTCCATCGTGGCAGTTCCCTCGTGAACCTCACCGATCTTGTAGTTGATCCCTGTATAGTAAAGGATCCTTTCGGTGGTCGTCGTTTTTCCCGCATCAATATGGGCCATGATGCCGATATTGCGGGTTCTATCTAAGGGAACAGTTCTAGGCATTGCTCTACACCGGGAAAAAAAGGAGGCGGATCAACCGCCTCCTTTTACTAATATTTTTTCTCAATCTACCATCGGTAATGAGCAAAGGCGCGGTTCGCCTCCGCCATACGATGAGTGTCTTCTTTTTTCTTTATTGCGGTACCTCGATTATTCGCAGCGTCCAACAATTCAGCGGCGAGCTTTTCTTCCATGGACTTCTCGCTGCGATCGCGCGCTGCTTGAATCAGCCAGCGCATGCTCAAAGAGATACGGCGTTGCGGTCTAACTTCGACTGGAACCTGATAGGTCGCACCGCCGACACGGCGCGATCGAACTTCGACCGATGGCCGGGTATTCTCAATCGCTTTCTTGAAAATCCCAATCGAATCTTCCTTGGTTTTGGCAGCAACAATGTCCAAGGACCGGTAGAGAATCGATTCGGCCACGCTCTTCTTTCCCTGGTTCATGATCGTGTTAACGAACTTGGTAACAAGCTTCTCACCGAATTTTGGATCCGGCAGAACCTCTCGCTTTCTGACTTCCCCCTTGCGTGGCATATTACTTCGGTTTCTTCGCTCCGTATTTGGAACGACCTTGCCGCCTCTCTTGCACACCAATCGAATCGAGTGTTCCACGAATGATGTGATAGCGGACTCCAGGAAGATCTTTGACGCGCCCTCCACGGATCAATACAACCGAATGTTCTTGCAGGTTGTGACCAACCCCGGGGATGTACGAGGTCACTTCAATCCCATTGGTCAGCCGAACACGAGCCACTTTACGTAGCGCCGAATTCGGCTTCTTTGGGGTCGAAGTATAGACACGTGTACAAACCCCGCGCTTTTGTGGGCAGCCCTGTAGTGCCGGCGCTGTGTTCTTACGTTGCTGCTTTTCGCGGCTCTCGCGAACCAATTGACTAATTGTAGGCATACGTCTGTTTAATCACCCAAAAATAAACTTTATGTGGATAAGGCGACAAATTTCCTGGGGAACCACTTTAGTTAACAAATTATGCCCACCATGTCAAAACCCTACGCTCCCGCGGCCTGCGACATGTCCTCTTCAAATCCTTCCGGAGCATCGATTTCGATTTCAGCTTTCGAATATTTTGCGACCCCCGTCCCGGCTGGGATCAATCGGCCCATGATCACGTTCTCCTTAAGACCGCAAAGTAAATCAATCTTGCCGTGAATCGCCGCTTCAGTGAGCACTTTCGTCGTTTCTTGAAACGAAGCTGCCGAGATAAAGCTTTCGGTCGATAGCGAGGCCTTGGTGATCCCGAGAAGCAGTGGCTCAGCCACAGCCGGCCTGCCACCTGCTGCGATGGCGCGTTGATTCTCCTCGTCAAAGCGCCATTTCTCCACTTGATCGCCGACGAGGAATTCGGTATCGCCGACCTCTTTGATGCGCACACGGCGTAACATCTGTCGAACGATGACCTCGATGTGCTTATCGTTAATGCGCACCCCTTGCAGGCGATAAATCTCCTGAACCTCGTCGACAAGGTACTTGGCGAGCGCTTTTTCACCCAAAATATTGAGAATGTCATGGGGATTTGAAGAACCATCCATGAGAGGCTCGCCAGCGCGTATACGATCGGTTTCGTGCACGCTGATGTGTTTACCCTTGGGGATCAGATACTCGCGCGGTTCGCCAACTTCGGGAGTGACGACCACTTTGCGCTTTCCTTTGGTGTCTTTACCAAAGGAAACGGTTCCGTCGATTTCACTTATGACTGCGAACTCTTTCGGCTTGCGCGCTTCGAACAATTCAGCTACCCGGGGCAAGCCGCCGGTAATATCCTTTGTCTTAGTTGTTTCGCGCGGGATTTTCGCAATCGCATCCCCGGCATAAACCGTCTGACCCTCTTGCACGTTGATGTGCGCGCCCACCGGTAGCAAATAGCGAGCTTCCGATGTTGCTGACATACGCGCGGTCTGTCCACCATCGTCTTTGATGGAGATTCTCGGCCGCTTGTCGACGTCCTTGGAATCAATGATTACCTTCGTGGACAGACCTGTGCGCTCATCCACCTTCTCTTCCATGGTGATCGCTTCGACGACGTCGCCAAATTTCACGACGCCGCTCATTTCCGTCAAAATTGGAATCGTGTATGGATCCCATTCGGCAATCAACTCACCGGCTTTGATCTTTTCTCCATCCTTCTTTTTCAGCTTGGCGCCATAAACCACGGGATAACGCTCTCGCTCCCGTTCCCGACCCTTCTCACCTTCCGGATAATCCACAATCGCAAGTTCGCCGTTGCGGTTCATCACCACTAGATCCTTCTCCTTGTTGGTGACGGTGCTGACGTTGATGAACTTGATAACCCCATCGTTGCGCGACTCGAGAGTCGTTTGCTCTGCTCTCCTGCTCGCAGTACCACCTATGTGAAACGTACGCATGGTGAGCTGTGTTCCCGGTTCACCAATCGATTGGGCTGCAATAACCCCAATTGCTTCGCCATGATTGACCATATGTCCTCGGCCTAGATCGCGGCCATAACACATGACGCACACGCCTCTCTTGGATTGGCAGGTCAAAACCGAGCGAATCTTTATCCGCTCCAAACCGGCGTCTTCAATGCGCTGCACCAAGTCTTCATTGATTTCCTGGTTGGCTTTAACGATAACGTCGCCCGAGAAAGGATCGCGGACATCCTCGAGCGCAACTCGCCCCAACACGCGATCGCCGAGCGGTTCGATAATCTCACCGCCTTCCATCAACGGCGTGATCTCTATGCCGTCCATGGTGCCGCAATCAGGATCGGAAATAACCGAATCCTGAGCTACATCGACAAGCCGCCGAGTCAGATAACCGGAGTTAGCGGTCTTCAATGCCGTATCAGCCAACCCCTTACGGGCGCCGTGAGTCGAGATGAAGTACTGCAAAACCGTCAAGCCCTCGCGAAAATTAGCGGTAATCGGCGTCTCGATAATTTCTCCGGATGGCTTGGCCATCAACCCGCGCATGCCTGCCAATTGACGAATTTGCTGCGCGCTCCCACGAGCACCGGAATCGGCCATCATGAAGATAGGATTGAAGCTCGGGATAGAAGTTTCACGCCCGGTTTCATCGGTAACTTTCTCGGAGCCAAGATCGCGTAGCATTTCGTCGGCGATTCGGTCGGTAACCTCAGCCCAGATATCAACCACTTTGTTGTAACGTTCCCCGTCGGTAATGAGTCCGTTTTTGTATTGCTCCTCGATTTCGCGAACATCTTCGTGCGCGCTCTTAAGCAGGACCTCTTTATTGGGCGGGATCACCATATCCTTGATGGCGATAGAGATGCCCGCCTTAGTGGCGTGCCGATAGCCGATATCCTTCAACCGATCTGCGAGGATTACCGTGGCCTTGTTGCCGGCCAAGCGGTAGCTGATGTCGATCAGGTTTGCCAGCTCTTTTTTCTTCAGAACTCGATTGACTTCCTTAAACGAAATCTCCGGCGGCACAACCTCATATACTAGAATCCGGCCGACGGTGGTTTCGAGGCGCTCGCCATTCATTCGAACGGTAATCGGCGCTTGAATCTCCACTTCACCCTGATCATAGGCGATTCGAACTTCGGTGGGGCTGCTAAAGATGCGGCCGGCTCCTTTAGCCTGCAAGCGGTCGCGGGTCATATAGTAAAGCCCCAACACGATATCCTGGGTCGGCACGATGATCGGCTTCCCGTTGGCCGGTGACAGGATGTTGTTGGTGGACATCATCAGGGCGCGAGCTTCAACTTGAGCTTCGACCGACAATGGAACATGCACCGCCATCTGATCACCGTCGAAATCTGCGTTATACGCCGCGCATACCAATGGATGAAGCTGAATCGCCTTCCCTTCAATCAGAATCGGCTCAAAAGCTTGTATCCCAAGGCGGTGCAATGTCGGAGCGCGGTTTAACATCACCGGATGCTCGCGAATTACTTCATCGAGGATGTCCCACACCTCGGGCCGTTCTTTCTCGACCATTTTCTTCGCACTCTTGATAGTGGTGACGAAGCCGCGCTCTTCGAGCTTGTTATAGATAAATGGCTTGAACAACTCCAAAGCCATCTTCTTTGGCAGCCCACATTGGTGCAGCCGCAATTCCGGTCCAACAACGATCACCGAACGTCCGGAATAATCCACCCGCTTGCCAAGCAGATTCTGGCGGAATCTACCGGTTTTACCTTTGAGCATATCGCTCAAAGACTTAAGCGGCCGTCGATTTTGCCCCGTGATAGCTCGCCCGCGGCGGCCATTATCGAATAAAGCGTCAACCGCCTCCTGGAGCATGCGTTTCTCATTCCGGATAATCATATCCGGAGCGCTTAACTCCATTAGGCGCTTGAGCCGATTATTCCGGTTGATCACCCGCCGGTAGAGATCGTTTAAATCCGAGGTCGCGAAGCGACCACCGTCAAGTGGCACCAATGGCCGTAAATCCGGCGGAATGACCGGAACAACTTCCATGACCATCCATTCGGGTCGATTCCCAGACGTCCTAAAAGCGTTGAGGACCTTTAACCGTTTTGCCAATTTTTTGCGCCGAACCTCGGAATTTGCATCGCGCATCTCTTGGCGCAGATCTTCTGAAAGTTTTACGACATCGACCGCTTTGAGGATCTTCCGAACTGCCTCTGCTCCCATCTCCGCAGTAAATCTGCCGCCGAACTCTTCCATTGCTTTGCGATAACGGGCCTCGCTCAAGAGCTCCTTGTATTGCAAAGGAGTCTCGCCTGGATCGATAACGATATAGGATTCGAAATAGAGAACCTTCTCGATGTCCTTTAGGGACATATCGAGTAAGGCGCCAATCCGGCTCGGCAGGCTCTTAAGAAACCAGATATGGACTACCGGCGTGGCCAGCTCAATATGGCCCATCCGCTCGCGGCGCACCTTTGACTGAATCACCTCGACGCCGCATTTTTCACAGACAACGCCTCGGTGCCGCATGCGTTTATACTTGCCGCAGTTACATTCGTAGTCCTTGGTCGGGCCAAAAATCTTGGCGCAAAATAAACCATCCCGTTCGGGCTTGAACGTTCTGTAGTTAATCGTTTCCGGCTTCTTTACTTCCCCGTGTGACCAAGATCGGACCTTTTCCGGGGATGCGACAGAGACTCGGATCGCATTAAAACTTAGCGGATTTTTTGGTCGCTCGAATAAATTAAAAAGATCTTCCATAAAGATCGACCTCCAGCATCAGCGCTGTGGGTGTACAGGCTTAGCTATTTTTCCTCGACTAGATCAACATCGAGCCCCAAACTCTGGAGCTCCTTAACCATGACGTTAAAAGATTCCGGCAACCCTGGTTCGAGGAGATTGTCCCCTTTAACAATCGCCTCGTACATTCGCGTTCGCCCGACAACATCATCGGATTTAACCGTCAGCATCTCTTGAAGAGTATACGCGGCTCCATAAGCCTCTAGGGCCCAGACCTCCATTTCTCCGAGCCGCTGGCCGCCGAATTGAGCCTTTCCACCCAATGGTTGCTGGGTAACGAGAGAATACGGACCGGTGGAGCGAGCATGTATTTTGTCATCAACCAGGTGATGCAGTTTCATGATATACATGACCCCGACCGTTACTTTGCCATCGAAGGGCTCGCCGCTACGGCCATCGTACAGAGTCACTTGGCCGCTCACCGGGAGATCGGCCTTTTTCAGTAGATTAAAGATTTCCTCTTCCGCCGCGCCGTCAAAAACCGGCGACGCCAAGCGCACGCCGTCACGATACTTCTCCGCCAGCTTGAATACGTCCGCGTCCTTGACGCCATCGATCAGCTCGTTGGCTTCCTTGGTATTAAGATATTCCTTCAGACGCTTGCGCAGTCCGTCTACCTCCTGCCGGTGTTCCAGCATCAATTGATCAATTTGATGCCCGAGACTACGAGCTGCCCAGCCAAGATGCGCTTCGAGAATCTGGCCCACGTTCATACGTGAAGGCACACCCAGAGGATTGAGCACCACGTCAACCGGAGTGCCATCTTCCAGATAAGGCATGTCTTCTTCGGGCAGGATCCTCGAGATAACACC
>DASUVS010000152.1:0-11778 GCA_036378835.1 Binatia bacterium | reverse complement strand
TATATAGCGCTGCGGTCTCGGGTCGGTGCCATACAAGGCCAAGCCCTTCGATGAGTTTGTATCGGGGGAAGAACTTCTGCCGGCAGCCTGACCGGCTCATCCCAAGATGATCGCGCTGTTAGCCGAAATCGCGGCATCGGCGCAAGCCAAGCGCACGGTCTAACCGTTATCGTTACATATCTCCTTGCCATTATTCCGGGCACGCCCGCTTTGCTTATAAGCCGACGCAAGACGGCACGTCTGTCCCATATATTGTCACTGACCAGACGACTTCGTTGGCTTGAGCTTCCCGTGACGCACCGTTCTCGCGTCATGCGCAACAATCGAAGGTCTCCCATACTTCTCTAATTTCCCATCATCTCTTTGACGTTGCTCGCCTCGCTCTGAATCCCGAAGTATAGTTTGTGGCAAGATTTGGCGCGGCGAGAAACTGTGATAGGCACAATCATAGGGCGCGCTCCTATAAGAGAACAGATGAAAGATGAGACGACCGAAGCAGTTGCAGATAACGTGTGGACGCGTTCCAACCCCCGCAAGCTGCGCTTTGACCTTCTTCTTCAGCGTGTCGTTCTCGTTGCGTTGTTCATCGGCATCTGGTGGCTGTTCTCTTTGTCGGTGCCGCATTACATTTTGCCTGGGCCGGCGCGCGTAGGGCAGGCGCTCAGCCTTATTGCCGCCAACGGCGATCTGTGGAGTAATCTCGGCATTACCTTCTGGCGGGTCACTGTGGGGTTTGTCATTGCGGCGCTTGTAAGTTTGCCGTTTGGCATCTTCCTGGGAGCGAACAAACGCGCGGGCGAATTCTTCGAGCCGGTCATCCCGGTGCTGAACACGGTGTCCTCTGCAATCTGGGCCATCTTCGCCATCATCTGGTTCGGCATCTCCAACGCCACCACTATTTTTGTCGTGTTCATGACTGCCATGCCATTGATCATTACCAACGTTTGGCAGGGTACACGCACGGTCAACGCGGAGTTCATCGAATTGGCTCAGGTGCTGCGCATGCCGAAATGGAAAGTGATGACCAAAATCTATCTGCCGACCATACTTCCTTACTTTTTCTCCGGCGCGCGCCTGGCGTATGGTTTCGGCTGGCGCGTCTCCCTGGTCGCCGAGACCATAGGCGCCTCGAGCGGAGTCGGCTATCGTCTGCGCCAGGCAGCGGATCTGATACAGACCGACCAGGTATTTGCCTGGACTCTAACTCTGGTTGCTATGATGGCTACCTTGGAAATGGGCTTGCTAAAGCCGCTGGAGAATCACCTGTTTCGCTGGAAGAAAGAAGCGGAAGGGCAATGAAAACGGAAATTGTCTTTTCAGCAGACGCATTTTACTCTCGAAACGATGACGATTAGCGCTTATTGAAACCAATGGATAATCCGAGTTTAGCGCAGCAAGCGTGCATTGAACCGGGGCAGCCCGCAGCCGCCATCCGCCTGAGCGGCATCAGCAAGAGTTTTGCTGCCGGCGATGGCCGGCTTGAAGTGCTGAAGGATGTCAATCTTACCGTGGCCGATCACGCTATCGTCGGATTGCTCGGCGCATCGGGCTCAGGCAAGAGCACCTTGCTTAACATCATCTCCGGCATTGTTAAGCCGGACCATGGCCAGGTGTGCATCTGCGGCGCGCCCAGCGCGGAATTCAACGACTGGCGCACGATCAGTTATATGTTTCAAGACGATCGATTGTTGCCATGGCGCAACGCGATGCGCAATGTTGAATTCGCTTTGGAAGCGGGAGCGATGCCAAAAAGTGAAAGGATTCGGCGCGCCGGCCAAGCCTTGGAGCTGGTTGATTTGAATGGTTTTGAAGCATCGTTTCCCTATCAGCTCTCCGGCGGCATGCGCAGTCGTGTCGCTCTGGCGCGTAGCCTGGTCACCGAGCCACGCATTCTTTTAATGGATGAACCGTTTTCTCGGCTCGACGCGCAAACCCGCGGGCTGATGCACGAGGAACTGCTGCGGATACATGAGATCAAACGCATGACGGTAGTGTTCGTAACGCACGACGTCGAGGAATCGGTGATTCTCGCCGATGAAGTAGCGGTGCTGTCGCCGCGGCCCGGCACAATCCGGGAGATCGTTCCGATAGCCCTAGCGCGTCCGCGCGACACGACCCAGGCGGAAGTCTCAAACTATATACAGAAATTGCGAGGACTTATCTAAAAACGATTAGCGAAAGGTTTTTCTCTGTTAAAAGGAATTGTTCAACTGTTCAACCGGCCGTAGGGCCTATTCCAACGTTCAACGTCAGAGCTCCGCAATTGAATAGCGACCGGACGGGAGCAGTTGAACGCACGCCCCAAAAAAACGGAGGTAAATGTGAGAATCGAAAAACTGATCAGCAGCGCTGCTGCTTTCGCGCTTGTACTCGCGGCCTGGGGTTTCATGCCACGCGAGCTGCTCGCTCAAAGAATTAAAGTTGGTTATTGGACCAGCGGTTTTAGCCTGGGATTCGGCGCAGTTTTGGAGCAAATGAAATTGGCCGAGAAAGAGGGCCTCGAGGTCGAATGGGTGAAGTTTGCCGAAGTCAACGGACCCACTCGCGCGATCGTTTCCAATGCGATCGATCTTGCCTTCGCCGCGCCATCGACTAACTCCATCGGCATTGCCGCTGACGGCGTGCCGGTGAAGATCGTTTTGGCAACGCAGATTGCCGAGGCACAGGTGGTTGTGCTCGATGGTGCGCCGATTAAAACGGCTGCCGATCTCAAGGGAAAGAAAATTGGCATGTCGCCGCCCGGCAGCGCGACCCACGCCATTAGCACCGCGATTCTCGATCAGAACTACGGCATCAAACCGAAGGAATACAGCGTCGCGCCGGGGAACGAAGCGCGGCTGGCGCAGTTCTTGACGCAGAGGGAAATCGATGCGGCGATCATTCGCTCGGTTACGATAGCACAGATGGAGGAAACCAAGTTGCGCCGGCTTGCGAGCATCGTCGACGAATGGAAAAAGCTCACCAAGAGCAGCGCAGCGCCGATTCTTGGCGTCACCATCGTGTACAACGATTACCTGACGAAGAATGCCGACGCGGTCGCGAAGTTTATCGTGGCGATGAGGAAAACCGTCGAATACGGATCGAAAAACAAAACGCGAGTTGCGGAGATACTTCAGAAAGCCGCCAACATGGATAACAAAGACGCCACTGCATACGCGAGCCAGTGGGACGGCGCGTATATGGCCTCTTTCGAGCCGCAAGACATAACCTCGCTTAAACGTATGCATGAAATTGTCAAGGCGCACGGCGGCGCGCAAAAGGATCCGCCTGAGAGCGCCTTTGATGCAAAGCCATATATGCGGTCTAAGCAACTTAAGTAAATAGATAGCATCTGTCCACCGGCGGATCGCAACCTGCTGATCGACGGCGGCAGCGAGTTCCATCCGACTGTGAGACACAGATGCTCTAGACGGTTCGAGAAGATTTCGATAAGAGGGTTATTGGCTAGGGAAGTCTATGCATCGCGTGGTAGAGAAGTTATCTGTTTGAACACTTTAGTCTCTGGAGGAGACTGCTGCTGCAGCCGCGGTAGCGGTCCTGGAGATTCACAGCGAAGGAGCTTGTATGCGACTCGATCAAGAAGGCCAAAGCACAAACGTTGAAGATCGCCGCGGCATGAGAATGTCCCGGGGATTGGCTGGAGGCGGGATCGGCACGATCGCTATCGTCCTGATCGGCCTATTCTTCGGCATTGATCCCAGCGTGTTATTGCAAGGAAACATCGATAGCGGCCCGCCGTCCCAGCAAGTTCCGCAACAAGGCGCCACCGATGAAATGGGTCAGTTTGTTTCCAGTGTGCTTGCCAGCACCGAACGCACCTGGGGAGAAATCTTCCGCCGCAACGGGCAAGAGTATCAGGAACCTCGGCTGGTGCTTTTTTCCGGCGCCGTCGAGTCTGCTTGTGGGTTTGCTCAATCGGCTTCCGGACCATTTTATTGCCCGCAGGACAGGAGGGTTTATATCGATCTGGAATTCTTTCGCGAGCTGCGCGACCGTTTCAAAGCGCCCGGAGATTTCGCGCAGGCCTATGTCATCGCCCACGAGATCGGTCATCATGTGCAAAATCAACTTGGTGTCATGAGAAAGACGGGCGAGTTGCAGAGCCGCTCGAGCCGCGCCCAAGCTAACGCCATTTCAGTGCGGGTGGAACTTCAAGCCGACTGCCTTGCCGGGATCTGGGCGGGCACGGCCAACCGGGATCGGAAGATTCTCGAGGAGGGAGACATCGAGGAGGGTCTGAATGCAGCCGCGCAGATCGGGGATGATCGAATTCAAAAACGCAGTCAGGGTTACGTAGTGCCGGAGGGCTTTACCCACGGCAGCGCGGAGCAACGGGTCCGCTGGTTTCGCCGCGGTCTCGAGAGTCGAGATCTCGGCCAATGCGATACATTCTCGGCCGGAGCCGTGTAGTGATGCGGCGCGAACAACAGCGGAACGGGTCAGTGATTGATGTCTATGAACGTTCTTAGAGTTCCGGGCTCCTTCTGCCAGCGCTAAAAGACCGCGCGCTGGTCCATCGTTGCTGCTTCATCATCCGATTCGAAGGAGATAACTATCTAAGCTCGGCCGCTGCTCTAACCGTGTCGTGATATTGGCAGCGACTTCATTGAATCGCCACGAATAGTTCTTCCGGCCTTAATTGGCGCTTGGTTAGTCCCTGCTCGTAGCTATACAGGGCGAACCTCTCGACGTTTTTTCGATTTGCTTCAAGCCCATTGCGCCAGGGATCGAAGTTGCAAAGCGTCTCTTGGCGCTCCAGTTCGCGCCTGCCCCAGATCACTATTGACCAATTAGGATCGGCCCAGCGCTGCGCTGCGTGACGTCTCGCCTGTTCGAAAAGGTTGTAAAGCGCTCCTGGCAACTCAGGGTATCGTTGCGCCAATTGTTTGCGGAATGCCAGCACGTGCATGATCGGAAAATAACCCTCCGCCTCCAAGTAGCGCTCCTCCTCCGCCTGTGGGTCACTGAACAAGCGAGCGACATTTGGGTTTCCTTCGCGAAAAACTTTCGGCAGACGGGAGACAAACATTGCATGGATTTTGCCTTGGACGAACTCGGCTTCGATCTGACCCATGCTGTCGCGAGTTTCGAGTTTGACATCGCCCGGCAACTCTAGGTCCAGCACCTCTTTACCTGGAGTTATCCAAGTTATGCTCGTCTGCGGCACGCCATAAAAATGATTCAGGTCGCCTTTTGCCCGTACGCCCAGGGTATTTTGATAGCCGCTAAGAGCAATCCTCTTACCCGCCAGATCCATGAGCGAATCGATGCCGCAGTCAACGTTCTTATACATTTGCGACTGACTGAACAATCGCCTTGGAAAAATCGGCACGGCATGGACCGGCATTCCCCGGTCGATGGCGATCAGATAGGAAGACAGCGACAGTTCAGCAGCATCGAATTCAGAATTTTGCAGGAAGCGCTCGTGCCGTCCCTGCTGCGGGTCGAGCTCGATGTATTGCACATCGAATTCGGGGTGCTGGATACAACCTTCCAGCAGCGGGCCGTGCCGATCGTAAGAACCCAAGGCCAAAGTGATTTTTGTTTTTGCCATGATCCAACCGTTACTAAAATTCGAGTAAAGCTGTCAAAGGCTCTGGTCAAAACAAGTTTACACCCAGATTCATACATCAGGTTCAAGATAGTCGGTGGCGAACCGGTTGACCTCATATGCCCTTGCAAATAAGATCCGGCCATGTGATTCAAAATTTCTAACGAGGTGACGATGTATATCGATGGTGATACTCACTATTGGCCGGTTCGCTTTATTGAAAGAGTCGATCATCCCAGGCGCGGGCACGTTGAGCTCAAAAAGGGCGCCGGGGAAATGATCCGCTACGGCGAGAAATTTCCCGGCGATGCCGCGACCTACTACCGCGACGGCAAGAAAATTCATTCTTTCAGCGAAACTCGCTGGAATCTGCAGATCCGCCACGATGTCATGGAGCGCGAAGGCTTCGACTACCAAGTCGTCATTCCTGACAACCGGCCGCTCATCTATGAAGTGGAGCCCTCCCTAGGCAACGCCATGGCGCGTGCCTACAACGACACGGTTGCCGAGGATACTGGAGATAGCGATCGGTTTATCCCCATTTCCTGGGTGTATTTGCCTGACGTCGATGAAGCTGTTCGTGAACTGAGGCGCTCGGTGACGGAACTCGGCTTCAAAGGCGTGAAATTGATGGGCGGTCATCAAAATTGCGACCTTGACGCCGAGGTGCTCTGGCCTTTCTACGAAGAGGTCTGCCGGCTGGATGTCCCGGTTCTAGTTCATCCAGGAACCCGCATCTTCGAAGCTCAGGACTGTCATCCGTGGCTGGTCGGTAGCGAACGCTATGATGGTTTCAAAATGCTCGCCACTGCGCTTGGGTTCCCGCTGACTTATATGGTGAGCGCAGCCCGACTTATCATGAGCGGTACGCTCGACAGATTCCCGAACTTGCGTTTTGCCTTTTTCGAAGGCGGCATTGGCTGGGTGCCGTGGCTGATGAAGACGTTGAATCATCACACGTTGTCGGCGGCGCCCGGGACTACATCGGTGAATGATTTTTTCCGAGGCAGAGATCGTTTGAAAAAAGAACCAAGCGCTTACTTCGAGCAGCTATATGTCGCGGCTATAGCCTGGGAAGATTACCTGCCGAAGATCGTCGAAATCTGGCCCGATCACAACATCATCATCGGCAGCGATTTCGATCATGGCGATGCGATCTCGACTTGGCCCAACACGGTTGAGCCGATCAAAGCGATGAGCGGTTTGAGCGATAGAGATAAAGACAAAATTCTCGGCGGTAACGCCATGAAGCTGTTCGGCATGAAGAAGGCACACTAACAGCGTGTCGATCCCATTGTATCAAATGGAGGTTTAGCATGGGCAAATATCATGTGGTTTATTTTGGCAGCAACGATGTGCCGGTGGATTTAATCAAGCCGATCCTGGCGGAAATCGATGCGGAGATGACCATCAGGCGGCCAACCAACGATGCCGAGGTAGTCGAAATGGGTAAGGATGCCGATGGCATCATTATGCACGGTTCGGTGCCGCTATCGCGCGAGATCATCGCGCAACTCAAACGTTGCAAAGTGGTTTGCCGCACCGGTGTCGGAGTTGATCGGATGGATCTAAAAGCAGCGTCCGATCAGGGTATGATTATCTGCAATGCGGCGGGCTGCAATTCCATCGAAGTTTCTGAACAGACGATCGGATTGCTGATCGCTATTTCGCGCAAGCTCGTCCGTATGAATCAGTATGTGCACGACGGAAAATGGCGGCGGCATACTGCCGAGCTGCATGCATACCGCGGAAAGGTTTATCGCATTCAGGGCCGCACGTTGGGCATCGTTGGGCTGGGACATGTTGGGCGGCAAGTGGCGCCGCGAGCCCAAGGTATGAAGCTCAATGTACAAGCCGTTGATCCCTATCTGGATTCAAAAGTTGCCCAGTCCCTCGGCGTGAAGCTGGTGTCGTTCGATGAGCTGGTTGCAACATCAGATTTCATCAGCCTTCATGCGCCGCTCACCAAACAAACCCGCAAGATGTTCAGCGCGCCCCAATTCAAAGCCATGAAAAAGACCGCTTACCTGATCAATTGCGCGCGTGGAGGGCTGGTCGACACGGAGGGATTGTACGAAGCCCTGGTCGCTGGAGAACTGGCGGGAGCCGCCCTTGATGTTACCGAACCGGAGCCGTTGCCTGCGGATCACAAGATTCTTACCCTTCCGAATGTAATCGTAACATGTCATACCGCCGCGAACTCCGATGAATCGTACATCGATTGCCAGACACATGCGGCGCGCGAAGTCGTCAATGTTCTTAGTGGCAGGGGCCCAACCACTGAAGTAAAAGATCCCTGGTTGTTGGCTGAAGCGCAGGATGAAGGCTTCGGCGGCGTGTAGCGTCAATCCGAATCATCCGGCATATTCCTCGTTATAAGTGATGCGAAGGCCCGGTTATCGGGCCTTCGCTGTCTCTTGCTCTGGTATTTTACGTTCCAGCACGGCGAAGATCGATCTATGGCGCGTCGCCTACGGTTGTAGCTCGCGTTACAAAGCTGCGATGAGATGCAACGCTATTATGACCGTTCAATCAATACTACAAACAATGAGATTTTATACTGAAGACATCTTGAGTTGATCCGGCAGATTACATACTCTTCAGCCAGGAGGTATCGTGTCATGTCAGTAAATCTTCAAGCCGCAGTTATGGAAAATATAAATGAACTCAAGGTGGCAATCTCTGAAAAGACTCTTGAGATGGCCGAATTGGAAAAAGAGTTGCAGCGCTATGAGTCTGTCCTCGCCCTGCTGCGCGATGATCACAACGGGAACGAGAGAAGAAAGGGTCGACCACGCGGAAGAACAGATCTCGCCGAAGTGCTCGGGGGGCTTCCGGAAACGTTTACCAGCAAAGATTTCATCAAAGCGGCGACCCGCACCAAAAAGCCGTCGGTCTATCTTCGACTGGCGCTTTCCCGATGGGCAAAGGAAGGAAGAGTCAAGCGATTGGAAAGAGGTAAATACCAGAAGGTGAGAAATGGCAGCTCGCATCGGCTTGCAGCCTGATCGCACCAAATCTTTGCTCAATCTCCTTCCGATCGGCAATGCAGTATGAGGCTCCGGTCCAGGACCGGAGCCTGACGAACGAGCCTAGAAGCGATACCGCTCCGCCCGGGTGTCTCTCTCGAGTGTAGTAGCTGTACTTGCAGCTAAGCTGGCACTCCGATCGACAGCTGTTCGACCGAGATGGCTGTAATCTTTGGAGGCAACTCGCAAGCTGGTCATTTAGCGGAAACCAGTTTCTCGTTCATTTATTTCCCGGCGCGAGTAGCACTCCATTTGCCGCCGGATTTCAACGATCCTTCCATCGAGTTGCCATTAACCCGGCCCGTGTACTCTCCTTCACCGGCAGTGAAAGTAATCTGCTCGCCGTTTAGTTTGCCGTTGATGGGTGTGACGACGTTGCCGGATTTTAGAGTGCCGCTGATCACCTGAAAGGTCTGTTTCACGTTCAGCTCGCCATTAGGCAGCTTCCACGTACCGTTTACTTTTGCCGGCACGATCCACAGGTAAGCCGTGCACCAATTGCTGCATCCTTCCGCATTGGCCGTTTCATCCGGCTTCCATTCTTCCATATCAAAAGAATTCGATACAATGCGCGTCCCAGGTTTTAAATCAAGGATCTTGGGGCGAAGTTTGAGATTGATACTGGGCAGCAGAAACATGGTGATTACCTGGGCTTGAGAAAAATCGCTTTCGAACAAGTCGGCCTTGGTGAAGGTAGCTCGATCGCTAACGCCTTCTTTGACGGCATTGCGCTTGGCGAGCTCAACCATGTCCGGGTTGTATTCAATTCCAAGAGCTTTGGCGCCGCGTTTAGCCGCCGTAATGACGGTTCGGCCATCACCTGAACCCAGATCGATGACGTAATCTTTCGGAGTGACTTTGGCCATGTCGAGCATTTTGTCGACCAGAGCCTGGGGTGTAGGCACCCAGACCACGTCCTTGCCTTCCTGGCCGACCTGCGGCTCGTATTGTTTTGCCGGCTGCGCAAAAGCGGTGGCGCTAGCCAAAGAGAGACTTAGCACAAATAAAAATCTACTAACCAAACGCGATGAGTTCATGGATTCCTCCCTATGAATAATCAGTGGATATTTGCGCTACCGACCGGTGAACGGAGCAGAAGAAGACTATCAATCCATACCCCATACCTTAGGGATGCACAATTGTCCAGAAAGGTGGGCCAGGATAGTTCAGGATGCCAGGTGACCCCAAGAACTTGGATTTTGTATTATCGATCGAAGCCGCTGGAGAAACTAAGGCCCAAGTCAATGACTTAGGCCCGGTTCTTTGCGACGTGATAACGCGGGGACATTAAACAGACTGCACGTGCTTGAGGGCGCGTTGACGGGTGATTTACTCCGCGAACGCTCCTTCCACTATTTGCCGCTGTGACTAGCGCTCCATTTGCCGCCGGATTTCAACGATCCTTCCATGGAATTGCCATTAACCCGGCCCATGTACTCTCCCTCACCGGCAGTGAAAGTAATCTGCTCGCCGTTTAGTTTGCCGTTGATGGGTGTGACGACGTTGCCGGATTTTAGAGTGCCGCTGATCATCTGAAAGGTCTGTTTCACGTTCAGCTCGCCATTGGGCAGCTTCCACGTACCGTCTACTTTTGCCGGCACGATCCACAGATAAGCCGTGCAATAACCGTTGCAATTGTCAGCCCTGCCGGTTTCGTCCGGTTTCCATTCTCCCATATCGAAGGTATTCGAGACAATGCGCGTTCCCGGTTTGAGATCGAGAATTTTAGGGCGCAACTTCATGTTGATGCTCGACAGGAGAAACATGGTGATTACCTGAGCTTGAGAGAAATCGCTTTCGAACAAGTCGGCCTTGGTGAAGGCCGCTCGATCGCTAACGCCTTCTTTCGCGGCGTTGCGCTTGGCGAGCTCAACCATGTCCGGGTTGTATTCGATTCCAAGAGCTTTGGCGCCGCGTTTAGCCGCCGTAATGACAGTGCGGCCATCACCTGAACCCAGATCGATGAGATAATCTTGCGGAGTGAGTTTGGCCATGTCGAGCATTTTGTCGACCAGAGCCTGGGGCGTTGGCACCCAGACCACGTCCTTGCCTTCCTGGCCGACCTGCGGCTGATAGCTTTTCGCCGGCTGCGCATGGGCTGCTCCAGAAGCGCCCGCCAGGGATACCCATATCGACAATATTAATAGTCGCGCGAAATACGACGAGTTCATAAATCCTCCCGGAAAGTTGGGTTGAGCATAGCAGGTTCGAACAGGGTTGAGACCTAGTAACCAATACTGATTATAATCTTGCCACCTACGCGTCAATGTCTTGCCGTCGCAACAAACGATAAACGGAATGTCGTCGATACGGCACAATCCACGAACCTGTGCAGGAGATAGAACTATAGCAGCGGCAAGTTTTTGAAATTCTAATGGTACGAAGGTTGCGACATTTAGTACAAACAAAATTAAAGCGGATTCGGCCGGGTTATAAACTGTGGACCATGTTGCGATGCCTGCCTGTTGTAGCGAGCGATCATCTCGGTCAAGTGACTCCGGACCCGCACCAAAAATAAGGATGGTGTTATGGACCAGAAAGAGAGAATAGAAATCGGCTCGCAAGTTTATCTGGAGGAGGGCGGCGACCCCTGCGGCGCGGTGCGCGATGTCCGGCCGGGAAGTCGCAACGAGATCACAATCTATGTTGAGAATTCTGGAGAGTTCTTTGTGCCCCTGAATGTCGTTCGTGCCGCGCATGATGGCAACGTCATTCTCGACCGGCAGCGTTTGGATGAGAGCCTGCTCGATGCACTAGCTCACGCGCATGACGGCGAGGTTCCGGGCCTTTAATCGGTGGCCCTTACCAGCGGCGTGACGTAGCCCACCAGATTGTTTCAAGGCGTTGGAGACCGCGGGTAGATTGCGGCGCGGATCGAAAATGCCATCCTCAGCGGCTCTTTGAGGGCGAGCTCCCTGTTGTCGTCCGATTGATTTCGGTTCATCCATCCATTAGCTTGTCGCGCTTCCCTACTATCTCGGGTTCTCATCGAACTTCTGCGTTGGCATTGCTATACTACCTACGGGCTTGTGATTCGTGGCGAGCTCAGTGGGCCCGTCAAGCCGGTGGGAGAAGCTTTAGAGGTGTTTCGGCGATAGCGGCATCGGTTCTCCTGTTCTAAGGCTTGGTGACTTATGGAGATCCATGCAACGCTTCCTGTTGCTTTATCCTGTTAGGCTAGCTACAAAATAGAGCAAC
>DASUVS010000151.1:0-23005 GCA_036378835.1 Binatia bacterium | reverse complement strand
GGCAGGGTCGGATCGGGTATGCCATCCCAGAGATGCGGCGGAAATCTGCCGGCAGGGTTATCATCCTGCATCGCCAGCCAACACAATCCAGCCTCAATGGCTCCGGCCGCGCCGAGCGCATGCCCGGTCAATGGTTTCGTCGAGCTAACAGCAACCGCAGCGCCGAAGAGCGCATGGATCACACGGGCTTCCATGGCGTCGTTCTGGATGGTCCCCGTGCCATGAAGGTTTATATAGTCGATCGACTCAGCAGAAATTTCGGCGCGTGAAAGAGCTCGTTCGATGGCGAGACGCGCTCCTGCGCCGCTGGGATCGGGTGCTGACATATGATAGCCGTCAGACGATTCGCCCCAGCCGCGCAGAGCGACCGAAGCAGGCTCACGGCTCATTAAGAATAGCGCGCCGCCTTCGCCGATATTGATGCCGCGACGATTGCGACTGAGGGGATTGCACTGGGTCGCACTGACGGATTCGAGCGCGGCAAAACCGGCAACCGTAAAACCGCATAGAGTATCCACGCCGCCGGTCAAAACCGCATCACAAGCCCCCGTGCGAATCAAGCGAGCGGCGCTGGCTAGGGCCTTGGCACTTGAGGCGCAGGCACTCGAATGGACGTATGCCGGCCCCCATACGTCAAGCTCATCAGCGAGCAGAGTAGCCAGCGAGTTCAACTCCTGCTGCCCATAATGGAACTGCTCCGGCAGGCTTCTATTCCACACGTAGTGACGAAACGCGGCTTCGCTTTCGGCGATTCCGGAAGTGCTGGTGCCGATGACAATCCCGAAACGGCCTTTGCCGTACTGTTCAATGGCGCTGTCCACCGCAGTTCGGATTTGCGCCAATGCAGCCAATGCCACTTGATTGTTGCGGCTCCTTGCGATGAGGTCCAAATGGTCGACTGACGGGAGCCGCAGTTCGGCATCGATGCAACCTAGCGGCAGTAGGCGTCCAGGCGAATAGTTTTCGGTCAGCGAGACCCCGCTTGCCACCCGATCCAGCAGCCGATGTTTCACCTCTTCACGGGAACTTCCCAGTGGGCAGACGATTCCAAGTTGGTTCAGGTAAATCATTTAAGGCTCATTAGAAACCGATTGGATGGTTATGCGGTAATTAAACTGCAGGTTCGCCACTTCCACTTTGCCGCTCCAAAAGGGCAACGCGCTGTAATCGATCACCATGACGGCTAAACCATCCTGTAAGAGGGTACGGCGCAAACCGCTTTCTTTGATGCTCCAGCCCATCGGTAGAGCTCGCCGAATCGCATCAACCGGCCAAAGCGTCAGTTGTATGTTTTCAAGCACCTCTTCTGCGCGCACTTGAGCCGGCCACATCGGATGGCGCCACGACTGTAGCGTCTTGCCGTCGTAGGACATGGACAAAACTCTCTGACCAAACGCGAGGCCGACCAAATCGATCCGTTCAGCGTCGACTTCGAGGACGACGTCTAACTGGGCCCTCCGACCCTGCCCTTCTATATCTAATCGCTGCTGCAAACTGATCGATTCGGCCAGTGCGGCCGGAGCCAGCTTCAGGCCCACACCTGCGGCCCTCGGCGAGGGCGCGACACAGCCGGTTAACAACAACGTCAATGATCCGACTAGGGCGACCTGCCGGCCGGGCAGCGCTACGAACACAACTCCTCCAACGCTGCCAAGCGCCGTCTCGGCTCGCGCACATACGGATTGCTCTCATCCCAAGCATAGCCGGCCAGGATCGCCGAAATCATACGGCGAATTTCCGGCGGTTGATTGCGATGGAAAATGATCCGCTGAAAACCTCCGCGATACCAAGAGTCGACAAAGGCTCGGAAGGTATCGACGCCTATTTTGAGCGGCACAGCGTATTCACTAAGCCAATCGATCGTCTCTCCGGCGAAGCGACGCTGCAGGACCGCGGCGGCAAGACTCGCCGATTTAAAAGCGATCGTGACCCCGGACGAAAAAATCGGATCGAGAAACTCCGCAGCATTACCGAGCAGGGCATAGTCTCGACCGGACAACGATTTGACGTTGGCCGCATAACCAACGACCCGTCGCGCCGGAGTATCCCAACAGGCATTTTCAAGCAGATTGGACAAGGTTTGGTCTTCGCCGACCAAGGCCTGCAATCGTTGTGTATCCGGTCCTTGATAACGGTCGAGCAAAGCAGGTTCAGTCACAACCCCCAGAGAACAGCGCCCTGCGGCAAACGGAATAAGCCAGAACCACACGCCGGGACGTTCCGGGTGAACCGTCACGCGAATCTTATTGCGGTCAAACCCTGGGTGCGTGATCCGGTCTTCAATATGGGTGAAGACGGCGCCACGGACGGGAAAATTGGACGGTGTTTCTAGTTGCAGTAGACGCGGCAGAATACGCCCGAAACCGCTGGCGTCCAGCACAAAGCTCGCGTCGACAAGATAATGCTCGCCATCTGAATCCTTAATCGTCAACCGGGGCCGGCTACCGCCTAAATCGATACCGATTACTTCGTGCCGGTATCTGACCTCTGCGCCCTGAGCCTCTGCCTCTAACGCCAGTAGATGATCAAAACGCGCGCGCGGTACCTGGTAAGTAGTGTTCCAGCCTGTTGAATACTTTTCGCCGAACTCGAATTCGGTATATTGCTCGCCCTGAGCGAAGGCGGCGCCGTTCTTCAATTGAAAACCCGCCTCAACGACGGCGCGCAGCATACCGCAGCGCTCGAGGTATTCCATGCTCTGCGGCAGCAAACTCTCACCGATGCTGAAACGCGGAAACTGCTCGCGCTCGAGCATCAAGACTTGCCGGCCCTGCTGTCGCAGCAACGACGCCGCTACTGACCCCGCTGGACCAGCGCCAATGATGAGGATCTCCACCGATTTCCCAACCTTCTGCGGCAATCCGGTCACCCTCATGCGCTGGCCCCAAACCGCTCGGTCAAGACCCGGGTGTCTGTGATTCCAACAACAAAACAGGGGACGATCAGACACAAAATGACTGTTCCGATTAACATGGTTAGGCCGAAAGCTTGCAGAGCCGGGGTCTTGCTTAAACTGAGCAGGCCGAACGAGAGCAAGGTGTTGATTGCCGAGAGCGCCACCGATAGCCATGCAATCGCATCGCGACGACCGAAATGCTCTTGCAAAAAAATCCCGTAATCGATGCCGATGCCCAGCAGGAGCATCAGCGCAAGCACATGAAACAACTGCACACCCGCTCCGGCACTGCCCAGAAGCGCAAGCGTAGCCAGACTTGCGATCGCCGTTGGGGCGACTACCCGCCAGGTGGCGCGGCCATAGCGCGGATAAAGCAGGCCGTAAACGGCAAAATAAGAAAATACGATGAGCCAACTCATGTAATGGCGGTATGCCGCTAGAACGGACGAAACTTCACTAACTTTGTCCACCCACTGAACTCCTTCGAGTCTGCCGGCGGCATGCTGCAGAGTTGCCAAGGTATCTTTTTTCACTCCCCGCAAAACGACAATGCTGGCATAGGTGCCGTTCACGTTGCCGAGCCAAATAGGACGAATGGGTTCACTGATCGGCGATTTGAAGAATTCGTCGGGCGAAAGAGGCAATGCGGATGCAACCAGGCCTTGGCGGGACCCGGACCCCCATTTGCCGCCTTCTCCAAGTTTTTGCGCCAGCATGTCGAGCGGGCCGCTGTCATCGAGAAGCTTCTCCTGAATAAGTTGCCGGCGCTCGAGTTGGGCGGCGAGAGAAGGGACCCAATTGGATACCGCCTGATAGCCAGTGATCAGACGTTTCTCGATCATCGGCTCAAGCCGCTTCGTGAGCGCTTCTTCGCGCTGGAGCACCGCCTCGGCGGTGGGCCCTCGAATCAAATAGAATTGAGCCGGCGCCGGCGCGTCCAAAAGTCGCCCGAGCTTGATCTGTTCGTCAACGAGGTGTTTGGGCGGATTTTGCAGCGAGCGGATGTCATCCTCTGTATGAAGCGCCGAGAAGCCGCAGGACGCAAAAGCGATCGAGACTAAACCAACCGCCACCGTCCTTTGATTCCAACGCAGCACTGGCCACTGCTGCATAGTGGTAGCGTAGTATTCGGCAAAACGCCCGCCCTTTAATGTGCCTCGCCAGACCAGAGTCGGAAACCAACAGATCACAGTAAGCCATGCGAATACCAAGCCTATCGCGGAAAATACCGCCACCTGTTGCAAACCCGGAAATGGCGTCAACGCAAGGCCGAGATAGCCAATCACGGTCGTTACCAGCGCCAAAACCAGCGCCGGCATGAGCCGACGCAGTAATTGCCACGAGTTCAGTTGGCGCGCATCCGCGGCGAATCGGTTGCACAGAAAATAGGTTCCATAATCCTGGGCGCCGCCGATCAAACTGGCGCCGAATACCAGGGTCAGTAAGTGGATGCGATCGAAAACCGCCCAGCAAATCGATAAAGCGCCTAGGCAACCGATCACCACTGAGACGATCACCCAAGCTATCGGCTTTAGCGAGTGAAATGCGATCCAGGTCATCACAATGATGCCGAGCATCGAACCGAGTCCGATGGTGCCGACTTCTAGCTTCGACTGCTCGGCTGCAGCGTCCGCATAAAGGATCAAACCTGCCGATAGAACCTCAACGCCCGGAACCGCCTTGCGAGCGTTGTTCTTGGCTCTCTGCAGTAGCGGAATAATCGACTGCTGGGCGGCGATGGAAAAAGCCGCAACTCGCAACGTGAACGGCATAACGACATATTCGCGTTGGCCCTCGCTGATAGACAACCGACCTTCGCGTGGCCGCACCGCCGTTTCTTGGGCGCGCGCCTGCGCCCATTCGCCAAAGAGATTGAATGGATCATCGTGCCAAGCCGTTAGCATCGAGCCGCCAAACGGCCGATACAGCTTGCTCAATGCGCGATCTATCCAAAACTGCGCGGGTTCTTGATGTAATGCCGATTCTTGCTCGCGTGTCAGCAAGCCTAGTCGATGTTGCTCGAACAATCCGAGCCACTCTTGTTGCGAATCAAAAGTCGCGCGGTGCTCTAGTTGCAGCAGATCCTTATATGCCAACAACTCCGAGTGGTACGCGTCGGCGGCATCTCGCGCTTGCGACCAGTCATCGGCGCCGATGAGTACAATCAGCCGCTGCTGGCCTGTATCAACCATTCGGGTGAAAGCTTGCTGTAGTACAGGATCGCGTTGTTGAAGCGGCAGCAGCGCCAGAATATCGGTCTCTGGGGCAAGTCGTTGGTGCAGCCAGAGGTACGAGTTATGGACTACGAGCAAGCACACCACCAGGCTCCAGAACCAAGCCAGTAATTTTAGGCGAATCAAAACAGCTTCGCCTCATCGGCATCCATGGCGCTTTCGCCGGTTTCGATTGCCATCAAATCGATGCTCGTGCGATCGCCGCTCGCTTCATCGATTCGTATACTTCTGACATAGACGCCGCCTTCGAACGCGATGCTGCCGATCGCTTTGGCCAAAGCCGGTTCAAGCGCTTTCAGCCTTATGCTCCAGACGTTGTTTTGAACTGAGCCGTCGATCTCGAAGTGTTTTTCAAGCTGCCCGATATCGACCGCTAATAAGGCAAACAAAACGGTATTGATCATTCGAACAGTGGGCTCTTTCTTGGCCTCGAGACGCAACGTCACCCGATCGCCGTGCAGTTGGACGATCTCATCACGGTTTAAGCGCAAGGCAGTAGGAAACGGCTTAAGGGTGCGCCACAACACACCCTTACCGGCAACCACACAGAACCGGCCGCTAGAGTTCACGGCATTCTTGAACCCAACTAGCTGTTTTTTCTGCTCAAAACGGCCGCACAATACGGTCGGTTTGAGCAGCATCGACTCGATGGTCGATAGGGGCGTCGCGCCGAGGAGCGGCGGCGCGGACAGGACAAGCCAGAATACGACCAGCTGCCGCCTTAACAAGGCCCAACTCCCATTCTTTCGAGAAGCACCCGCGGCGATACGAAACACATCTCACGGGTGGCGATCTCGACGGCGACTTGCGTGGTGCTGGCGCGAGTAAGCCGGCGTCCGCTCTGCGCGTCGGTGATGAGATAGCCAATCTTAAGGCGGTTTTCCCACTCGACGATCTCTGCCCGCAGCTTAATTCGTTGACCGAAAATCGCCGGAGCGATGTAACGCAGGTGCATGTCGATCACCGGCCAAACATAGCCCGACGCCTTCATCTGCGGGTAATTGTAATCGATGGTATCGAGCAACACGCCGCGAACCATCTCCAGGTATTTGACATAGCGACCATGCCAAACGATTTCCATGGGATCGAGATCGAAGAATTCTATCTGCGTCTCGGTTTCAGCGATCCAGCGGCTCGACGGCTTACTCATAGAGTTCCCACGCGCGGCTGCGGACGCGTTCCAAAAGTAATCGCAAATCCGGTTCGAGCCGTCGGTCTTCCTCAAGGGCGACGACATCGTTCTCCAACTGATGCATCATCGTCTGTAACGCCGCTTGCAATCTCAAAGAGCGATTCGATCTGCAGCGCAGCCAAACCCCTTGTCGGACTGTGATCAACAGGGCGGCGACAACTTGCTCGGTCAATTCCAAAACGCGTAGGCAATCGCGCGCTGCAATCGTCCCCATGCTGACCTTGTCCTGATTGTGGCATTCAGTGGAACGCGAAAAGACCGAAGCGGGCATGGTGAGCTTTAGCGCTTCGGCGGTCCATGCCGAAGCGCTGATCTGCAGCGCTTTAAGCCCATGATTAATCGCCTGCCGCGGGCCCTCAATGCCGGATAGATTGGCGGGTAAGCCATTGCTGAAACGGCTGTCTACCAAAAGCGCCATTTGTCGATCGAGAAGATCAGCGAGATTGGCAACGGCGTTTTTCATGCTATCCATCGCGAAGGCGATGTGGCCGCCATAAAAGTGACCGCCGTACAAAACCCGTTCACCTGCCGCATCGATAATCGGATTGTCATTGGCGCTGTTCAACTCGTTCTCGATAGACTCGCGCAGCCACGGTAAGGCATCGGCAAGCACGCCGATAACATGAGGCGCGCAGCGAATCGAATAACGGTCTTGAAGGCGCGTGGCGTTGCGCGGCGGTTGATCGCAGAGCAAATCGGCGCGCAGCCAAGCGGCTACCCGCTGCTGCCCCGGATGAGGTTTGACTGAGAATAGCGTCTCATCGAAGTGATAGGCATTGCCGTCTAAAGCAAACGAGGCCAGCGCCGTCACCCGCGTCACCAGCCGGCTTAAATACTCGGCGCGCGAGTAAGCGAGACATGCCAAGGCCGTCATGACTGCGGTGCCATTCATGATCGCGAGAGCTTCCTTCGGCCGCAGACTTAACGGCGGGATTCGGGCACGAGCCAAAGCCACTGCGGCGGGTGCCGCTGCGCCTTCGCGCCACACTTCGCCCTCGCCGCAGAGCACGGCGGCGAGATAAGAGAGCGGCGTAAGATCACCGCTGGCGCCGACTGAGCCTTCGGATGGTATTCTCGGCAACACACCGCAATGCAGCAAGCGCACCATTTGCTCCAACAGTTCGACACTGACCCCGGAGAACCCTTTGCATAAAGAAGTCAGGCGGGTTGCAATGACCGCGCGAGTCTGTGCCGGCGTGAGATACTCCCCGAGCCCACAACCGTGATAAGTATAAAGGTGGCGCGGCAACTCGGCGGCGAGCTCCGTCCCAACAGTCACCATGCACGAGTCGCCAAAACCCGTCGTCACTCCGTAGATCCTGCCGTCTTCACGCAGGAGGCGGTCGACAAACTCCGCGCCTTGGGCAATGGCGGAGCGGAACTGTGGCGTCTCGGACAATACGGGCCAGGCTAAACCGTCGGCAACGTCGACGATATCTTGGATCTTCACCCACTCCCTATCGAATCGTACAGTCCGGGTCGTTTTCTTGAATGCAGGGCTCTCCATCTCAATTTTCCACCGACGACAGGCTCCAGAAATCGTAGAAGTTGAACCATTGCAGCGGCGCGCGCCGGCAGAAATGTTCAAGACGTCGAGCATACTCTCCAGCTACTCGAGCGAGCGCCTGATCACGGCCAATTCGCGGCAAATCAATCACCTGATGGAATAGTTCGAAGTGAATTTCCGCCGTGCCTCCGTAACTCCTGCAAAACATCAAGTAGACCGGACAGTGGAACAAGCTTGCAAGAATGTACGGTCCCGCTGGAAATGGCGCCACGGTTCCGAGAAACTCGGCTAAGGCAACGCGCGGATTGGCCGATACCGGAATACGGTCACCCGCTATGGCGACAAATTCGCCCTGGGCCAATTTCTCCGCGAGCACAATCGCGGTAGCCGGCGATAGTTCCGTGACCTGCATAAGGTCGACCTGACTCTCGGGATCGAGTTGCGCCAAGAGGCGATTGAATCGCTGTGCGTGTTTGGTATGGATCAATACGGTCAATTTGAAACCCGGCAGCTGTTTGGAAAGAAAACGGCCTAATTCCGAATTTCCCAAGTGACAACAAATCAGCAAACCACCGCTCTGCGCGGCGGTTTGCGCCATGATCAGCTCCTTACCCACGAATTTAACCTGATCAGTTTTGTACAGGCCGCTCCACAGAAGCATCTTGTCGAGAATACTTTCGGCAAAGCAGGCAAAATGCCGGAAGACGCTGAAGACATCGGGTTTGAGAATTACTTGCCCTCCCGAGTCCGCCAATCGGCGTAAGTAGTCTCTGGATGCAGCCCGGGCCGCAGGTCGGGTCATCATGTACCACAGCACCACCGGATAAAGCGCAGCCCGCAGTGGCCACCGTCCGAAAACGCGGGTAATCCAGAACAGCAGATAAATTCCAGCGACGAAGCTGCATTCATTGATCTGAGCCCAGTGCCGTATACGTCTAGCAGCGATGACTTGGATCATTGGCGGCGGCATTTACGTGCAATCAAGACAGGCAGACGCAGCAGCATTCCAAAAAACAAGGTTGCGTGCATGCGCGAGAGCAGCGCGTTATCGAGGCAACCACGGAAATGCGAAATTCCATCCGCCGGATAAGTCACGGGCGTGGAGACATTGAGAATATGCAGACCATCCCAATATAGCCGCACCAGCACTTCCGTATCGAAGTCCATGCGGGCGCCCAAGTTGATCCGCTGGTCGAGCGCGATCACCGGCGCCAGAGGATAGACACGGAAGCCGCACATCGAATCTTTGATCTGTCGAGATAAGGTATTGATGGATACCCAGATGTGGGTCAACTGACGAGCATAGAGCCGCAACGCCGGCACCGTGCTATCGTAATCCGGGTGCCCGACGATCAGCGCGTTAGGATGCGCCAAGGCCTGCTCGAGAAAACGAGGAATGTCCGCAATCCGGTGCTGCCCATCGGCATCGACTTGCACGGCGTGCGTATAACCCGCCTCAGCAGCATATCGCAGTCCAGTGAGCACGGCACAGCCCTTGCCACGGTTCATTGGATGGCGAAGCAAGGTAATCATCTGAGGGCGAGCCGCGGCCATCTCGTGCAGCCTGCTGGAACATCTACTCGAACTGCCGTCGTCCACGAGCACGCATGCTAAGTTCTGAGCCAGCACTTCCGTGACCACCGCACCCACTGCGCGCTCGTGATCGAACACGGGGATCACGACGCATGGCTTAAACATCGGCCGCTCTGAAGATAATTCGACCGCTGGCATGGGCCCCGAGATGAGAGCTGATTTTAAAAGCCAAAGAGGATTTCAATGGGTCATGCGCCAGTTCGAGGGTGATCGGCAACTCCGGCGGAATCACCCGTTGGAATTTCAGCGCGTGTATGGCGCGAAACAAAGGTGGTAAATCAAAGCAGCGCCGGCCAAAGGCAACGACCCATTCGATCTGAACCACACCTGCCAAAATCGGCACGTCACGAAAATGGCCATCGAAATAAAGCAAATTACTTGGTGCGATCAGTTCAAAGATGGCGTGCTGATCGACTTTATGGACCCGGCATTCGATGGCTTGTCTTGGACGATTATCCCGATTGTCAAATAAGTCGATGAGCGCGGCATGAGTGGTCTTGCCCTGCGTGTTCATCGGCAGAGCATCGACGTAACGCCAAAGCCGTGGCAAGCCCGCGGGCTCAATCGTCTCTCGAAGCAGACCGCGCAACATGCGATTGACAGCCAGTTTGCCGCGGTGCGCTAACTTGTGCCATCCGGTTGCGGACGGGACGACCACAGCGGCAATTCGTTGCCGGCGCCCTTCAATAACCAGGGCTCTGGCATCGCGCGCCAGCGGCGATGCCTTTAGTCGCTCTTCAATGGCGTCCAAAGAAATCCGCTTGCCTTCGACTTTGGCAACTCGATCAACACGCCCTTCAAGAAGGAAACGGTTGCCTCCCGCGGGTCTCGCCCGATCGGCGGTTCGAAACCACTCTGCATCCGGTAAATGCGCCGAACGAATTTCGAGGACGCCTGCCTCGGCGTCGATGCGCCATTTTATGTTTGGCAGAGGTGTCCATTCCGCATCATGTCGAGTCTTTTGCTGACGCCAAGCGATGCCGCCGGTCTCGGAACTGCCGTAAACCTCAATCGGCACCTGCCCAAGTAATTGGGAACTCTCGCGAGCGGCATCCGCCGGCAACGGACCGCCGGATGAAAAGACTGCACGAACCCGTTTTGAAGCAAGCTCCCAGTCCGGAGTTTCCGGTAGTCTTCGCAAATGAGCCGGGGTTGAAACCAAAACAGCATCGCGTCGGGCAAGAGCCATCGCCAAACCCTCTAACGAACCAAAACTTCGGGCGGCAAACGGGCGCCCGGCGCTAAGCGGCCACAGAACATTGAACAGCAGTCCATAGATATGCTGATGTGAAACGGTCGCAATAATATCGGAGTCATCGATGATGTCACCGAACTGGGCTTCTAGAGTTGCGACCTCGGCCGACATCTGTGACAGTTTTTTCGATATGGCTTGCGCCGCGCCCGAGCTCCCGGAAGTATAGATAAATAACCCGACAAAATTTGGGTCCAAAGGCTTCAATTCAGCGCCTGGTGCCAATCCGTCCTCGGGTGTCGGCGTCCGGGGGTTCCATTCGGGCGCGAATTCGCCCAAGTAACCGTCGACAAGACTGCGCATCGCATGACAGGTCCCCGGCAGGCGATCACCTGGCAGGTATATGATCTTTCCTGCCTGCCAAGCGCCGAAAAGAGCGGCAGCAAACTCACCCGCATCGCTAAGAGAAAGAGCGAACGTTTGCCCCGAGATTCGACTCAACAACTGCTGCCATGCGCGAGTGCGATGAAAGAATTCTCCATAGCTTACGGGCTGCTGATCTCGCCAGGCGATGGTTTGACTGAGCGGACGCGGCATGACGGCAACGCTCAACATGTCTAGAGTTTCAGGCATTGAGTCGGCGCTTGAAGTTACGACGAGCCCCGTATTCGCCGGCAAAGAGGACTCCCATCAGCAGATAAGCTATAACCCCGTTGTAGAGTGACCAGGTCGCTGCAGAGGTCCATAGCGCAGTGATAAGCGCGACCGCGCCGTTGAGAGCAAAGAAGACGCACCAGACCTGTGTGACACGCCGTGTATAGCGGACGCTCCGCGGCCCAAAGTTCGGTTCCCGCCTGCGCGCGAACTGCTCGATGATCGATGGAGGAATAAAAAGGCTATACGTGAAAACGGCTAACATCACTCCGTTCACCAAGACAGGATAAAGTTTGAGCGTCAGAACATGATTGCCCCAAAAAGCAATCAGAGAAAGTAACAGTGTCCCCGCCAACCAGCCGGTTCCGGCGGCACCGGCTTTCATCAGAGGCAATCTCATGAAACCGGCAATTAGTAGCAGCCCGGCAAAAAACCGGGGCTCGACCTTCCCATGACCTAGCCAGACGGCGAACGGGTAGAGAATCATGATCGATGGGGCCCACAGGGCTAAGAACCGACGCACCTGCTACTTCAGGAGCAGTCCGGCGAGTGCGTTTACAACGTCCTGAACCGTGCGAACGTTTTTAAAAACTTCCGGCTGCAGCCGCTTGCCGGTAAGTTGCTTGAGCTTGACGGCGAGATCGACAGCATCGATGCTATCGATGTCAAGATCCGTGTACAAATTCGCTTCACAGGTGATCTTCGCCTTATCCAGGTCGAACATGTCGTGTAATAAATCGATTAACCAAGGGTAGATCTCTTCCTCGCTGACTGGGCTTGCCGGAGTCATATCCGTTCCCTCATTTTCTACGGTGCTTATCGATCATCACGCCAAGTGCGCGCACCGACGCGAAATGGCGGCGAGTGTCATCCGAATCGGCCGACAATGTGACCCCGTAACGCTTGTGAATGGCAACCCCGAGTTCCAAGGCATCAATAGAATCCAACCCGAGTCCCTCGACAAATAAAGGGGCATCTGTGTCAATATCGGCGGGCGTAACATCTTCGAGTTGAAGAACGTCTATAATCATTTGTTTGATTTCATCATCATCCGATTGCATCGGGCGGCTGTTCCTTCGCAAAATACTCCTGCAGATGATCGGTTAAATGACGGATGGCCAAAGGCTCACTACCGGCACGAGCGATAAAGGGCTTTACTTCTATGTCTTCTTTGACTGTGATGGTGAAATGCGATGGACGAAACGGTAACCGCCACCACCTTTCACCCTTGGCCAACATCGGCGGCGCGCATCGTATAAGCACTGGAGTGATATTACACAAGCCTCGTACGGCGATATTGGCGGCGCCTCGTTTGAGTACGATGGACCCATTGCTGGGTGTGCGCGTACCCTCAGGAAAAACGATTAAATTGCCGCCACGTCGAATCGCTCCCACACAATCTTCAATAAGCTGGACGCCGTGATCATCGTTGCGGACGTACGCAGCGGCACGAATAGTCGAATGCGTGAACGGATTACGCCAAAGGCCGCTCTTGACGATGCAGTCCGCGCGCTTGACGAAAGCCATCAAAAACACAATATCGATGAGCGTCGGATGATTGGCGAGAATTAGTAGCCCCTTCCGCTTCAACCGTTCCATTCCGGTGATCTCGTAACGAAAGACACCCATGATCCACATTAATCCTAGGATGCAGCGGAAACTAAAACTAATCACGCGACGGGCCAGCATCGAACGCAGTTGCGGTTGATGAATAACGATGTTGAGCACCGGAAAAAAGAACACACCGCCAACTCCTACTGCGACGAAACTCACGCCAGTGCCGAAGACACGCCACCACCGGCCGATCCTACTGAACATGACGGGACCAAAGCCACCGGCGCTTATTGCAAACCCGATCTAAGGCCGAATCCTTGCGCAGGAAAAAACGTAGAATCTCTAATCCGGCTGGCATACCTTTAGCCCGCGATGGACCCACGCCGGAACCAGGCTCGCAACGAAGCGACAACACCTCGCCAGCTGCCGACTCTATTAACCATGCCCAGGCAAAGGGTTGCTCATCACAATCTTCGAAGTCAGCATACAAGGCTGGTAGAGGGCAATCGTAAACAACCAATAGAACGGCAGGTGCGCCCTCGGAGATCAATCCGCAAGCTTCAATGACGCCATGTTCGACAGTGCTGACGCCCGCCGCGAGAGCCATGTTCGAAGCTCGGTCGCCGCGCGCTATGGAAAAAAGGCCCCCGGCCGCATTGTGAACCGACAAACTAAACGAGGTGGGAGAAAGCGCCGTCCCGTCGGCCAAATCCAAGAGCAGATCAGCCGAGCGCGCGGCCTCCCCATGTCGGGAACTGAATATCGTCGGAATATCAGTTCGGGCACCGAGACATCGGTAAGCAACCTCCAGCGCCATCTTTCCGAGAAAACCAGCTCGCCGCCTTAGTATCGACGGCATTGCTTCCAGAGATGGAGTTGATCTACCTGCGGCGACTTCATGATCAAAAGCCCAAGCCAGCCACGCATCCCGGGTCTCGATCTGCGGAGCCCATGCGGCAGAAGATGCAACTGAGAAGTAGAATCCCTCGAAACTTACAGGTGGTATCGTCTCCATTCTCGTTCCGGCCTATTATAGGCGAACAAGTAGCATCGATGTACAAAAATCTTCGTGAACTAGCCGCGCGCTTACAATCACAGCCTTCAGGAAAGACTGTCCCCAGTTCCCAACCTGCTAAATAGCTACGGATGGATGAACGTGGATCTCAGCAGGATGATTATGTAGATGGATTAGGGATTAACTCCGATATCGGCACGATTTGCGAGATATACGATCGATTGCGTTCAGGCTGTGGTAAACAATCAAATTACGAATACGAAGTGTTTGCAGCAGATGAATTGCCGACGATCGTAACGGTTTGATCCAAAAAAAGACGAGATGCCGATTGCGGCATCTCGTCTGGAAGCATGAACAGGAGATGGGGGGCGAACTACAAATTATTCCCCGTAGTCTTTTGCAACCTGGGAGGGTCTTACGATCCAGGACCCAGTACAGGAGCGTCGGGCCGTTTCGCCGATGTCTCTTCCGTTGGTACCGCCGTCATAATGCCCCTCCACGCCGAAGGTACCGGCGTAGGCAACAGCGGAGGTCACCTGAGTCCCGGCACACGTCACTGCCTTAAATGGCACATGCAACGTGGTGAAAACAATGCTGCCGAGGACGCTAAAGAACCCCGGTCCGGTACTTCGCTCGTTGGCCTCCTGCGCTATGCTCATGCCCGGCATGGCGGCAAAGCTAAGTAGCAGAATCACGGCGATCAATACTGAGTACTTTTTATCTTTCATAGCAATACACCTTTCTATGGCTGCCATTTTGGCTTCCTCTTCAGCGCACGTCAAGCAGAGAAGGATCCCCGCGCGTAGATTTTTCAAAGTGTCAGACCCGGCTAATGACAAAGATGACACGGAAAATGCTCAAAAGCAGAAAAAAGTACTGACCCGTTCGGTAGTCAAGAATCAAGCAAAAATGCTTTTGGCCTCAAGCAGGGTGAAAGCTCGAGCATACAAAGCCCTCCCGATCACGACCCCTTCCACTCCTTCACTTTCGAGCGGTGCCAGCTTTCTGAGATCTTGCAAGCTCGCTACGCCACCCGAGGCGATTACCGGAATGGTTACCGCCCGCGCAATCTTCAGGGTCTCATCGGCATTGACACCTTCCCCTGTTCCGTCCTTGCTGATATCTGTGTAGATGATGCGCGAGGCGCCGTCCTGTTCACAGCGCTGGGCTAGCTCGACGGCATTCATCGGCGTCGTTTCCTTCCAGCCTTTCACCGCGACTTTGCCTTGGCGCGCATCGAGACCGACAACAATTCGGCCGGGAAACTTTTCACAGAGCAAGCGAAGTAAGCCGGGGTCATCGTAAGCTGCAGTCCCGATCACCACTCGAGAAACCCCGAGCTCGAAGGCTGCTTCGACAGCTTCCATGGATCTAAGCCCCCCGCCGAATTCCACTGCCAGGCTAGCCCGCCGGCATATTGCTTCAACCTGCTTCGTATGAACCGGCCGCCCTTCGACCGCGCCATCCAAGTCGACGATGTGAATGATTGTCGCGCCCTCGCGAATCCAATGCCGCGCAGCTTCCAACGGATCTTCAAAGTAGACCGTTTCTTGATCCATTTTGCCCTGGAACAAACGAACACAACGGCCATGTTTAAGATCGATCGCCGGAATAATGATCATGAGTCAATTGGAAGCGACGAAGCGGCCGAAGTTCGAAAGAATACGCAGGCCGATTTCCTGACTCTTCTCCGGATGAAATTGGCAGGCAAAAAGCGAATCGGTAGCGATACTGGAAACAAACGGACTGCCATATTCAGTGTCGGTGGCTATTACCGAAGCGTCTTCCGGAACGACATAGAAGGAGTGCACAAAGTAAACGAATTCACCGTTGGGAACTCCCTCCAAAAAGGGTGAATCTTTTTTCTTAACGAGACGGTTCCAACCCATGTGCGGCACCTTTAGGCCGTCCGTAGAATGAAAGCCGACGACCTTGCCGGCAAACAAGTCGAGCCCCTTCTGTCTGCCGAATTCTTCGCTTTCTGAAAACAGCAATTGAAATCCCAAACAAATACCCAAAAACGGCTTTTTACGCCCGATGATATCGCAAATAGGCTGTATCAGACCAAACCGGCTGAGATTCTCCATACAGGCGCTGAAAGCGCCAACCCCGGGCAAGACCACGCCGCGAGCGGACTCGATCTGCCCGGGGTCGCGCGTGAGCATAGCCTCATAGCCCACCCGCTCAAGCGCCTTCTGGACACTGCGCAGGTTGCCCATGCCGTAATCGATAATCGCAATCATGAATCTACTCTGCTGCTTTACAGATCTGACGATCTATAACACTCAACCACTGCCGTTTCTCTTAAAGACTACCCTTGGTCGACAGCACGCCGCTGATACGTTGGTCCAAGCCCGTCGCCATGTCCATGGCTCGAGCGAACGCTTTGAAACAGGCTTCGATAATGTGATGCGGATTTTCGCCGCGAATCACATCGATGTGCAGATTCATCCCCAGCTGATTGGTAAACGCGGCATAAAACTCATGCGGCAGGTCGGTATCGAAACTGCCGACGCGACCGGGGCGAATTTTCACGTTATACGAGAGATACGGCCGGCCGCTCAAGTCGATAACCACTTTCGCCAAAGTTTCATCCAGCGGGCAGCTTGCCTCGCCAAACCGTCGGATCCCATGTTTATCCCCCAATGCGTTCTTGAACGCTTCTCCCAATGCCAAACCAACATCCTCGACAGTGTGGTGATAATCAACTTCTAAATCGCCCTTGGCCTGAACCTTTATGTCGAAAAATCCGTGGCGGGAAAAGCTATCCAACATATGGTTAAAGAACGGCATACCGGTTTCGATCTCGGCTTTGCCGCTACCTTCGAGATCAACCGCCACCTGGATCTCGGTTTCCTTGGTTTTGCGTCTAACCGTGCCGGTTCGGCCCATTGTCACCCCTCCTTCGAAAATCGCGCCTCGATAGCGCGGGCATGATTATCGAGGCCTTCGAGTCGCGCCAGCTGAATGATTTTAGGAGCCAAACTCCGCAAGGCGCTCTTGTCGGCGTGAATAACCGTGGTTCGTTTAAGAAAATCATAGGTGCCCAAAGGAGAAAAAAACCGCGCGCTGCCGCCGGTTGGAAGAACATGATTCGGGCCGGCAAGATAGTCTCCTAAAGGCGGCGCCGAATAGGGGCCGATGAAAATAGCGCCTGCGTTGCGAATCTTCGGTGCCCATTTTTCCGGCTTTCGGACCAGTAGCTCCAGATGCTCTGGCGCAATCTCGTTGGCGATCCGGACGGCTTCTGTCAAGTCACGGGTAACGATAATGGCGCCATAATTCTGTAATGACTTCATCGTAATTTTCCGTCGCTGAGTCAGACGTAGCTGCTCTTCGAGTGCCCGCTGAATTCTTGCCGCCAATGGCGGCGATGAGGTGATGCACAGCGCCGCCGCCAATTCGTCATGTTCGGCCTGCGAGAGCATATCCGCTGCGACATGCGCCGGATCGGCAGAATCATCAGCGAGCAGCAAGATTTCGCTCGGCCCGGCGATCGAATCGATGCTGACTTCGCCGAACACCAACCGCTTGGCAGTTGCGACAAAGATATTTCCCGGCCCAACGATTTTGTCTACTCTGGGAATTGTCGCAGTGCCAAACGCCAACGCCGCAATTGCCTGAGCGCCGCCGATGCGGAAAATTCGATCGACACCGGCAATTTTAGCGGCCGCCAGGATGATTGGCGCATCGCTGCCCATTGGTGAGGTCATGACTATTTCCTTGACCCCTGCCACTTTCGCCGGCATCACGTTCATCAGCACGGTTGAGGGATAAGTAGCTTTGCCGCCCGGAACATATACTCCGACTCGCTCAAGCGGAGTGATTATTTGACCGAGAACCAATCCCAAGGAATCGCGATAATGCCAGGTTTTCTGCAATTGGCGCCGGTGAAATGCGGCGATCCGTCTGGCCGCGACACGTAGTGTGCCGAGGTCTCTGGCAGGCACTTTGGCCATGGCTCGCTCGATTTCGCCGGCGCGTACTTCCATGGTGGCGCGAGTCATGCGCCTTCGGTCAAACTCCTGAGTGTAACGCAGCACCGCACGGTCGCCTTCCCGCTGTACTGACCTGATGATTTCGTTAACACGCTGTTCGACATCGCCTTGGCGACCGCGCCGCCGTTGAAGAATTCGTCTGATCAGTGAGCGATAGGCCGGCTCAGATGTTTTATAGATCCTAACCTTCACGAAATCGATTCTCTTTCCGGGAGAAATAGAAACTCGACCGGGTTACTTACGCTTTAACCCGCTCGATCTGCGCGCCCAAATTCGATAATTTTTCTTCGATATGTTCATAGCCGCGGTCCAAGTGGTACACCCTGGAGACTTCAGTGGACCCGCTTGCCACCAGTCCAGCAAGAATCAGCGAAATACTAGCGCGCAAATCCGTCGCCATCACCGGCGCTCCCGAAAGCTCCCTGGTGCCGCGAACAACGGCGCGATTGCCTTCGAGCTGGATCTGGGCTCCCATACGGTCCAACTCCTGCACGTGCATAAACCGGTTTTCAAAGATCGTTTCCGTGATGATGCTAACGCCGTCGGCGACCGACATAAGAACCATCATCTGGGCTTGCAGATCGGTTGCGAACCCAGGATAGGGTAGAGTCGTTACATCGACGCTTTTGATTCTGCCATTTCGCTGCACCCTGATTCCGCCGCGGTCAGCACGAAGCGCGATGCCCGCCTCCTGCAACTTGATCAGGAAAGCATCCAAGTGTTCGGCGCGCGCGCCTTTGATCCAGACATCCCCGCCGGTGATGGCGCTGGCGATCACGAAGCTGCCCGCTTCGATGCGATCGGGAATAATCTCGTGCGAGAATCCATGCAGCGAATCTACCCCGTCGATCTGAACAATGTCGGTGCCCGCACCACGAACGCTCGCACCCATTTTGTTGAGCGCATGGGCCAGATCCTCAATCTCGGGTTCCTTAGCGGCATTCTCGATAACCGTTGTACCCTCCGCAAGCGTCGCCGCCATCATGAGATTTTCGGTGGCTCCAACGGAAGGCAAGTCGAGATAGATTTTTGCGCCGCGCAGCCGAACCGCGGTTGCCTCGATATAACCATGGGAGTGCTCGATGGTCGCGCCCATTGATTCAAGGCCTTTGAGATGCAAATTGACCGGACGTGCGCCGATGGCGCAGCCGCCAGGAGTCGAGACTCTGGCCTGGCCGAAGCGAGCCGTCAAAGGTCCTAGCACCAAGAACGAAGCTCGCATGGTTTTGACCAAGTCGTAAGAGGCTTCAAGTTTAGTTACCGTTTGGGCCTGCAATGTGAGCTCGCCGCTTCTTCGCGCCCAGCCCTCTTTGTCGATCTTTACACCCAACCCGCCGAGAAGCTTCAATGTCGTATGAATATCGGCCAGACTCGGGACTCGCTGGTACCGGCAGGGTTCCGCCGTCAGTAACGATGCTATCAGAATTGGCAGCGCGGCATTTTTCGAACCGCTGACGGTGACTTCACCAGTGAGTCTCTTGCCCCCTTGCACGATGATTTTGTCCATTAGAAGCTCTAGGCTAATTTTGACGAGGCAGCGTGGGCGACAATCACGCGATCTCTATGGCCATAATCTTTGTGAACCAACGGCGCCGTATAGTTCCCGGCGCCGCTCAATAAGTCCGCGACCGCTCGCGCCATAGCAGCGCCAATTTCCATGATTAATGCGCCGCCGGGCGGCAAATGCCGAAATGCTTGGGCTACGATGTCGCGATAATAATGGAGTCCATCCACACCGCCGTCCAATGCGGTTCGTGGCTCCCATTCGCTAACCTCCGGCGCCAAAGCGGCGAACTCACCGCTCTCAACGTACGGCGGATTGGAGACGATTAGATGGAACTCACGCCCTCTGATTGACTCGAACAAATTGCTGGCACGGAAGTGGACTCGATCCGCTACTTGATGACGCGCGGCATTGTCGCGCGCAATCTCGAGCGCCGCCCGTGAGCTATCAATAGCCAGTACTTGCGCCCGCGGCAGCTCCTTTGCGAGACTGACTGCAATGGCGCCGCTGCCGGTGCCGATATCGAGAATTCGCAACGGCAAGTCGTTGTCGAAAATGCCGGCGCATTGAAGTGAGATCTCAACGAGCCGTTCGGTTTCCGGCCTCGGTATGAGGACATCGGGCGTAACCAGGAAATCAAGAGACCAGAACTCCTGACGACCGGTGATGTAGGCTACCGGCTCGCGGCGCAAACGGCGGATCAAAAAATTACTAAACCGTTGTCGCGCGCTAGACTCCGGTTGCTCATCGAGACCGACGTAAAGGCGGGATTTTTTGATGCGTAAGGCGTGACACATCAGCACCTCGGCATCAAGACGCGCCGACTCAATTCCTGCAGCTTGAAGTCGCCGGGTACCGTCGACAAGGTCGCAACGGATTGTTCGTGGTCCCAGCAATGAACCTAATGACTGGCTGTCCGTCTCCATGGAAGTCATCACCCGGTGGCTTTCAGCGCCTCCGCTTGATAATGCGTGATCAGTCCATCGACAATTTCATCGATTTGGCCTTCCATGATACGTTCGAGCTGGTAAATGGTCAGATTGATGCGATGATCGGTCAGCCTTCCTTGAGGGAAGTTATAGGTGCGAATCCGTTCACTCCGGTCGCCGCTGCCAACCATCAGCTTTCGCGTTGCGGCAATCTCCGAGCGCTGTTCTTCCTGTTTTTTTTCCAATAGCCGAGCCATCATGATTTTCATCCCTTTGGCTCTGTTCTTATGTTGAGACTTCTCATCCTGGCACGACACCACGATGCCGCTCGGGATGTGCGTGATCCGCACCGCCGAATCGGTCGTGTTGACACTCTGGCCACCGGGCCCTGAAGAGCGAAAAACATCGATGCGGATATCCTTCGGATCGATATCGAGTTCCACTTCATCCGCTTCCGCAAGCACCGCAACCGTGACTGCCGAGGTATGGATACGCCCGGAACCCTCAGTGACGGGAACTCGTTGCACGCGATGAACTCCGCCCTCGAATTTCAGCCGGCTATAGGCGCCCTTTCCCTCAACCATCACAATAATTTCTTTAAAGCCGCCGAGACCGGTCGGACTAGAGGTCAAAATTTCAACGCGCCAGCCGCGAGATTCAGCGTAGCGAGAATACATCCGGTAAAGCTCGCCGGCAAAGAGTGCGGCTTCGTCGCCACCCGTGCCGGCGCGAATTTCGATAATAACGTTTTTGCTGTCGTTCGGATCTTTAGGCAGGATCAGATACTTGAGACGGTTTTCCAACTCTTCCTCACGTTGTCGAAGAGCACTGACCTCTTCTTTTGCGAGCTCTCTTATGGCCTCGTCATTTTCTTCAAGGAGTTGACGATTCTCCTGGATCTCCTGCTCGACTTTGCGCCATTCACGATAGGAGGCGACGATCTCCTCCAATTCAGATCTCTCCTTGGCTAGCTTTGAATATTCCCGCTGCAGGTTGGCCAGCCCCGGATCCGACATCAAACGTTCCAACTCTTCGTAACGTTTTTCAACTTCTGCAAGTTTATCAAGCATAGGATTTAACCTGGGGAGTTGCCTGGTCCGAGAAGATAAAAAAAGGGCAAAGAGAGTATGATCGACTCTTTGCCCTTTCCGCGCTGGAAACTGTTAAATCTCTCAGTTCAGCCCCAATCCTCCGCTGAACTCAGGCTTCGCTTTTGGGTGCGTATCGCTTTCTAAACTTCTCTACGCGTCCTGCTGCGTCGATGAATTTTTGCTTTCCAGTAAAGAAAGGGTGGCAGTTGGAACAGATATCGACGTGGATGTTGCCGACGGTGGAACGGGTCTCCACTATAAAGCCACAAGCACAGATCACCTGCGCCTGCTTGTACTCTGGATGAATGCCTTCTTTCATAACTACCTCACGATCACGCTGGTTATAACACACTGATGGAAGCTCTTCAAATCGCGCCCCAATTCGACGGACGTTGGAGCAATCCCGTGCAGGAGGTCAGGAGTTCGGCAATAACTTAGAATGAAGCTCCAGATGGTCAGCTACGGCGGCCAGACCAAGAACGTTAGTGGGATGTTGGTACAGTCTGAGGAGCTCGGGTTGCTTTGCTCGCTTCGACAGTCTCCGGTTTAACTCGTCAATCAGCAATATGGCATCGGCCCAATAATGATCTTTGTAGTAACGCATCGTTGAATCGTGAGCCCGATCCGAGTCTTTCAGCCACTGCTGCCGCAATTCGTGCGTTCCGGCTTGACTCATCTCCGGCCGGTCTTTTCTATCGTAGTCGGACATGATCTCGCGGTCCCGTTTCTTGTAAGAATCGACCAAGCGGCGGACGTCTGTGGCGAGCTGAAGAGATTTTCGCTTGAGTTCTCTGTTCGATATGTGGGAATAGACGGTTTTGTCCGTCGTTGCTCCAAGCGTGATGACCCCCAGGAATCCGATAAACAAGAGAAAAGCCGTACGTTTCGCAACACGCAAATCCATGGATAGTTTGAGTCCTAACTGCACGGGAATAGATCAGTGACCCTTCGTTCATACTGGTTTCCCGCCGTTTTCCAGTCATAATATGCAGCGGGTGCGAGGGCAAACAAGACGGCAACCGGGCGGCTGTGCAATCTGCTAAACTAAGCTTGCGAGGAGTCGGGCAATTGTCCGGATGAAATGCTAATGATACAGGTTCGAAGGAGTTGCTCATTCTGGGGGAGGACTCGTGCCTAAGGTGCGCACGCACTACGACAACTTAAAAGTAGCACGAGATGCGCCGCCTGAAGTGATCCGCGCCGCCTACAAATCCTTGTCCCAGAAGTACCACCCCGATCGGAACCCGGGTGACCCGAGGGCATCCAGAACCATGGCGATCATCAATGCGGCCTACAGGGTTCTCTCCGATCCTGATCTACGAAGGAAACATGACGAGTGGATCCGGAAGGTCGAAACTGAACCGCCAGCCAAGCCCCGACCGAGAACACGTCCGGCCGCAAATAGAACTTCTCGACCACCAACCCCCAAAGCCCCGGAACCTCAAGCACCGGTCTTGAAGAGCAACTATAAAATCGTCAATCACCTCAGACGTTATGGATGGGTTTATCTGTTTCTGCTGCTAGTCGAATTTCTCTTGATCGCGACGATGCTGTTGTCCTAAAGAGCTTACAAGAGTTGAAGTCGCAGAACTTTAAATTTAGCAAGATTAGCGTGTTGGGACCCGGTGTGACATGGCTGTGTCGCT
>DASUVS010000150.1:0-9002 GCA_036378835.1 Binatia bacterium | reverse complement strand
GAACTCCGCGACAGTCAGAGACCCCGGACAATCTAATTGAGGAGTCGGACAATCGACGCACTGAGGCTGGAGTGCGAAGCAGGGACACTGTCAGAACTCGACAACGGCAAACCTGCGTGCCTCGAGGGACTCATGGTCTCGGCGCTCGGATTTAGCCCCCTGCTGAGCCTACAATGCGTTATTATAGGGGCAAATGTCTCTTTTTAGGAGGTCAGGCTAACGAGCTCTAGCTGGGACCGTAGAATCGATAACACGAGGCGGCGGTTCGAAGTCCTCAACGAGTTTGATGCCGACGCGGTGCTGGACAAAAAGACTGGCCTTGTATGGGAACGCAGTCCCAGCAAAGAAGCCGTGGCATGGCCAAATGCCCGTTCGATACGCGCTCGAAAGCGGTAGGTTAACGTGTGGATGGAGGCTCCCTGCCTTCAACGAGTTAGCGAGTCTCACAGGTCCTGCAGTAACAGATCCCACGATACCACGACTTCCAGGGGGGCACCCATTCTTGGATGTTCAGCCTCCGGCGTGTTGGTCTTCAACGGTATAAAGCTGTTTTCTCTTTGCGTGCTCACTTCCTGGCCTATGAATACCTCCACTGCCCGGCCACTCGCGGCACTTTACAGCGCTACTTTTTTATCCGGCGCATGGGCAATGGTCATCCCGACGATTCCAGTAATCGCTCGGGAGTTCGATGTTTCGGCGGGAGGCGCGGCGCAGATTGTGACAGCCTTTGCGATTGGCAAATTCGTTGGAACGGTGATCGCCGGGATAGTTCTGGATCGCATGGGAACGCGCGTGGGGCTCATTGCCGGGCCGTTAGTGGCTAGCGTTGCATCGTTTGCAACAGTTATTGCGCCTTGGCTGAGCGCGATCCTGGTGCTGGTGCTGGTTATGGGTGCTGCTGATAGTCTCTGGTCAAGCGCGCGCGAGATTGCTGGTATCGATCTCGCGGATCGCAAACAGCGCGGCCGCGTGATGAGCAGTTTGCATGGCACCTACAACTTGGGCGCGGCCGTTTGTCCACTCCTCGGTGGTTGGCTGACGGACATGTTCAGCTATAAAGCGGCGTTTATCGGCTATGCTGTCGCCACTGCTCTTGCGGTTGGATTGGGATTCGTGAGCCGCGGGACGACTGGGCCGGCATTGGCGCCATCCAAGGTCCCGCCGAATAACACGTGGCGATTTAGTCGGGTCCGAGAAGTATTCCACGGCGCCGGATTGTTGTTGAAAGAAATACGGCCAGATCTAAGATCCACGTATCTGGCTCTCGTGCTCGCCACTGTCGCCAGCCAGTCGCAACGGATACTGGTGCAGAGCATACTACCGCTTTATGCCGGATTTTATCTCCAACTATCGCCCACTCAGATCGGCATGTTGTTTTCTATATCGGGGCTTATCGTTTTCGCGATGATTATTCCCGCAGGCTTGGTTATGGATCGGGTTGGGAGAAAGTGGTGTACGGTGCCGAGCACCGGAATTCCCGCATTGGTCTTCGTTCTGATCCCGTTTACGACTAGCTTTACCCAATTATCCATTCTTGTTGGATTGTCTGGTTTGGCTCAAGGACTCTCGTTGGGATCGATAGCGACTTCAACGTACGATGTGGTGCCTTCCCACGCGCGTGGAAGGTTGCAAGCAGTAAGGCGAACCGTCGCCGAGTTGGGTAGTGGCCTTGCGCCCGTGATCGGCGGTTATCTCGCGAACGCTTACAATCCCGGTCTGCCGTTTCTGGTGTATGCGCCTCTGCTACTTTTTTCTGCCGTGCTTCTTGGAATAGTCGGTAAAGAGACGCTCGATCGGTGAAACAACATCACATCTCATTAACGCTTCTGTCGGCCGAACAACCCTTCTAGTCCTCTGCGAATCAAGTCTTCCGGTGAACTTGGCTTTTGCTGGCGCTCTTGGTCCGGCTGGCGATCATTAGGGGCACGGCGTTCTCTGGGGCCGAAGAGCTGTTCTTGAAGTTCTTCGGCGCCTTTTTGCAATAGCCCCCGCTGGAGCGACTTTGTCAGGAAACTTGCGTCCGGCCGCGGTCTGACATTGGGCATTTGTCCAGATAATGTAAAAGGGATTTCCAGTTCGTTGTTCTTATTGAAAAGCAATCTAATTTCCCGGACCGCACCGGCTATGTCACCAGACAATGCAGGAGAGAATCGGACCACGCCGCGAAAATCGACGCGCCGTTCGAAGTCAACCCAACCGTTTCCATCGACCCTGAACTGGGCCGCTGCGATACGGAGATCTTTTAGGTTTACCCGGCTTTCGCCAATATCAATCTGCGTCTGCAATTCTTTGAAAACTGTGTCCTTGGCGTCAAACGTTTCAGGATATTTTTTTCTGACGGCCGGATTGATGAGATTTGTCAGGCCCGGTATTCCGGTTGCGCCCGACAACACGGCATCGGCAATATTGAAATTCAACAAGGTACCGTTTAGCACTTCGGTTTGTCCAGCTCCATGGAGACTGGGTTTAATCTCCTGCCACTGATCACCTTGTCCGGACAACTTAAGATTGCCGTTCAAGCTGCCTCGCATGTCCGGTTGCTCCTGAGTGAAGTACTGATACAGTTGCACTAGATCGATGCCTTTTATTTCCGAAGCCGTAGAGAATCTGGGACGTTCATCAAATCGATAGTCTCCCTTGAGTTGCACGGATCCGTTTAGCAGGTTGGCGCGAAAACTACGCACAAGCGCGCTGTTTTTCGCAGAGGAGAGATTAGCCTCAAGGCTCTTATAATCCATATTATAGAGTCTTCCAGCGCCGGAAATGATCTTGCCCGTGACAATCGTTTGGCCGTCTGCCGTGCTCACCTGACCATCACTGCTAAGATCGCGAAGGACATCTTTGCTACGCTCTGCCGGCAGCGAAGGTTGCATATCCGCCAGCGCCAACTCGGCACTGCTTAATTTATAAGATAAGGTAAGCGGCGAGAATTTTTCGATGACTGCCGCCAAACGGATATGCGAAGTGCCTAAATTAAGGTTCGTTTCCTTAATTTCAGCGCGTGCTCCTGAGAACTTCACCTGGGCATCTATATTGTCGATAGCTTTGGGCAGATCCGGAATCTTAATGCTGGCACTTTGCAAAGAAAGGTTGCCATCCACCTGCGGAGTTTTTCCTGCGCCGACTGGCCCGCGCACTGTTGCGCGCAGACCCATTTTGCCTTTAATGTCATAATCGACCACCACAGGAATTAGTTTCTCCCAACCTTCTAAGGACGCCGGGTCGGCATCAACGAATAGAGCGACCACCGGCTTGTTGCCCAGAACAACATCACCCTTGAACCGTGAAGCTAAAGTGTGAAGCCGTAGTCCGCCGTTTTGGATGGTAATCTTATCATTGCTGTAATGAGCAGCGCTTTCAAAAACTAGCGGTATGCCTGGTGGCTTGTGAAAATAATCAGCATATTGGATAAGCCCCTGGGTGCCGTCGATGCTGCCGTTCAATGCGAAATCCTGGAGTGTTCCTTTGAGTTTAAGGCCGGTCAGTTTGTAAATGCCGCCGAGTTCCAGGTTTTTGGGCAACGCGGCGGAGAGCTTCGGCACCGCTTTTCTTAACTGGCTCCAATCCAAAGGATCGATGTCGAGCTGGCTATCCAATGCCATATTGCGGTAGTCGCTTTCGGGAGAGATCGGTCCGATCAGTAGCCTGAGTTTCACATTCTGCTTTGAAGCCAAAACTGCCGCCGAAAGATTGATTGAAACAGGGCGATCAAAGTTAAGGTCTTGTGCCCGTAAATCGAGTTGCTGAATCGCCAAGTCCGTCCCATCTGCCAGGTCGCGGTAACGTGCACCGCCGCCGGATATCTCCACTAGAGAAATCAAAAGGGCGGCACGTTCGCGCGCCGATTTATCGCGAGCACCTTCTGTTTCTTTGTCTTTCTTCTTATCCGGCTTACCGAGACTCGCGAAGTTGTAAACGCCCTGTTTATTTCGAATGATGTTGATCCCAGGCTCGTGGAGAATGAGTCTTTTGACCTGAACATCCTTGCGTAGCAGAGGCAAAAGCCTGACATTGGCCTGAAGACTTTTGGCCTGTACGAAAGGATTGGAAGAAAACGCTGGATCATCGGCCAGGCTGAAATTTTCAAAACGAATGCCGATACCGTTCCACAGATTGACTTCAATATCTTGCACCTCGATTTGACGTCCAACAGCTTTTTCGGCCTGTTGGAGGAGATATTCACGATTGCGTTGAATGTATGAGTTGATGTTCAAAACGGCAACGACAGCGGCGATCACAATGACCAGCAAGATACTGCCGAGGATGAATGCCCATTTACGCATGCTTTTCAGCTCCTGTCTTAGGAGGATCGATACGAGCGGCAGGAAGAGTCGCAATCGCGCGACGATTGCAGAAGGTCAAGGCCATGCACGCACATCATAGTGTAACTGAAAAACGCGCGGATGAAAGCTTTGGCACTGGTCGACCGAATCCATCTTCACTTTAACCTTCCGGTGACCACGGTTGAATTGCCGATCGACGATGCATTGGGAATGATGTTATCACCCGGCGCTTCATCGCTTGGTTTAGGAGCTCACATGGATTAAGCTTCATAATCCGCCTGAGTTATGCGGTCCCGATAGTGATGTCACCTACGCGATCTTTAGAATCGATTCCTGAAACCAATTTCTGGCGCTTGATTAACAGGCCTATTGTTGGTCTCTCGCCCATGGATGGAGTCACCGACGCGTCGTTTCGCTATATCACGGCGAAACACGGCGGGCCCGATGTCATATTTACCGAGTTCGTTAATATCCAAGCCGCTTTTCACGCAGCGCACACGCTGATTAAAGATTTGACCTATTGTGAAATCGAACGGCCGATAGTTGCGCAGATCTATGGGCGTTCGCCGGAGCTGTTCTATAAGGTTGCGCACATCGTGTGTGAGCTCGGTTTCGACGGTTTAGATATCAATATGGGGTGTCCGGCAAGAAAGGTTGCGGCAGCCGGCTGCGGCGCGGCGCTCATCCGGGAGCCGGGCCTGGCTATTACTATCATCAGAGCGGTCAAAGTAGGCATCAAAGACTGGTGCGCCGGACAGACTCTGAGTGATATTGAAGTAGAACCTGAACTCATTAAAAAGATCAAAATGGCCAATCGGTTACGCACCGGAACGGATATTGCGCTTGAGCGCCAGCCGATCCCGGTATCGGTCAAGACTCGCTTGGGGTATGACCGCATTGTAGTCGACGATTGGATTGCAACTCTGTTGGAAGAAAATCCGGCCGCTATCTCCCTCCACGGACGCACCCTGCAGCAGGGATACAAAGGCGACGCCGATTGGGGCGCGATTGCGCGCGCCGTGAAAGTCGGCGAAGATTCCGAAACTCTTATTCTTGGAAACGGCGATCTGCAGGATATGGCGCAGGTCCAGCGCCGCCTCCGCGAGACCGAAGTAGACGGCGTTCTTCTCGGGCGCGCTGCACAAGGAAACCCATGGATCTTTAGGGCAAAGCATCAATTAAAACACGCGCTCGCGGAAAAGCGACAGCTATGCATCGCCAGCATGCCGGTTAGCCTGGAGGAACGCTTTCGCGTCATCTCCGAGCATAGCCAACATCACGCGCAGCAGGCATCGGACGAAAATTTTGTCGGAATTCGAAAGCATCTAACTTGGTATTGCCGCGGATTCCGCGGCGCCGCGGAAATGCGCTCGCAAATGGTTCGAGTAAAAACTGCCGGGGAAGTCGAACAGTGCTTGAAGAATTTCATCGCGCAATCGGCGGAAGCCGAGCGCAGATCGAACGACCGGCATGAAGGTCCGGCAGCCGTTGTAACACCGGATCGCCACGTCATCCTTTAAGCCCACGCCAAAACTTCATGAAGCTGATTCTCGCTTCAACCTCACCGCGCCGCCGCGAAATACTCGCGCTCCTCGGTTTGCCGTTTGATGTAATCCAGCCGGATTTCGAAGAGATGCTGTCGTTTCACCGCAGCATCGAAGAAGAGGTTCTGGAATTTGCCACCGGTAAAGCTAAATCGGTGGCCGGGCGGCACCCGGAAGCCATTGTGATCGGCAGTGACACGATGATCTCACTTGATCACGAGAAAATCGGTAAACCGCGCGATCTGACGGACGCTCGCGCAATGCTTAACAAGCTCGCAGGGCGAACCCATTGTATTTACACCGGTGTGGGAATCATCGATGGATCCGGTGGGCCTGGCCTGACGGCCCTCGAGAGAGTCACAGTGAAGATGCGCGATATGTCAGATACCAAAATACAAGATTATCTTGCTTGCGGTGAATCCCTCGATAAAGCCGGCAGCTATTCCATCCAAGATAAAGGCCGTGAATTGATCGCCTCCATTGAAGGAGACTATCTCGCGGCGGTAGGCCTTCCATTAAAGTCGATTGCCGATTACCTGAAGGAGCGGGGCATTGCTGTTCCTCTCGATGTGGATACGCTCTACGAAAACAAGTTTGTCTTGAATTGGGAGAGCTTCCGATGACTAGTCGAAACGGAATGATGCATCCGTTCCCTCGACCTGACCCTTTAGCGAAGGCCGGTTCAACGTTCCTTTGAATCTGACACCTTGGGTCGAGTACACGCCGCGAAGGTCCAAAGCCTTCGGTAATCCTTTCTTGATGACAGGCAAGACAGCTCGGAGTTTACCCATATCGAAACGGTCAAACCGTAGCTCACCGTCGAGCGGCAGATCTCTAAAGCTTCTTTGGGGAACGAGAGGGCCTACCGCGGCTTTGAGTTGAAAATTCTGTTCCATCGCAAACACCGCCATCGCCAGTTCGACCGCGAAAGAGTTCCTATCTTGCAAATCGACTACCTTGAGATCGAGCCGGCTAACTATCATATCGGTGCCATTGGTCTGATCGAGATAGCGGAGGCTTCCGTTGATGACCTGAATCGATGAGCTAGGTATTAGCGCCGGTGCATACTCTTTCGCTTGAGCTTGGGATTTTACGGGCTGTTCGATAATTGTCTTCCTCGGCTTTTCCAGCCCAATAGAAGAAAAGTTGTAAATACCACGATGATTGCGAATGACATTGATGACAGGGTCGCGAAGAATGATTTCTTTGATGCGAAGCTGATACAGGAAAAGCGGCAGAAACTTGAATCTCACCTGAAGAGCATCCGCAGTCAGAAAAGCGCCGCTCGAAAAGATTGGATCATCAGCCATAGAGAACTCTTTTAAATGTAATCCAAGTGCGGGTATAAACGTTATCTGTACCTCCCGCGCTAAAATCTTGCGACCTAGGGTTCGTTCCAAATGACGCAGTAAGAGAGATTCACTATTAAATACCAGCAGGCTGAGGGCAAAGACTGCCAGCCCGCCGCAAATCAAAGCAAGAATAAAGAAGAGGGATCGGCGCATCCGACAAACGTTAGGCCGGCGCCGGCAAAAAGTCCAGCCGTTAGAAACGTCCCATACCGCGTTAATATCTACCGCGGATGGTTTGGCCTTTCACACTCACCAGGTGCTTGCTGTGCCACCCGCGCGTTTACGGCTTCAGTCGCTGAGCTCTGATTGGCTGGATGAAAAGCGTTGCATCTTGATTTTCAATATATTACGACTGGCTGGCACGCAGGAATTTGTGCTAAATTCCTGCGGCCCGCTTACGGCCAATTGACGTGAACAACCATCCATTGAACATAGCAACATGGAAGCTCAGACTTCGCTCAGCAGGTGTTCTCCGGATTGGGGGTTTAGCTCTCCTCCTCTTGCTACCTGCCTGCTCGCTGGCGCCGAGAATCGCCTTTGTCAAAGATGAGCCAATCGAACGCCTGGTCCGAAACGAAGCAGGACGGATTCTTGCGGTCACTGCGGACGCAAAAAACACATCTCAGTATCAAATTCTGCTCTCTGATTTTCCCCGCGCAGATATTCTCGGCATGAGCATCGGGCAACGCCGGATTTATATCAGTTACAGCCTGGGCAGACGCGCGCTTCACAATCGTCATCACCTCTGGCTTCTCAGGCAAACCTTGGCGCACGAGATAGCACATGAGATTGCGCGTCATGCGGACTATCGACAGATCAATTTCAATCGCTCGTCGAACGAATACGGAATGACCAGTCGTGATGTTGGGTTACCGTGGTATGTCATCTTTCAGCCATACTCGTTGGAGAAGGAACTGGAGGCGGACCTTGACGGGATCGAGTATTGGAAAAGCTTGCAGTGGGACTGCACCATCTGGGTGCAGATTTTAGCGGACTTCGAACGCCAAAACTACTATGGCGACAAGAATCATCCGACACAATTGCGCCTAGAGCAGGCATCGGCGGCGTGCCGTTCGGAGTGAGTCAGCGGCACCCAGTCATGTGTAACTCTTCCGAACGGCGGCCGTGATGCTTTCCGAAAGCTAGATCAATCGCGACTTCGTTTAATAGATTATTGATCCGCGTTCGATTTGCTGCTTACGATCCTGGTACTCTTCCCGGTTCATGCGACCAGCCCGATAATCGTCTTCGAGCTTATCCATCTGCCTTTTGTTATTGTATTCGTAGCCTCCGCCGGCGCCCAGAGCACCGAGTGCTGTTCCCCCCCAAAACTCCGGGCTACAACCCGCCTGCATTAATGCGCCGGTTACTAATATGGCGTAAATGGTGTTCTTCATAACTAGACTCCTTTCATCATTTTGTTGCCTATCGTTAAAGGCAATTCCTATGCCGCTGGCGGCTTATCGAAATTTCGCTGTGGCGCATTGCGGATGTCGCATTTGTGTTGCACTGTTTAATTCCGTTCTCACGTTTAGTACACACACTTCGCACAGCGATTATGCTGTTGTGTAGGGGAGAGCATGCAGTCATACTGAATGAGGAGTAATATGTTATGGCGTTAGTTGATGACCTTGCGGCACGCAGAGCCAGCCACTTTCTTGCGCTCATCTTGGACAATGAGGTTACGGTGGGAGAATTTGTCACCGAACCGCCGCTTCGTTGGACCCGCTGCATTCAGCGCAATGGATTGTTTCAAGTGGCGCAAGCTTATCCAACTCTACTGACCGAAGCGCAAGCCAAAGTGGAAATGAGAAACTGGGATG
>DASUVS010000149.1:0-4769 GCA_036378835.1 Binatia bacterium | reverse complement strand
CTCGCGAATATTCAACCGAATAAGCGGCAGCCTTACGTAGGCGACAGTGCCTTTGCGCATAAAGGCGGACTGCATGTGTCCGGGGTACTGAAGAACCGCGAGACCTACGAGCATATCGATCCGGATTTCGTCGGTAATCGGCAGCGGGTGCTGGTTTCGGATCTCGCGGGGCGCAGCAACGTTGTTTACAAGGGTAAAGAGTACGGCATCGATCTCGAGGGCCAGGATGACGCGGTGCGGGAGATTTTGCGCCGCACCAAGGAACTGGAGAGCCAGGGCTACGAGTTCGAAGCCGCGGAGGCCTCATTCGAGCTGCTGATCCAGCAAGCGCTGGGTAGAAAGAGAAAAAATTTCAAACTGGTCGGCTTTCGCGTCATCGATGAAAAGAGGCAGGAAGGCGAAGTGCCGCTTTCCGAAGCGACGATCATGGTCGAAGTCGATGGCATGATGGAGCATGCCGCGGCCATGGGCAACGGCCCGGTTAACGCTCTCGATCAGGCTCTGCGCCGGGCTCTGACAAAGTTTTATCCCGGTCTTAAAGATGTTGAGTTGTTGGATTATAAAGTCCGGGTGCTATCCTCCGGGGAGGGAACCGCAGCTTCGGTGCGAGTTCTGATCGAATCGGGCGACGGCAAAGCGCGTTGGGGTACCGTTGGTGTCTCGCACAACGTGATAGAGGCGAGTTGGCAGGCTCTGGTGGACAGCATCGACTACAAGCTTTATAAGGACGGCCGGCGCCGAGCCAATTAAGCAGAGTGGTCGTTACTGTCAGGGGCTGCTCTGGGCCTGATGAAGCCAACCTTATGTTTGATGTGGTCAAAGAAGACATTCGGGTCGTTTTCGATCGCGATCCGGCAGCCCGTAATGTCTGGGAGATTATTTTTACCTATCCCGGATTTCACGCGCTCTTCTTCTATCGGGTGGCCCACGCGACATGGATCAACGGCTTTAAAGGCTTAGCTCGATTCGCCAGCAATCTCGGCCGTTTCTTTACCGGCATTGAAATTCATCCGGGAGCCCAAATCGGCCGGCGCTTTTTCATCGATCACGGTATGGGCGTGGTGATCGGCGAGACCACCGAAATCAAAGATGATGTGACGATCTATCAAGGGGTCACCCTCGGCGGCACCAGCTTGAGAAAAGAAAAGCGCCACCCGACCGTCGAGGATTGGGTTGTCATAGGCGCCGGGGCGACGGTGCTTGGGCCGGTGACGATCGGTCACAACAGTAGAATCGGTTCAGGATCGGTTGTGGTTTCCAGTGTCCCGCCGCATTCGACTGTTGTCGGAATTCCGGGACGGGTAGTTGAAGGCGAAGCCGCCCGCCGGGACGCTCACGCTCATATCATCGATCTGGATCACGCCCGATTGCCTGACCCCATCGCGAAAGCTATTGGCGCGCTGGCAGATTACATTCAGAAGCTGGAGAAACGGGTCGACGAGCTGACCGACCGGCAAGGCGGGCTCGAGGAGCAGCGAGCCGAGCAGAGCGAAGTCATCGATAAAGTTAAAGAGTTGCTCAAAAATTCGGGTTGAATTGGCGAGAGCGCAAGCTGTTGCACGAAATACGCATTTCGCGACGAGATGAATGACGATTTTAAAATTGCGCGATTGCGTCTCCGCTGCGGTTCAATTCACGGGCAAGAAATAAATTATTCAGAGTCTTATGACTAAGAGAAGTCCAAAGGTTGTCGTGGCCATGAGCGGCGGTGTCGACAGTTCGGTCACGGCGGGCTTGCTCGTCGAGCAGGGTTACGACGTGGTGGGCGTATCGCTGCGGATGTGGGAAGGAAACCTGGGCCCGCGCGTCTGTTCTGACCATCGCGGTGCCGAAGAGGTCGCCGAGTTTCTCGGCATTCCTCACGAGCTTTTGGATTTGCGTTCACAATTCGGCGAAACCGTCGTTAAACCGTTCGCTCAGGACTATATTGGTGGGCGCACGCCCAATCCATGCGTCGCCTGCAATCGTGATTTCAAGTTCGGGTCCTTGCTGCAATGGGCCAAACAGCAACATGCGGACTACGTGGCCACCGGCCACTACGCACGGGTGGCGCGCGACAACCCTTCCGGGCAAGCTTCACTGCTGCGCGGCATCGATCAGGCAAAAGATCAGTCGTATTTCTTGTTTGCTCTTTCGCAGGATCAATTGGCGCACACGATTTTTCCCGTTGGCGATTTGCGTAAAAACCAGGTCCGGGAAATAGCGCGCGGGTTCGGTTTATCGGTGGCCGATCGCCCCGAGAGCCAGGACATCTGCTTCGGTGACTACAAGACTTTGGTCCAGGCCCATGCGGATGCCAAGGATCTTGGCACCGGCGATATCGTCAACAGATCCGGTAAAGTATTGGGCAGGCACAACGGCATTCACGCTCTCACTATCGGCCAACGTCGGGGGCTTGGGATTGCCGCACCAGAAGCATCTTATGTTCTCCATATTGATCGAGCGTCGAAGCGGGTCGTCATTGGGACTAGGAGTGAACTTGCCTGCAGCGGTCTGATTGCGGAGCGGATGAATTGGGTCGAGCCGCCGGTCGGCGAAGAGTTCGCGGCGCAGGTGCAAATCCGTTACCGTTCGCCGGCGATTCCATGTGTCATACGTATAGCCGAAAACAACGCTTGCGAGGTGCACTTCAAAGAAACCTACCTGGGGGTAACGCCGGGTCAGGCGGCGGTCGTTTATCGCGGCGAGAAGCTCCTTGGCGGAGGCTGGATCGAACACGCGATTCGATCAGAAAGAGATTAGCATTAGGCATTAGAGACTATCATCTCTTGCCTCGTGCCATTGCCCAGCATATGCGGATAGCACTGACGACGCTCGGTTGTAAAATCAACCAGTATGATTCGGCGGTAATTCAGTCGCGCTTGGAAGAGAAGCACACGTTTGTGCCCTTCGACGAACCAGCCGATTGCTACATCATCAATACCTGCACAGTGACCGATCGCGCCGATTGGGAGGCACGGCAGCTAGTGCGCCGCGCTAAGCGCCGGAGCCCGAACAGCAAGGTACTCCTGACCGGCTGTTACGCGCAGGTAAGTCCGGCAGAGCTGGCGCGAGTTCAAGGTGTCGACTTTATCGTCGGGCTTAACCGCCTCGATGATTTGCTGCGCCTGGTCGAAACGACAGATTTCAATTCTCCCCAAATTCACGTCAGCGATGTGAAACGGCAGCGCGGGGTGCCGGTGCTCGGCACCCGGGCTTTGCCCGGACATACTCGCGCATTCCTCAAGATTCAAGAAGGCTGTAATTATACCTGTACCTACTGCATTATCCCGACCGCCCGCGGCCTGAGTCGCAGTGTCGCGCCGCGCGAAGTTCTGAATCAAGTTAGGTTGCTAGCCGACTCGGGTTATGCAGAGATCGTCCTGACCGGAATTCATCTCGGCGGATACGGACAAGATCTAAGCCCGAGGATCGATCTCACCGCTCTGTTGGAAATGCTCGTCGACAGCACCCTGGTTCGACGAATTCGCCTGAGCTCTCTCGATCCTCGCGAGGTGCCGGACCGATTGCTCGGTCTCATCGCCGGCTCAGAGGCTATCTGCCCGCACCTGCATATCTGCGCGCAGGCGGGTGAGGACACGATTCTCAAACAGATGAGGCGCAATTACGATACCGCCTATTATCGCGAGCTGTTAAATAAAATTCGTGAACGATTGCCGGAAGCCGCTCTTGGCAGCGATATCATCGTCGGCTTTCCGGGTGAGAGCGATGAGCAGTTCGAAAGCTCATTGGCTTACTTCGCATCGCTGCCGCTGACTTATTTTCACGTCTTTCCGTATTCGCAGCGTCGCGGCACTGCCGCCTCGATCTTCTCGCACCCGGTGCCTATCTCGGTCAAGAAATTGCGCGCGCAAAGGATGCGACAACTCGGCGCCGAGAAAAAAGAACACTTTTGCCAAACCTTCCGCGGCCGGCGCATGGCGGTTTTAATCGAAGAGAAGATCGACCGCGGCAGCGGCGGGCGCCGCGGCTTTACCAGAAATTACTTGCCCATCATCGTCAACCGTGGAAATTACCGGGTGAATGAAGAGGTGGATGTCCAGATCGACGGCTTCGCAGGGGGCTGCTTGAGGGGCGCAGCCATCTATCCTGGCGAGCCTGGCGAGCGCGAAAATCCAAGCGAGGCGAGCGCCTAGCAGGGACTTTGAAAAATCCATCACAGTTAGAGGCTCTTCAAAAAGAGCTCGGTTATACCTTCAAAGACCGGTCGCTCTTGGTTAAGGCTCTGACGCACGTCTCTCACGATCGAAAAAAAACCGGAAGCAATAACGAAGTCCTTGAGTTTCTCGGCGACGCGGTGCTCGATCTAGCGATCAGTGATTTGTTGATTCGGCGTTTTCCCGAGCGGAGCGAGGGAGACTTATCGCGCATGCGCGCTGGACTGGTCAACGCTGTCGCGCTGGCCGAGAAGGGGAGCGCATTGGCGCTCGGCCCGCTGTTGCTTCTGGGTAAAGGCGAAGAGCGCAGTGCCGGAAGAAAAAAGCAGTCGATTCTGGCGGGCGCGTTCGAAGCCTTACTGGGCGGAGTTTATCAAGATGGTGGATACGATCCGGCTCGGCGCATCATCGAACGCTATTTCGCCGCTGATATTATCGAAAGAAGACTGGGCCAGCAGGATTATAAAACCCGACTCCAAGAAATTAGCCAACTGCTTTTTCGAGCGCCGCCGGTTTATCATTTGGTTTCTGAAAGTGGTCCCGATCACGCCAAATATTTCGTCACGGAGATCTCCGTCGGTGGTAACGTGCTGGGTATCGGCGAAGGCAAAT
>DASUVS010000148.1:0-19478 GCA_036378835.1 Binatia bacterium | reverse complement strand
ATGCGGCACGATCCAGGGATAGCAGGCCATATCGGCAATCGAATAATCGCCCGCGATAAAGTCGCGGCCGTCGAGCCGCTCGTCGAGGACGCCGTAAAGCCGTTCGGTTTCCTTGACGTAACGGTCGATCGCGTAAGGTATCTTCTCCGGCGCATAGTTGTTGAAATGGCCGTTTTGCCCCGCCATGGGACCGAGCCCGCCCATCTGCCAGAACAGCCACTGCATCACTGCGCTCCGCCCGCGCACATCGCCCGGCAAAAATTTACCGGTCTTCTCGGCCAGATATTGAAGGATTGCGCCGGACTCAAACACGCTGAGCGATCCTTTGCCGTCGGCCGGGTCTTGGTCGATTATCGCGGGTATGCGATTGTTCGGCGAGATTTTCAGAAACTCCGGCGTGAATTGCTCGCCTTTAGAAATATCAACTGGCTTGATCGAGTACGGCAGCCCGGCTTCCTCCAGGAAGATTGTGATTTTGTGTCCGTTCGGCGTCGTCCAATAGTAGAGATCGATCATCGTGATTTACCCCCGTCGTTTTTGTCAAACTACACCGCCCGTGCGGAAAGGGTCAATAAGATCAGCTTACCAGCCTTCTTCCGCGTTCAAGTCGGATCATTTAGAGCCTCACACGGCGCGAGATCGAAAGAATAGACGGGCTAGAGTAGACGTCGTCGATCAATGATTGACAACCCCCGGATCGAGAAGGTACATCTCTCCGACAGCGAGCGGAGTTCAACATATTTTCCCGACACTCGATGGGCGCAAGATCATCATATTGCGGGCATCATCCGGATCATTCACAATCGCGTGATGGCGTAGGCTTATCAGCGGCTGATGAACACTGCGAACGCTAGACCAAAGTTCAAATGGTGGCAGATTGCGCTGATCGTTCCGTTCGTTCCGCTAATCGTCGCTATTGCAGGCACCGCACTTATTCTCTTCCTGGTATCAACGATTTGCCTGCACATTACCATCTGGACGTGGTGGTGTCTTCGTGGGCATGACATCCTCTTCGTCTACTCCGACAGTCCCATTTGGCGAGACCACATCGAAAAAGAGATTCTTCCGCACATCGGTGAGCGGAGCATCGTTCTCAATTGGTCACAGCGTAAGCGCTGGCGTGTTTCGGTTGCTCGGCTGGCGTTCCATCATTTCGGGGGTTATCGGCAATTCAATCCGCTCGCGGTCGTCTTCCGTCCCTTCCACCGCACGCGAACGTTTCGCTTTTGGCAACCCTTTAGAGATTACAAGCACGGGCATCCAGAAGCCCTTCGTCAGATGGAGAGTGAGTTCTTTGGGTTGCTTGGAGTCCAAAAGAGATGAGCCGTCGGACTGACAATACGCCGGACTGTCGCTCGCATCTTTCGGGTGAGAAAACGGCGGTGAGATCGCAGCTGTCGTCTACGGGGTGACGAACGGTACTGCGCCAGCCGCGCTCTCTCAATATCGTTTTAGTTGTTAGCCGATGACCATTCCGCTCGGCGAAGTTGCCGACTTCGCCATTTTGCGAGAGATCCAGAAAGAGCTCGGACTACGGTAGGGACCTTGAAGTGCGGAGTTTAGTTCGTCCAGCCGGTCTGCGACACGGCCACCCGATTCCCTTCCGGATCGATGAAGTGAATCTGCCCGGGCGCGTCCTCTGAAACCGCGAAGCCGCTGTCTTGCAAGCTCCTCTTGAGTGCCGCCACGTCGCTTACCTGGATACCGAAGTATTGCACGCCGCTCTTGGGACGCAGCTGTGTTTTGGTCAAGAGCAAGGTTATGGTTCCGTCACTCAGGCGCACCGTCCCATCATCGGTCCAACCGACGATGTCGAGATCGAACTGCTGTTGATAAAACTCGCACGCCGCGGCCAAGTCGGGGACTTGCACCGCGAGCAGTCGCACTCCGGGGATCCTTTTCTCTTCCCTGCCGAGAAAGCCGCGCGACGAAAGATCGACATTGTTTCCCCAGGGATCGACAAATCGCATTTCCGCCGGCCGCGCCCCCTCGGCACCACCGACTCCCGCCGAAACTTGCGGGCTCGCACCGCGATTCAAGGATGCCGGCAGCTTGGCGACGGCCTCGTTCAAGTCATCGACAAGAAAACCGTAATGATGAATTCCCGGCTGCCGCTCCAGCTCCGCGCCATCGGCGCGGTGGGTGCCGACCACCGGCCCCGCTTGGTCACCCCTGCTCTGTAGAAACGCCAAATTAAAAAGGGGATCGATCACCATGCGCGAGCCGCTGGGAAACACTTTGCATTCCTCGAAGCCAAAATGCTTTTGGTAAAAATCGCTGAGTTTCTTTGGCTCCTGAGAAATAAATGCGATGTGCCTGAGCTTACCCATGTTTCACCTCCGCATTGGTCACTTGTTTATAGGCCGGGGATTTATCGGCTGTCAACGCGCATGGTCTTATGCACCCGCGCCCACATTGGTGACATGAAATTCAAGCCCACCGAGATCTCGTTCGTTCGGTAGCATTGGACGCGCAGCGCAAGCTGCTTCTACATGCGCACAATAAAAAAACTTGCTGGCCGGCTTGACGGTAAATTCCACCCGTCCTATTTTGGCCGCGATACATGCTCCGGGAGGTGATGATGACGGAACGAAAACTTACCGGTAAGATCGCGCGTGAGCGCATTCGAAGGATGGAAACGCCACGACCGCCGGACGGAATCATCGAAGGCTTCCGGGCGCTCGGCGATGCCAGCGGCATCGTCTCCGACGTGATGGATGAGCTTGGCATTACCGGCGTCATCGGCGGATCAGTGCTCAAACCAACGATGGTGGGGCAGTCGATTGTTGGTCCGGCCCTCACGGTTCGCAACATCATCCAACGCGAGCATGTCTACGAAGCCGCGCGCCGGCATGTCAATAAGATGGCCGAGTTCGAAGCGCACAATCTCGCTCTATCCGGCGACGTCCTGGTGATCGATGGCGTGGCGGGAATCTCCAACATGGGCGGCATCTCCGCCCAAACCGGCAAACGCCAGGGTGAGGCGGGCGCTGTCGTATTCGGCGGCGTGCGCGACATCGGCCACTCGCGCCGGATCGGCTATCCGGTATGGGCGACGGAGATCACGCCGGTCACCGGTAAGTGGCGCATTGAAACCGTCGAGATCAACGGCGAGGTCGTGGTCGGCGGGGTGCGCGTGGCGTCCGGAGATATCGTGCTCGCCGATGACACCGGCGTTTGCTTTATTCCTCGCGCCCGCGCCGCCGAGGTGCTCGCGCTGGCGCAACAAAAATCCGCCGCCGAAGAAGCCAAGTGTGAAGCTATCGATTCGGGTATTGCCGTTGCCGATTTGCCGGCCTAGCAGGCTGTTGAAAAAAGCCTCTTGCAGGCTGTCAAAAGATCCAGAGGTGAGGCGATTGAGCGGCAACGAAGCATATGGATTTTTTTCAGCAGCCTGCTAGTTTCTGGCGGAAACGTCGCCATTCCGCTGCGCGCGCACTCAGCTAAGTCTTTTCTCCCGCTATCACGCCCGTCATTTGCCGGAGCAGCATTTCAGCTTTCTTCCCGGCCTGACGGGCAGAATCAAAGTCGGAATGATAGACCATGATCTTAGCGACAGAATCCCAGTAAATGGCCTCGTCACGAAACGCGATGATCTGCTCCTTGAATTCCGGGGCGACACCCCCGCGACGCAAAACCGCGCGCACGTAGTCAGCCTCTGCCTTGGCGATTCCGACCATAATTTCGTCCCAAACTTTGTCCGCGGGGCCGTACTGATATTTGGGGAAAACGAACAGATCAGGGTTGGACGTGGCCGCAGCGCCGTGAATCAGCAGCACATAGCCGGAGGCAAAAAGAACCACAGAGAAGAGAAAGGATATAGCAATCACTCTAATTCTCATTTTAGTCTCCTCTCTTCCTTTATATACACGTGCTTTCCCTTCTCTCTCGCCTGCATCCCTTTCCAGAATGTCGCATTTTCGGCGGCGGCGCTACGGGTGTCGTTTGCAACTCGTATCGGCTCCAGGCGTTCCGCTACTCGCCTGGTATGGCATCCGAAGTGCAGATCTCTCTTCCCGGGCCATAGAACAAGTTGAAGTTAATGTCGAGCGATTTTTAACTGGGTTCGCGATTCTATTTCACTTGTACGGGTTGCAGACTTCTTACCGCCGCTCAGGGTTAGCGAGGCAGTCGAATGGCTTTAGCTGCCGGCAATCATCAGGTTTGCAGTAGAGATTAGTTCCTGGAACACAGAGAACTGGCGGCCTCAAACCGGAAAGCGATTTGGCCGAACTTAAGATTGGAGCGGCCAGATCCAGCGCGGGTTGTGGGGGCCCTATCCATTCACGGTTCAACATCTGCCGGTCGTATGCCGGAAGGGCGCCGGGAAGGAAGCGATCCCGATGAGAATCCTCAAGCACCGCGATGCATCTGTATTCTACAGGCCGTAGAACGCCTTCGAATTGCTCTCGAGAATTTTCCTTGCTTGAGCATTGCTGATCCTGCCCTCTTCAGCCCAGCTGCGGACTTCGTCCAAAGCGCTCAGATTGGCGGAGATGTCGGTGTGGCTGTAGTCGGTGCCGATCATTAGATTATCTTCAGTGCCGAATTTCAGTAAAGATTCGATATCGTCAATCGGATCGATGGTAACGAACAAACGGTTGGCCTGGAACAATTCCGGTTCCAGTTCGAACAGGCGCGGCAATCGAGTCTGCTGGCCGCGCAGCGCCTGGCGTTTGACCGCTCCCAACTGAGAGATGGCATAGGGAATCCACGACGCCCCCGATTCGATCAAGCCAAACCGAAGTTTAGGAAACTTCTCCGCGAGCCCGGAGCTCACCAGCTGTGTGAACGAATACATGATCGGAAAACCCCGGTCCCACTCGCTTGCCGGAAGCGGATGTCCGGTGTGGATGCACAGCGGCAGGTCGAGCGCGCTCGCTTCCTCGTAAATTGGAAAAAAATGCGGATCGGTTACCTTCCTGTCGAGATCGAAGCCGCGCTTGAAGATGCCGCAGGCGCCGTGCGCTTTCGCCCAACGGAGCTCCTCGACAGCCTTGTCCGGCTGAAGCAGCGGTAGCACAGCCGCCCATCGTAGCCGACCCTTGGTTTGCGCGCATTTATCCGCAAGCCAGCGGTTATAGGTCGTGGTCAGCGCCCATTCCGCTTCCGCGTTGCTGGTATTGTAGCGGATGAAGAACGTCGGAAAGATAACTTGCACATCGACGCCCATCTTATCCATGTGAGCGAGCCGGCCCGGCACGTCCTGGAGCTCTCGCAGGATTCGCGGCGGATGATTGACTTCATCACGGAGCGCGCGGTTCTGCAGCCTGCCTTCCACCACCCAGCAACGACTATTGGTCGGGTTGTAGCCGGCGCGTTTGGCTTCGTCCGGCGGCATCGCGATCGTCACCGGAATATACTTCGCCCAGGACGTACCCTCCAACTTCTTCCAGGTTTCTTCAGATTCGTCGACATGGGTATCGGCATCAATCATCGCCATTGGGTTAGCTCCTATTCTCGTGTTAGTAAATGTCTTTTCAGCGCACTGAACAACCTTAATTCCGGTTTAGAAGTCCAATATAAATACATCGTCTGTCATTTCAAACAACTCAGCAAACGATGCTGTTAGATCACTGCCAATATCTTGATCGCTTTTAGGCTTGGGGATACTGGTAGATGAGCGGGCGAATACAACGATGTCAACAGATTGAGGCGACTATGAATACGGCCAATAGCATGAAAAATGATTTACGCGTTATGACCTCAGGCGCGTTTACCGCAGCCTATCTTGAGCTCGTTCCGCGGCTCGAACTCGTCACCAAGAAGAAAATCGTGACCGCCGCAACCTCCATAGGAACGGGGGAAACCTCGATCCCGCATCGGCTACGACGTGGTGAACCCGTCGACGTGGTCATTGTAGCCGATGCGGTATTAGTTGGATTCATCAAGGAAGGCCTGATCATCGCCGAAAGCTATACTCCGGTCGCGCGCTCAGCCATCGGTATGGCAGTGCGGACCGGAGCCCGTAAGCCGGACATCAGCACCGTGGACGCGCTGAGACGCACGCTTTTGCAAGCGAACTCCATCGCATATTCGGCCAGCGTAAGCGGCGAATATTTGTCCAACGAACTGCTTCAGCGACTCGGGATAGCCGATCAGGTGTTGAGCAAATGCAAACGAATTGAAGGTGGCGAGCGAGTCGGCGCTGTGGTGGCGCGCGGCGAGGCGGAGATCGGCTTCCAGCAGATCAGCGAGCTGCTGCCCGTACCCGGCATCGATTATGTGACACCGTTGCCGCCCGAAGTGCAAAAAGTCTCGGTGTTTTCGTCAGGCGTCGCGCGGAGTACCGGAGATTCAAACGCGGCTCACGCAATCGTTAAGTTCCTCGCGTCACCGGAAGCGGCTGGCGCCATTACCAAGAGCGGGCTGGAGCCAGTGGGAAATCGCTGAAGCGATTTGTTCCAACCCTTCCAGACGTTCAGTCGCTTCGATCTGTTCAATCGTTCGTAGAAGGTTGATGGCATCGGTTGAACTTCTGGCGAGCCAAGTTTCTGCTCTGCAGCGCCTTTGGATGGTTCACTCAACACGTCGGTTGGATGTCTAACTTCGCTCAAAAAAATCAAGCGGCACGGAGTTGGCGCGCGCGCAGGGCTTGTGAGAGCTTCAAAACCGACTGTTGTTTGTCTTTGACCTCGAGCATGATGTCCACATCGAGATCGTGGATCGTGTCATAAAACTGCAAAAATTTTCCGACGTTGATCGACTTCGAATGAGCCCCCGGTGGTCCTCCGGGCGATTGGTTCGAGTAATGTATTTTGACCCGTCCGTCGCGCTTGCGCCAGGTCTTGGCGGCGAGCTCGACGATCGATCTCACTGGCAGTGCTTCGAGCGCCGGATTCCAAATATGATGAAAGACATCGAATACCACCGGCACGCCGATGGCTTTTGAGGCGCCGAGCGCGTCGGCAACTGTGTAGCAGCGCTCGTCGTTCTCGATCACGAGCCGCGCCCTGATCCGTGGAACGAGTTTTTTGCAATTATCGACGAAGCGACCGAGACTCTCCCGCTTATCTTGATAGATGCCGCCCAGGTGGATAACGATTTTATGGCTGTTATCGACTCCAAGCGCATCGAGAACCGCCGTATGGTACTCGAGTTCTTTGACGCTGTTAGCAACAACTTCAGGACGGGGGGAATTGAGAATCGTAAATTGTCCCGGGTGCATCGAGACGCGCAAACGTTTGTTTGCGATGAACTGACCGAGCCGCTCAAATTCTGGCTTGAGGAGCCGCCACCATGGGACCGTATTAATTGGATGCGAGCCAAATGGGATCACGTCCGACGTGATGCGGAAGAGCTCGATGCCGCGCGCCGCGTTCCATTCCAAAATTGGCTGGAGCGCTGCAACATTGGCCGAGGCCAGCTCGAGAAGTCTTTCCGGCGTTGCGTTCTTGAGCCGGCAGGTGCGGTTAGGCGCGTCGAGCTTAGTGTTGATGCAAGCGTAACCGATGCGGATCAAACTAATCTCCTTGAATATTTCGACTGCGAATTTTTGGCGGGCTCCATTCAAACTAACAAAATGATCGGATTGATGTAAGGCGGCTGCCAAGCACTCCAGATGGCGCATCCATTAGTTGGATTATGTTCTTTTTTTCTATTCCAAAAGATGAAATAAGAGAACCAACTTGTTCGCGCCGGAATGCCGCACGCCGGAGCGGTTCGGTTGAAAATCCGTCCGATTTCTAGAGTGAAAGATTCATTCACACACTTTGCCTGCAACGAAACTATGGTGCTGCGACCTGCCCATCACTCGGCCACACCACTGTGTGCTCGGGAAAATGCTCCATGCGCCATGGGTAAGCTCCTCTCCCGCTGGTAAACTCGGCGCTGCCTTCGCTAAACCCAAACCGTGAAACTACCCTTCTTTTACGGCTGGATCATTGTCGGGATCGCCATGCTCGCCGGCTTTCTAGGATCGGGCGTGAGTAATGTCACAATGGCGGTGGCTCTCAAGCCAATCACCGAGGATCTCGGCTGGAGCCGCACACTTACTTCCTCCGCGATCACGATCGGATCGGTCGCAGGCGGCCTTTTGGCGCCGCTGGTTGGCCCGCTTGCAGACCGGCTGGGACCGCGCATCTTGCTTCCCTTCGGCGCCGCCATAGTCGGCATATTCGTCATGTGTCTTAGCCTGACCTACGAGCCCTGGCAGTTTTACGCGACCTTTGTGCCTGCGCGAGGATTGGCTGAAACGTTGCTCACCGGTGTCGTGCCGATGACCGCGGTGACCAACTGGTTTTACTTGAAGCGTCCCCGCGCTATCGGCTTGGTCGCGCTGTCCGTGCCCCTGGGATCTTTTGCGTTGTCTCTGCTCTACCAGTTTATGATTGCAGCCTACGGTTGGCGGAGCGCATTTATGATGCTGGGCATTGCTCTCTGGGTGTTGGTAGTTTTGCCAGGACTGTTCTTTTTGCGTCGCCAGCCCGAAGACATGGGAGTGCTGCCCGACGGAGCCCTGCCGGCGGCTCTGAAATCCATGCAAGCCGACCGCGAATCGATGCCGCCCACTGCGGCCGCCGAGCGGAGCTGGACGTTGAAAGATGCCATGCGCACCCGCACGCTTTGGCTCCTGGTCGCCGCTGCCAGCTTCTATTCGCTTTCCACCGGCGGCATTGCTTTTCATATGGTGGCGTATTTTACGGACATGACTATTCAGCCCGCGTTAGCCGCCGGAGCGTTGAGCGTCATGGCCTTAACCGGAGCATTCGGCAGCGGCTTGTGGGGGGCTCTGGCAGAAAGATTCCATCCCCGCACCCTAGGCGTAACAACGATGCTGCTTGCCGCCGCCGCTGTGGTGTTGCTAACCCAAGTGCGCGGCGCGCCGGCGGCGTTTTTTTTCGCCGTTCTATTCGGATTGAGCGCGCGGGGCGGTTTTGTTTTGATGCATGTTTTGATTGCCCGTTACTTCGGCCGGCGCTCTTTCGGCGCCATCACTAGCGTTCTAGAGCCCTTTCATAAGGGTGGACTGGGCGTCGGAGCTTTGCTGGCAGGATTGGCTTTCGATATCAGCGGTAGCTATCAAATTGTTTTTCTGTTGTTTATCGCAAATTATCTGATCGCCGCCACGCTCACTGGCGTGGCTCGCGAGCCGTCTTCTCCTCCGCCTGAACAGCAGATCACGGCAAATACTTGAACCAAAAGAGAGATTTGCGGTCAGAAGCGCGCGCGTTAATATTTCCTAACTGGTCGTTCATGACTGAGGCATGCGCCATCGGTATGCTAAATGTCGCAGCGCTATCTTGATAGGCACGAAGTAGTGTTGCTGTCCTCTTGTGATTTTTCGATCCCAAGTTTATTAAGCGGGAATCATGTCGAAAGAAGATTGCCCGATTGCTCGACGTGTTTCTCGCTTGCGATCTAAACGATTTGACGCATACTGAGACCGAAAAACGTCCAAAATGTCTAGCGTAATAAAAAAAGCCCAACTAGTTAAAAAGCGGCGCGCCGACGGGCGAATTGCTGGGAAGGAGTGGAGTTACCCGACGGGCATGGTCTGGTGCCCCATGAAAATGAGCGGCATGGCGCTGATGAAATGCGCCGAGATGCAAAAGCAACTCGGCTGCGGCAGCATCAAGCAGTTCAAAATCGTAACCATCACTAAACCGGGCGACGTCTTGCTTCACTGGCCTTGGCTGCGACGCGGTCGCGAGTGCCCCGAACGGGCTGATGAAAAAGAAGTACGGGAATTGCGCCTGGCTCTGAGCCCGCTCAAGTTGGTGGACAAGAGCAGAAAAGATCCCCGCGCCTATTGTTGCCCCGCGTGCGGCGGCCGTAAAGCTTTCGGCGCGCGCCACTGTCGGCGCTGCTGGCGTCTTTCCGTCGAAGAAACGAGCAGTGACTGAACTAGTTTCGCTGTACAACTATTTACACTTTACACTTTAAACAGAATTGACAGTCGCATTTACTGCTTCAATGCCCCCACCGTTACGCCGACACCCATCCGAGAGACTTCCACCCCTTTGTTGATCGAATCCGGCGACGAGAGAAGCTGCTGCCTGAGAGGACTTCCTCACCCCTGACTCTTAGCTTGCCTTGAAAAAAAAATTGTTTGTGATATTAACCCCGCGCAATTTCGGAGTCCTTAACACAAAAACACAAAAATTACTGACAAACTGAGGATGGTGGAGGCGAATGAAGATTTTAATCGTCGAAGATAACCCGGATATGCGCGATCTACTATGTCTTATCGTCGAGCGGCTCTTCTTTCTTCCGGTTCGCGCCTGTCACGGTAGAGAAGGCTTGGAGAAAGCTATCGCAGAGAAGCCGCAGTTGATCCTAATGGACATGAGGATGCCGGTAATGGACGGCTGGGAAGCGGCGAGAGCCCTGCGGACTCATCCCGACACGAAGAATATTCCGATTTTGGCAACAACTGCGCTGTTTCGTCCTCACGAATTAAGGACCTGCTTGGAAGCGGGCTGCAACGACTACCTTGTCAAACCATTTAGCTGTGTCGATCTCCAGATCAAAATTGGAGAAATGTTGGAAACTAGCCCTGAACAAAGGCTACTCAACTGATCAGATCGAAGGCTCGGGACAACTTAAGTCCGTACTCAATATCCGCTACCGCTCTTTCACAATGCTGCTTGGCGGCTTCTAACAGCACTAATGCCTCGTCGCAATTACACTCGATGATTACGCATTTGAACAGCGGTTCTTCACGTCCCCATCGGTGAAGCTCCGGGCAGCGCCGGAGAACCGCAAATGCAGGAGTATCAATGGGAATCTTTTGCAGCAATCGCTCGTAGTCAGCGCGCGCGAGCCCAATCACAACTACCATACGGCTTCAGAATCTCTAATCGATGTCTGGAGGACTCTGGAAGGCTCAATTCTGTCAGCAAACGTTATCACGGCCGTTCTCCTTGCAAGGCACAAGCGACAGCAACAAACAGGCCGGGTAACATTCTAAGAAATACACTGAAATAAAGACTGAACGAAGGTCAACTTTGCCGGGGAAAGTGATACCCCTACGTAAAATGCGACGAGGATAGGTAGGGAGAACGTCCCTCTAGACGCCGTTTGTTTCGATTTAGACTGTTTGAAATAGCCGAATTGAGAATGGATCGCTATCTAACGATAAAGATCATAGTTATTCACTTGGACTCCTTAGCGAATTCTCATGACTTAAATGCCGAAGTCGCTTGTTGCTTCCCCCGATTCGATGTGATCGGATCCCAAATTCCGGCGAATGAATCGGACAGCTTGCGGGTACCGTCGTCGCAGGATCCAAACTATTATTTAACTCGACCAGCTGACCTGTACTGATCTTGAAACTAACTGTCTTCACCGATTTCAGCTCTGCTACGTCAAGAGCCGCCGCCGTAAGCACCTCCCCGGACATTCTTGAGATTAGACGCACTCCTCGAGGGCGTGGAAATTGCACTTTCGGAGATGCGGGAGGGTCGCATTCATGGCTGTTATCCTCTTTGTTGAAGACGAAGCCGTCTCCCGCCGCAGCATTGCGCATTTCCTCAGGCTATCGGGCTACGAAGTTCATGAGGCGGAAAACGGCGAGGCAGCGCTCAGGCTATTGTCCACCATGCAGTTCGATGTGGTGATTAGTGATTTGAATCTACCCGGGAAGCTAAATGGTATCGACGTATTGGATGCTCTGAAAAAAGTGACCCACAGAATAGAGGCGATCCTGATTACGGGGCGCGGCTCCGAAGAAATTAAAAGAAGAGCCGACTCCTTAGGCGCTCTTTATCTGGAAAAACCGGTTCAGCTGCTGGAGCTCGAAACCGCGCTGTACCGGAAAGTAAGGCACTGCGCGTAAACACTCGGTCTGCTATGCATCAGAGCTTCTGTTACGCCCACCCATCACCAAAGCTCAGGCCTGCAGAGCCGGAGTTACTGTAATCGCTTGCTGATCAGCCAGCGGTAAATCCATTCATCGTTAGAGGCCTTATTGGAAGTGCCGACAGACTCCTCACCTCTGTGTCATTTCAGCGACAATTGCGCTCCCTCAATACCGTATGGGGAATCCGAGCCAAGCACGATAAAGCTATGTTTGAGTTTTTACGACATGCCGCGTCATCGAGCGGGACTCAGTCTAAGTCGCAAGATGCGATGTTCTTCATTGACTGCGAAATGCCTTCTCTTCTATAACCTTGAAGCAGTCGTTCAGTACTGACCTTGATCCAGTGACGGATATCCAGATTCCGGATTTAATATTCGTCGGCGCGAAATGCTCGCTCGACGGGTTAAACTTTGACCAGTGCTGTTGAGAATTCGATTAGAAGGATCAGCCATGAACTTTAAGGGGCCCGTCATTGTACTTCTCGGCTCAGTTCTCCTTTTGTTTGGCTTTGCTGCCGATGGTAAAACCGCAGAAAGCAAACCGATCAATATCGCTTGGACTGGCGGGTCGAACTGGAGCTCGCTACCCTATCAGGTGGCCGTCGATAGGAAATTTTTCGAAAAGGAAGGCCTTCTTGTCAGGCTGATTACCATGCGAGGAACGACCCTGATGCTCAGCGCTCTGATGGCGGATGAAATCGATTATGTCACGATCCTGCCTTTTATTGCCGGCGCGGCGGTACGTGGGCTTCCGGTAAAAATAGTTGCCTCGGGGGCGAAATCGAGCGGCTATGCGATTATCTCCAGCCCGGAGATTAGCAGCCTTAAGGGGCTCAAAGGAAAAAGAATCGCTATCAACTCATTCGGCAGCTCAGCCGATTTTGCCATCTATACCGCCCTGAGCCGAAGCGGCTTGGATCCCGACAAAGATGTGACGTTGCAAACCATCAGCGGAACTCCCGACGCTCGCTTTGCGGCATTGATCAGCCGCGCTGTCGATGCCACTGTGGTCGGCAGTCCGTTTGAATACTTTGCCGAGCAGAAAGGATTCAAGACGCTGGTCTCGGTCAAGGAGATGGCCGAGCTTGTAAAGATACCGATTACCGGAATCAGCACTGCGCAGAAGAAAATCGACAAACAGCCCGATGAGATTGTTCGAGTGCTAAGAGGTTTAAGGGCGGCCACTTTGTTTATCCAAAGCGAACGCGAGATCGGGATCGAGCTGATGGAGAAGACCTTGAAGTTAGACCGAGGCGCTGCTGAAAAATTCTATGCGCTTTACCGCGAGCAGTATAATCCCGACCTTAGTGTCCCGAACTCAGTGGTAGACGAGTGGATCGCCGTCGGAACCTTTAGATCCAAAGAGAAGGAGAAAGGCAGCGTCCAGGCTCAACGAGTTTATGACTGGAGGTTTGCTGAGAGAGCTAGGCAGTAAGCAACTCAAGGAAACGTTCACCGTTCAAACAAAGTGAAATCTTGAATCACTTCTCCCGACCGTGTTAGAGGTCGGACGATCACTGAGGAGGAACCATGGCTCGAATCGTTCACATCGCGCTCAAAGTCGACGATCTGGAAAAGGCGACGCAATTCTACGAGAAGAGTTTTGGCTTCGTCGAAGTAGAAACAGGCCAGGTGAGAGATCACACGTCACGCCATTTAACCGATGGCGCTATCGATCTCGCCCTGATCAAGTATGACAACGAAAACTCGGCCGAGGCGCGCGCTTCAGGGCTTGGACCCTGCATCCATCATTTTGCTATCGAGGTCGACGATATCAAGCAGTCGGCCGCGGACTTGGAGAAGTTCGGCTGCGAATTGATCAGCGATCCAGGAGTAATCCCCATCAAGTTTCGCGCTCCCGGCGGGACAGTCGCTGAGATCGTGCCCAAGGCGAGATATAAGAAAGCACCGGCAGAATCCTAACATCCCGCTGAAAACCTTGATACCTCGGTGCACTCGATCGATTCGGGCTAACTGTGTTCGTGATTCATCTTCGTGCTCATTCGGATCCCGGGTCACCGAGACGGTACGCAAATGCGCGCCTTTTAGATGTTCTCCACGGCTGATCTATCTGAGGTCCAATGCAGCCCGGATTCGCTCCTCACCTAAGGAAGCCTATATCTTGGCACGCTGAAGCCGTCCTTTGAAAACGACTAAAGGAAATATCCTGGCGGGGGCTTGTCTGGCGGCCTTTGGACTCTATGTGATCTCTGTCGCGTCCAAACTGCCGTATGTCTCCGAGGTTGGACCCGGTCCCGGCTTTTTCCCGCTGTGGCTCGGGATCGGATTGATGAGTTGCGCCGGTTATCTCATGCTCTCATCCTGCTCGGCTTTCACAAAAGATTCCCCGAGTGACTCCTCAACCTGGCAAGGCGCCGGCAGAGCTTTGGTAGGCTGGTGCGGGTTGATGGTGGCTATCGCTCTTTTTGCTTGGATCGGTTTTAGCGCCAGCTTCGTCATTCTTACCGTATTTCTGATCGTGGCTTTAGACCGGCGGCCCTTGTTACCCTCCGTCGGAGTAGCGATCGGTCTCGCCGTGGGATTCCATCTCCTCTTTGTCATGGCACTCAATGTTTCCTTACCTGCCGGTCGCTGGGGATTTTGATCCTAAGACAGCATTAAAGTATGGGTGCTCTGGAAAATCTCCTGCTCGGCTTTTCCGTCGCGTTGACGCCGATTAATCTCTTCTGGTGTTTGATCGGAGTGATTTTGGGTACGGTGGTAGGCGTGTTACCGGGATTAGGGCCGGCGGCGACGATCGCGATGCTGCTGCCGCTGACGCTCAAGATGGATCACACTACGGCGATTATCGCTCTGGCGGGGATCTTTTACGGCGCGCGCTACGGTGGGTCGACGACTTCCATCCTTCTCAACATACCGGGAGAGTCATCGTCGGTGGTCACCTGCCTGGATGGCTATCAATTGGCGCGACAAGGGAGGGCAGGAGCGGCGTTAGGAATTTCTGCGATCGCTTCATTTATCGCCGGCACGGTCGGGATTTTGGGATTGATGCTGATTGCGCCCCCGTTGGCCCGCTTCGCATTGCGCTTTGCTCCACCGGAATACTTCGGCTTGATGGTTTTGGGCCTGGCGATGGTGGTTTTTCTGGCAGGCAAATCGATGATCAAGGCTCTGCTGGCAATGCTGGCGGGCCTATGGATCGCGACCATCGGCACGGATCTCTTTACCGCTGAGTCGAGATTCACTTTCGGTCAGGTCAAATTGCTGGGTGGCGTCGATTTTATCGCCGCGACAGTCGGAATTTTCGCTATCGCCGAGGTCTTGGTCAATCTGGAATCTAGAGGCGGTGCTGAGCTCTTCAGACTTTCAAAGGGATTGAGAAACCTGTTGCCGACCTTGCAAGATCTCAAGGACTGCCGCTTTGCTTTTTTGAATGGCTCCCTCGTCGGTTTCTTCGTTGGCGCTCTCCCAGGCGCCGGCGCTACGGTCGCCTCATTTTTGTCTTACGGCATTGAAAAAGCCTTCTCGCGGCATCCGGAAAAATTCGGCACCGGTGTGATCGAAGGAGTAGCGGCGCCCGAGGGCGCAAACAATGCGGACGCCGGTGGCGCACTGGTTCCTTTGTTGACCCTGGGAATACCCGGCGGCAATACTACAGCCATCCTGCTCGGCGGCCTCATTCTTTGGGGATACAAGCCCGGACCGCTTCTTATCCAAGAGCACCCAGAGCTTTTTTGGGGATTGGTCGCGAGCATGTACATCGGCAATGTCTTGCTATTGATTTTGAATATACCTCTCGTGCCGCTTTTCGCTCAAATCTTGCGCCTCCCTTACTACGTTCTTTATCCGCTCATCTTGGGGATCTCCGTGGTCGGTGTTTACAGCGTCAACAACAGTCTTTTTGATGTTTGGATGATGGGCCTGTTCGGCCTGCTTGGATATCTTATGCGCAAGCTTGATTTCCCCGCCGCGGCCCTGATCTTGGGGATGGTGTTGGGTGATAGTCTCGAACGAGCACTACGCCAATCTTTGATGATGTCACAGGGAGACATCACGATCCTGGTCAATCGACCGATCTCTGGAACCTTACTGCTGATTGCAGTGGGACTCTTGTGCTTACCTGCGATCCGCAAAATTCGTTCTTGGAGGATTCAGGCGGTTGAGCAAGAGGGCTGAAGGTGATAGGTCCGGCTGCAGGCTGCAAGTCGGGTTTTACAAGACCTCGTTCTAGAGGCTCAAGGGAGGGTAAGAGATGAAATGTAAGACGATGTTTGCGCCTCTACTTGTGGCGGCAATTGCCGCGGTATTCTCCAATCTTGCTTGGAGCCAGGAATTTAAGCCCAACAAATCAATCGAGGTGGTCGTCCATACGGGACCCGGCGGCGGTTCGGATCTCTTTGCTCGCGCCATTGCCGAACTCCTACAGAAAGAAAAACTCGTCTCGCAGCGGCTGCAGGTGGTCAACAAATCCGGCGGCGGCAGCGCTGTGGCGATGTCCTATCTCGCCGAAAAAAAAGGTGAGACGCACACCATCGGTTTCTTTACCGGCGTCTGGGTGACTAATCCGTTGACCACGGCTGAGGCCAACGTCACTGTTAAGGATTTGACGCCGGTCGTTCGACTCGTTCTCGAACCCGCAGTCATTGTTGTTAAAGCCGACTCTCCCTACAAAAATATGAAAGATTTCGTCGAAGCGGCTAAGAAGAGTCCGAACCAGCTTCGGCAATCCGGTGGTTCAGTCACATCGCGCGACAATCTCGTCCGCCTGCTGATCCAAAAAGCTACCGGTGCGCAGTGGACCTTCATTTCTTTTCCGAGCGGCGGCGAGAGACTCTCGAACCTGCTCGGCGGTCATGTGCAGATGATGGTGATCGAACCGCAGGAGGCGGGCGAGCAGATCCGCGCGGGCAATTTGCGGGTCATCGCTTCCTTAACCGAAAAACGTTTAGCCTCTCTGCCGGATGTCCCGACTATGAAGGAGCAAGGAATCGATGTTCCAATCATACCTCAAGCCCGGGGGGTGCTGGCTCCGCCGGCTGCGCCGCGCGAGGTCGTTCAATACTGGGAAGGCGTGTTCGATCGCTTTGTGAAGACTCCGACTTGGAAGCAGTATGTCGAGCAAAATCAGTTCGAAGACGGCTATCTCAAAGGACCGGCATTGAGCAAGTTTTTCGATGATCTCACCGTCCAGATGCGCGATGTGCTCAAAGAGGCCGGCGCCAAGGTCGTGCGTTAACATAATCTATGAATGCCACGCAACGTTTGGCGCGCTTTGCCGTCGACTTAAATTACCGATCCGTTCCCTCTGAGGTCATCGATCGGGTCAAGGCTTGTATTTTAGATACCCTCGCGGTCTCAGTGTACGGATCGACCAAGCCGTGGAGCCAGACGGTGAGCAAACTGGTTCGAGAGACGGGCGCTCGAGGTCGTTCTACCGTTTTTGGAGCGAGCTGGAAAGCACAAGCGGCGCAAGCAACACTCGCCAACGGCGTCATGGCCCATGCTTTTGAGCTCGACAATGTGCGCCAGCCAGGCTCCGGCGTCCATCCCGGGGCAACGGCCTTTCTTCCTGCTTTTGCCATGGCGGAAGAGAAAAAAAGTAACGGCAAAGCGTTGCTGAGCGCTTTTGTAGCCGCGTGCGAAGTCGTCTCGCGAATCGGCGTTGCCGCGGGAAATTCTCTGGAGAGAAGAGGTTTTCATGCTCCCGGATTGACCGGCACGTTCGGCGGCGCAGTCGCAGCGGGGCGGCTCCTTGGCCTTAACCAATCCCAGATGGTCAACGCGCTGGGTATCGCCGGCTCGTATTCCGGTGGGCTAATCGAATTTTCCCGCTGCCGGGAGGGCGCCATGGTCAAACGGCTCCACCTGGGAAAAGCAGCGGAAGGAGGCGTCACCGCCGCCCTTCTAGCAAGCGAAGGATTCGCCGGCCCCGAAAGCGTCCTCGAAGGAAAGTTTGGATTCTGCCAGACATTTTCTGATTCACCTAAACTCCCTTATCTCACCCATCAGTTGGGCACAAAGTTCGAAAGCCTCAACATTTGCATCAAGCGTTGCGCCTGCCACATCAATGCTCACGCACCCATCGAAGCGTTGCAAAAACTGCGCGGGAAAATTGGTTTTGCACCGGGCGACATTCAGGAAATCGTCGTCGGCGGAATCGAAAAGTTGGTGACCCATCATGCCAACTACCAGCCAAAAGATTTGATGATGGCGCAGTACAGCATCCCTTTCTGCGTCGCCCTGAGTCTCTATTTCGATCCCACAGACCCTGAATCTTTTGACGAGAACAAGCTCACGGACAAAAAAATACTTGCCATGATGCGCAAGATTCGTCTTGAAACCGACTCGGAGATCGAACGAAAAGGATGGGACCGCGCGGCGCGAGTCACTATTGGCCTTGCAAACAAGCAGCGCCACTCCACGCTGGTCATTCACTTTAAGGGGACACCGCGTAATCCTCTGAGTCATTCGGAAGTCGAAGACAAAGCAAGAAAGCTAACCCACAGGCTCTTGTCGGAGCGGCAGCTGGATGCTTTGGTAGAGGCTGTCGATCAATTAGAAAAGATCGATGATGTCGCGCGCATCGGTGATCTCCTGCGAAAACAACCATGAAGATCGTTGCCATTGACACCTACCCTTTGGTGTTGCCAGTCCAGGAGATTTATGGCGGTGCCGCCGGGTTCCTCGAAGACTGCCGCTCTCTGATCGTTCGCGTTGAGACGGAAGATGGCATCGAAGGTTGGGGTGAAGCCACGCAGGGACGCCCCGGCAATACTTATGAGACGTTAGAAACGATGGAGATCATGGCGCAAAAGTATTTTGCGCCCGCGCTGATCAAGATGGATTTGGAAAACACCGGAGCTGTCCTGCTGAAACTTCATCGTGCGCGCCACGGTCACCCTATCGCTAAGGCCGCCATCGAGATGGCTCTCTATGACGCATTGGGTAAATTCTATCGGCTGCCGCTCTGTCGCTTTTTCGGCGGGCCCTATCGTCGAGAGATAGATCTAGTCGGTGGATTAGGAATGGATCTTGGACCGCAAGCCATCGGGGTGCGCGCGGCGGAACTTAAACGGGAGGGATTTGTTACCTTCAAAATAAAAATCGGCCAGCAAAATCATCGCAATGACATCGAACGGGTTCGCGCCGTTCGCCAAGCGGTCGGTGATGAAGCCTCCATTCGAGTCGACGGCAATGGGTCGTATTCCTTCGTTGACGCCCGATCTGTGTTGAATGAACTGAGGCAATTTCGCATCGCCGATGCCGAGCAGCCATTGGCGCGCGGAGACTTGAGTAACCTGGCGGAACTGCGTCGCGCTGTTGGCATTCCGATCGCGGCTCAAGAAAGCGTGACCTGCGCCGAAGATGCGCTAAGGGTGTTGGAAGAGCAAGCAGCCGACCTCTTAAAGATCAAACTCACACATATCGGCGGATTTCAAAAAGCGCTCGAAGTGGCTTCGGTCGTCGGAGCGAAGGGGCTTCCGGTGGTCGTCGGCCAGGGAAGCGCGTGCACGACAATTCTTTCCGCCGCTGAAATGCAGCTTCACAGCTCATTGAAAAACGCGCAACCCGGCGGCGAGATGACCGGCTTCATGCGTCTTGGCGAGCAAGATATCTTCAGTCCGATCCTGGTGACTCGCGGCAAGGCAACTCTGCCCACGACCGCCGGTCTCGGTATCGAAGTAAACAAACAAAGATTGCAACACTTGGCCAGA
>DASUVS010000147.1:0-5541 GCA_036378835.1 Binatia bacterium | reverse complement strand
ATTGCTGCGTTACCGGAACTTGCTGAGTCAGTTGATTACATCGTCTTCGGCAATAACGCAGGACAGGGCTTTCCACTGGCGCAGAGCTTACCGGGTAATCTGATCGACGACCATGCCGCCATAATCTATGCTGATTTTCTGCCGCAGATGAGCCGCTACCAGAAACTTGGTTTTCGCAATTTTTTTCGTAGGAACGAGGCTACCAAGCGTCTTGTCGATCTGGCAACCAAATCTCAACGTCCTTTGGAGCTCTTGTTCATCAACACCATTCAACATAACGAAACGAACTACCACAATCCGTAATTGCCGATCGAGGTAGGGTCGGTCTTAGGCGAAACAGCGCCTGGTAGGCGCCATCTCCACGGAGGGTTCCCTGCATTAACCGTTAGCGCTTTTTGAGTTCGTCAGCGGAATTGTTAAAATTAACGGATTGCTGGCGCGACGAATTATGCCTTTATTACGCCTCGACGATATTTCGCTGTCATATGGTTATTTGCCGTTGCTCGCTCATGTCCAATTTCAGATTGAGGCTGGTGAGCGGGTTTGTCTTGTAGGTCGAAACGGAACTGGAAAGACAACATTATTCCGTGTCATCACCGGCGACGCTGTTCCCGAAGCAGGCAACGTCCGGGCTCATGAGGGTTTGCGGGTTGCGCATTTAGAGCAAGACGTCTCGCCAGACAAGGAACGAACGGTCTTTCAGGTGGTTGCTTCCGGTTTGGGCGAACTAGGAAGGCTGTTGTTCGAATATCGTCAGGCGACGCAGGAGGCCGGTGCGGCGGAAGCACCGTCGCTGGAGGCGTTAGCGAACCTGGACGCGCGTATCGAATCATTGGGCGGGTGGAACCTGAACCAGAAAGTTGAGACAGTGCTGACCCGGCTGAGCCTGCCTCCCGACAAGCCGATAGAGGCTTGTTCCGGCGGCGTCCGTCGTCAGGTAATGCTCGCCCGGGCTCTGGTTGGCGAGCCCGATCTCCTCTTGCTGGATGAGCCCACCAACCACCTCGATATCAGCACGATTATCTGGCTCGAGAAGTTTCTCTTAAATTACCGCGGCGCATTGATGTTTATCACTCACGATCGAAGCTTTCTTCGCCACCTGGCTACGCGTATCGTCGAGCTTGACCGCGGCACGTTGACCTCATATCCCGGCGACATCGATGCGTACGTCCGGAAAAAAGATGAGCTTATGGCGATCGAAGAGCGCGCCGCCGCGAAGTTCGACAAAAAGCTCGCCGAGGAAGAAGCCTGGATCAGGCGCGGTGTCAAAGCACGGCGCACACGCAATGAAGGACGGGTGCAGGCCCTCCAGCAGATGCGCCGGGAGCGCAGCCGGCGTTTAGACTCTCAGAGTAGAGCCAGTTTTAGTATCGACGCCGGCGCTCTATCAGGAAAACTGGTGGTCGATCTCCGGCGTGTAAGTTTTGCCTACGAAAATGATCTGGTTGTTCGGGAGATGTCGACGCGCATCTTACGCGGTGATCGGGTTGGCATTATCGGTCCCAACGGCTCCGGCAAAAGCACGCTGCTCAAGCTGATTTTGGGTGAGATTAGGCCGAGCAGCGGAGAAGTAGTAATGGGCACGCGCCTGCGATTGGCCTACTTCGATCAGCATCGGCGTATTCTCGATCCCGAAAAGACGGTGCGCGAAAACCTCAGCGATTCCGATTATGTTACGGTTCAAGGCCGTTCGCATCATGTCATCGGATATCTGAAAGACTTTCTGTTCCCCCCGCAACGGATCGACTCGCCGGTAAAGGCTTTGTCGGGCGGCGAACGTAACCGATTACTGCTCGCCAGAATCTTCACTCAACCCGCCAACATGATGGTTCTCGACGAGCCCACCAATGATCTCGATGTCGATACACTAGAATTGCTGGAGGATCTGCTAGCCGGTTACCGAGGAACATTGTTACTTGTAAGCCACGATCGAACCTTTCTGGACAATATCGTCACGAGCACATTGGTCTTTGAAGGAGCGGGGAAGTTCGTTGAATACGCCGGCGGCTACGCGGATTGGGTTCGTTGTCAGGAACTGAGTCGGGCGAGCCAGGCTAAAACGCCGAACCGAACTCCAGCGGCCGCAATCGCCGCGAGTAAGGATCCACCCGGCAAGAATAATAGTAAACTGTCGTACAAGGAGAAGCGGGAACTCGAGGCGTTACCGGCCAGAATTGAAGTGCTGGAGACAGAGCAGTCGGAGTTACAACTTCGTACTGCACAAGCTGACTTCTATCGGCAGCCCGGTGCGGCAATTACTTCCGCTCTCGAACGACTCGAGGCGCTCGGGAATGAATTGGACGAATGCTATGCGCGCTGGCAGTCGCTAGAATCCCATTCGAGTGCCCGCGGTAACTGAGACTTCCCGCACATCTTAACCTCCTATCAAAAATATTGCCGGCCCTGCATAGGATCAGGCACTCTCAACCCTATTTTCTCAATGAGCGGGTCAAGCTCGCGGATGAATTCCTGCCGCGCCTGCTCGTTGGTTCTACGTTTTAACCCCCAGTAGATATAGCGCTCGTCACGTGTCGAATCCGAACGTCCGAACATGTCCAGGGCTTTAACGTACCATCTATCCAGCGCTGCCTGGACTTTCTCTCTGGATTCTTCTCCTTTTGCCGCGAGCTCGGCAGTCTTGCTTTCGCCGTAACCGACATGGCCGATTTCTTCTTTGATGATGATCGGCAGAATCTCGGTTAGCGGCTGATAGGTGCAGCCGAAGAACTCTTCGAGTTGGTAACGTCCGACCCGATCGATGAGAAAGCCGAAAACCGCGAAATCCTCCCAGGTGTTGATGGTTCCCCGGAATGCTTCCAGGTAACGCTTCTTATTTGGCCAGCTCAATACGAACGATACATCGACGCCAAAGTCTCCGGCTACCCGAGCAATTTTGCGATAGTGGTCTAATTCTTCAGACGCAGTACGCGCTACAAGTAGTTGGTCCGTCTTCGTCGGAGCTGACGGTAAAATATCCTTCGCATAAAGATGGGGCCCGCCGATTTCACAATCCGCTTGGATTGTTACGACACGGGTTAAAAGATCGCGGTATTCAGAGTCTATTCGCTCAAGATCCTTAAGCTCTACTTTTTCACGAAACATTGGTCCTCCATTTTACTTCTCGACAAACTCCGGTGTGTTCGCGATTGGATACGCTGAAGCGGAAGCATTCTTTCCATTAAGCCAGACACCTTCAGTAAAATTCACGTGACACTTCTCAAAGTTGGATACGATCTTCTGCTTGATATTTGCTATCGATATCAATGGAAAACCGCACTTTCTATGCCAGAAGGATGGCTACGGGGCCGCGCTCCGAACCGCAGAGGAGCTTCGCGCTCAAGCGAGAGCAGATTTTTCGCTGACGATCGGCACGAAACAACTAAAATCTCACGGCTGATACAGCAAGATCTCTTTGCCTGCTTGCACTTGAGTCAAATAGAGTTCAGACGGTAAACAATTTCAATCTTTAGAAGCTAAACGGCAGTTAACAAAGCGGCTTAGACTACGAAAATTAAGTTTCAGATACTCGTCATTCAGGCAAAATGCGTATGCGAAGAGCCTAGTTCAGTTTACCACTTCCCCCCATTGGACTCGAGCTCGATGGCAAATTACTGTCTCGCAATTGACACAGCGGTCGACGATTTGTCCCGAGATTGACGGGACGCTTACGAGGGATCGGCCAATTTTGCTGGTATAAAATTTGCGCCATTTCTGAAGGCAACTCGCCATCCTCCAATGACTACGAGAGTAGGGCATTGATCATACGAAAATTTAAATAGATCAAAAAATAAAAGAGGGAGGTGAAATTATGTTCGTTGAAACCTATAGGCAGGAAAACAGCGGATCCATAATGGCAGGAGGGGACGCGAGACCGATACCCTATCCGAAAATCTCTCAGGAGGATTGGCGCGTCTGGACTCTCTTTCTTCCGGTCCGATCAGCTAACATCAATAGAATTTCGGCTCGGGCCATCAAAGAAGAGTCGCTGCACTTTTCTTATGGAATTCCGTATGCGCTCACAGAGGAGGTACAGAAAGCAACGGAGTTATTCGACAAAGTCGAAGTATGGCGCAAACGGGATGTCAGTAAAGATCCGATTGCGGTCGGAGTGCTTGACGGGGAACGCTATCTAATTGCCCGTTGGGGAATGGAGAAGTTATTGCCCTTCGAGAGTATTAAAAAAGCCGTCCCGCTTATACTGGCTTGGAAGTACGCGACCGGTCCCGCCGGCGCCATGGCCGGCTTAGTCGGAATGGGTTTTCTGGCCTGGGGAATGCTATTCTAGGCTTCGATCGAATAGAAACAATGAAAGCGGTTCGAGTGATTCCCATGGGGTCTCTCTAACCGCTTTCAGCAAAACTTAGAACCACATCAATACCGAGGTTCGGCCCAGACTGCTTACCGAGGGGAACAACGGTCTGCCCTCCATTGCTTGCAGCCACCGAGCAAGCACCGCCGACCCAGTCGTTTAGATTCTGCGGTTTAAACTTTCAATCTGTCGAGCAGAATCGACTATTGATCCACCAGAGAATATGCTAGTTTCGGCAAGATCTTCCCAATGTTGCTAGGAGGACATCTTGCAAATACGCATTGCAGCAGTCGATCTGATCAGTAACACATGTTTCCCGGCATTGGCTGCGGATGAGCTAGGTTTCTTCAAGGCGGAGGGGCTGGATGCGCGAATCGAGTTGGTCGCAGCATTAGGCGCCACAAGAGCTTTACACGATGGTAGTGCCGATGCAATGATCGCCGGCTCGGTGCACGATGTGTTGACGGTGTTTCCTCAATGGAACGGAGTCAAGATAGTCGTGGCTCTTTCGAAAGGGACTCCTTGGCTGCTCGTCATTCGTGCTGACCTGAGCGCCAAACGTGGCGACCTCAGCGCAACCAAGGGACTTCGTCTTACGGCTGCCGAAGGCCCCGACCTGGCGCTGCGGCAAATGTTGATCGGCGCTAAGGTTGATCCTGATCGAGATTTACAAATTATCCAGCTCCCCGGCGCTAAAGCGCGTGATGTTTCGTTCGGGGTGTTTGCCGCCCGTGCATTGGAAGCACGACAGATTGACGGGTTCTGGGCCAATGCGATGGGTGCTGAGACCGCTGTCAGCCGCGGTGTTGGCAAGGTCCTCATCGATGTGCGCCGGGGCGACGATCCCGGAGAAGTCCGGCGCTTTACTTTTGCCGGGATGGTGACCAGCGATACCTTTATCGAAAATCACTCGGCCGTCGTCGCGGCGGCGGTTCGCGCGATAGTGAAAACACAAAAAGCTCTAAAGGCAGATCCCGGCCTCGCGGTGCAAGTGGGGAGGCGTAAGTTTCCTAAGGAAGCCGCGGAGTTAATTGGGAAAATCGTTGAACGTGATAGGGTTTTTTATGATCCCGTTATATTGCCGGAAGAGGTCGAGGCGATGAACCGATTTGCCCAATCTGTGGGTCACTTATCCGTCGCCGTACCGTACGATAAAGTGGTTGCGACGCCTTTCCAGAACCTTTGGCAGTAACTCGAGTATCACGGTATACAACCACCTCCGTGCTGTATGA
>DASUVS010000146.1:0-7535 GCA_036378835.1 Binatia bacterium | reverse complement strand
CGCCGGCAACGAGAAGCTTAAAAAGCTTGCGCGCCTGGTGGGGCGGATGAAGTTTCATGCCATGGCGTTGCGTAAGAAGGCTTTCGAACGATCCAATGAAGAAGTGCTCGAAGTCGAACGCGGCGATTCGATTCACCGTCTGCTGCCGCACGAGATGTTAACCTTGCATCATCCCACGCTGCGCAAGGATTTTTTCCGCCGTTATCTCGACCAGGAACTAATTCAATACTCATTGCGCGGCGTCGAAGAAAAGGGCAAAGGTCCGATGATCGTCTGTCTCGACGGCAGCTCTTCGATGGCCGGCGATAAGGAAATCTGGTCCAAGGCCGTTACTCTGACATTGCTCGAGATTGCCAGACGCCAACGCAGGCTCTTTCGCTCGATTTGCTTTTCTTCCGAAGAAACGCCTTTGCAAATTCTCGATATGAATTCCAGGGATCACTATGAGATAGAGACCAAAAGCGTTATGGATCTTGCGGAATATTTCCCCGGCGGCGGGACCGACTTCCAGCGGCCATTGGACGCGGCGTTGGAATGCTTGAAGCACGCGCGGTTCAAAAAAGGCGATGTCGTGTTCATCACTGACGGCGAGTGTCAGGTCGCGCCGCAATGGGCGGAGGAATTCCGAAAGGAAAAGGAGCGCTTGGGCTTTTCGTTGTTCTCGATTCTGATCGATGTAGGCTCTGCTTCGCTCGGCACGCTCACCGAATTCAGCGACCGCATTACGACGATCAAGCAACTCACCGGGGACGAAGCCAAAGATATTTTCGTGAAGTTTTAGAGGCTCGTACCATGACCAGTCAAAAATTGCTTAGTATGGAGGCTTTCCTGGACGGTATCGATGAGATTCTCGGCCACGGGTTTGCCACCGCGGATATTCATGCTCATCTGCAGAGCACGCTGATCGCACCCGATTCCCTGGAGCGGTATGTTTTTTTTCGGCCGGAGCGTTATACCCGGAATCTGGTATTCAAGAACGAGTTCTTCGAATTGCTGGTTATCTGCTGGAACATTGGCCAGCGGGCGCCGGTCCACGGCCATGAAGGCGAGCGCTGCTGGAGCCGGGTCGAGCAAGGCAGCCTGCTATTGTGCAACTATCACGAGGTTTCCGAAAACCCGCTGGTGGTGCGGCAAATCGGCGAACCGTATCTCGGCGAGCGCGGTCATCTCGATGGCCCAGCGGATATTCACAGCGTGGCCAACCCGTCAAACGTGCCGGCGGTTAGCCTACACCTCTACTCCCACCCCTACGATCAATGCGATATCTACGATCTCGATAAGAACTTGAAGCAGCGCGTACGGCTACGTTACGACAGCATCGACGGCAAGATTGTCGCCTGATAGGTGACCCAGTACAGGCCGACCTGTGCTGTCATTCGAGAGCGAAGCCCGGCTACAGATCAGATCAAATCAGCCATAGCCAGGGCGAGCACCATTGGCTGCAACTCGAGATGCGGCAGCCCTCTGCATTCTGTGTTTGCCGCCTACTGCAGTATCGACTCTGCCCACCCGCGGATTGAAATCCCATGACTCGTCGATAACTCCGAGGCAGTTATGATCGGACGCTACTCCGGCTACTCCTGGGGTAACAGAGTTCAATCCTGCGTTAAGTGAGTTATGCAGAGGGAAGTCCCCCTGTCTTGCGAATGGGACGATCACACGCTTTCACAAATCATCAATCGGACGATAGGCTACTATCCTTCAACCGCAGCAACAGAGTTTCTCACCTATTCTGTGGCACCTGCTTTGCTCGGACCTGGTCTATTCCAGTCGCATGGAGGTGCAGATGAATGCCTTGGATCTGCTTACAGATGATCATCAGAAGGTGAGGCAGCTCTTCGAGCGGGTGCAACAGATTCGTGACAACGACGAAAAAAAAGAGCTGTTTGATCAGATCGACACCGAATTGGCTGTCCACGCCGAGATTGAAGAAACCATTTTCTATCCTGCCTTAGAGGAACACGACGAGCTCAAAGATATGGTGCGGGAAGCGCGCGAGGAGCACGAACAGGTCGAACAGCTGCTTCTAGAGATCGAAGATCTAGCGACCGAGGATACCGATTTCACTTCCCAGCTCGTGGAATTAGAGGAGACCGTTGAACATCATGTAGCTGAGGAAGAAGAGGAAATGTTTCCCAAAGTTCGTGAAATTTTCGACAAGGCTGCTCTCGAGCAACTGGGAAAGGAGCTCGCATCAGCCAAAGGAAAGCAGATGAATCCCGGCAAAGATGATATACAGATTGCCTGAGATACTCACTCGTAGGTTCCACCCGCTGTTCATTCACTGCCGGCACGATGTTTACCGGACATTTCTCTCCTGCTTCAGAGCTGTGAGCGCCAGCGCCATGTGTGGAGGTACGGATCATGGCTAGGAGCGTTTTATTGGTCGAGGATAGCTCGTCTGCGCGCCGGAATATTGCGATATTTCTCGAGCGCGCCGGTTACCAGGTAGCTCAGGCGGATACCGGAGAAGATGCTGTCCGCTTGATTGAATCTAACGGCACTTTCGACGTGGTAGTGAGCGATTTGCGGATGCCGGGTATGATCAACGGCCTGGATGTTCTGTCTTTTCACAATCGCATCGCTCCCCATACCGGGTCGATTCTGATGACGGCTTTTGGCTCCGACCAGATAAGGGATCGGACAAGTCAGCTCGGCGCTGCTTATTTCGAGAAGCCGGTCAAGTTGAGTTCACTTCTTCTGGAGATTGAAAAACACGCTCGGCGTTAGCCCGGCAACTCCAGCCGACGCAACGCAGATGTAAAAAATTACGATGTGGCGTTGGAGCTGGAACCATTGACCCCTGATGGAATTAAGCGGATCATCGACCTTTTAACGGACGCTTTCATTTTGCTCTCCGATTCAGGGGAGATCCTAACGGCCAATGCGGCAGCCCATGAATTGTTTCAGACGGATCATCTCGCTGGTCTGGCTTTGGCTGATTTAGTAACCGATCCCGCATCAACGGTCTCTGATTGGTTGAACCGTTCGAGCGCAAGCCGGCAAATGATCGCCGCATCACTTAACTTGCGGGCAGACGACACCAGCATTCCGGTGGGCTGCGAGGGCGGCCTCCTTCAAGCCGGCGATACCATCAACCCTGCCTTGATTCTGGTTCACTGCATGCGCAGGAACGAAGCGTCGAATGCTGACTTGCTGGAGAACTTAAAAAGTGGGTTGGATTCACTGCAGAAACAGCTGGTTCAGCAAAAAGCCCAGGATAGCCAACAGATCATCATGCTGCGCACTGCCGCCGCCGTTTTTGCACACGAGATCGCCAATCCGCTAAATGCAGTTTCGACCTGCATGCAAATTCTTCAGGCGAAAAATGAGCGCCACAATGATCGAGATTCCGTTGTGCACGCGATGATCGAAAGCGCATCCGCTGAGATCGAGCGCCTGACAAGACTGCTAAACGACTTCCGCGCCTTCGCCCGTCCTCAAACCATTGATTTCAGACCCACGCTTCTAAGTAAAATCATCGAAGAAGCGCTCACGCTTGAAATGGCAAGCTTAACTGCCAGCGGGATCGCTGTTGATATCGATTTGCGACCATTGCCGGCCCTAATGCTCGATGGGCAAAAAATGAGAGAAGCTATGTTGAACTTATTTAAAAATGCTGAAGAAGCGATGCCCGCCGGAGGCCGCCTGACAATCACCGGCCATCTGCGGGAACAGGAAAAGGTCGCTGTTGTGGAGGTGCGCGATACCGGCACCGGTGTACCTCCGGGAGTCGACGTTTTTCAGTTATTTATGACCACTAAACCCGGCGCATCCGGCTTGGGCTTGCCGATCGCCGCGCAGATCATTGCGTCCCACGGCGGGAGCATACACCAAGTCGCAGACCGAACTCCGGGAACAACTTTCGAGATCTTACTGCCGCTTCCGCGCGATTCGTAATCCTTCCTGATGAATTCACGAAACACTCAAAAGATCCTCCTGCATCGTAGCACGACCATCATCGGCTGCTGATCTGGCGACCAGTCTTAGGTGTGCGACAGCTTCCATCTGTCTGTGCACTCTTTGCAACGCTGGTCCCGGCAACGTACGCAGCACAATGAATGGCATTTCCATTGCTGTTTCTGTGACAGAAATGAAGACGGTAAACAAAGCCATTGAGCTGAATTCTCCCGTTCACCGGGTTTACAGCCAATGGACCCGATTCGAAGACTTCCCCCGCTTTATGCATGGGGTCAAAAAGGTGATTCTGCTCGACGACCGGCGGCTTCAGTGGGAGACAGAGTTCAGCGGCATGACGAAGGAGTGGTACGCGACTATCACCGATCTGACCCCGGATCAACGGATCGCATGGGAAAGCGAGGATGGCGAATACGTTGCGGGGATCGTCACGTTCCAGCCGATCGGGACAACCGGAACGAGCCTGAATCTCAAACTGTTCTACGACAGCAAAGGCTCGCGCCGAGCAGAGGAAGAATTTGTATCGTCTGCCGGCGATCGCGTCGCCCAGGACCTGGAGAGATTCAAAAAATTCATCGAGGAGCAAACCAACGTAAACAATCGGCCCGGAGGGATACGGCCTTGAACTCCATGAGCCGGGTCACTAAATCGATAAGCCGTGCCGTTCTCCACCGGCCGGACCCGGGGCCCGGTCCAATTCCCAATCCTGACCCACCACAGCCAGCGCCTCACCCATTCCCCACTCCGCCGATTCCGCCTGAGCCACCCGTTTACGCGCTTAATCGATAACCGCCGCAGATGCATTCTATGTCACTCAATGGCATATGCGTTGCTTTTAGTAGAGCAAGCGTAACGGCGAGACCCGAGCGAAAGGAGGAAACCATGAGAAAAGGGATTTCATTGGGCACGGCGATCGTTTTGGCGGGATTTCTTGGTATTACATTGCCGGGGTGCTCGAAGGATAGAAATTCGTCCGGAACCGGCGGAGATACGGGAAAGAGCAGCGGCAGCGCTACCGGGTCTAAATCGAGTCCCGGGGGTGGTTCTAGCTCGACCGGGGCCGGCGGAAGCGCTACGGGTTCAGGAAGCAGCGGATCAGCCGGGGGCAGCGGAACCGGCTCTGCGGGAAGCGGATCATAGACTAGCTCGACAAAGTAATAGGTCGAGCCGTTGCGCTACTAAACTAGGCAAGCCAGCTCATGTGCGAGACTTACATCGGATGGGCGCGATGAAGTCTCGTGAGTGCAACACGTGGGCTGGTGGCGTCTCGCCGATTACATTTTCAAATCTAGCTTGGGAACTATTAACAGCCATTCGACCAGGCGATCTCCGCCGAAGATGCTCGCGTAAGCTCCGATAACTCCCAAGGGGAAGAATAGCCATGTAAGAAGCCACGCCTGCCACGTCGCTTCAAATCCAATCCAACCAAGCAGATAAGGAACAGCGGCAACCTCGAGACAGATGCCGCTGCTAAAGATCAAAAGACTTCTTTTCCACTTACTCGACTGCAGACGTATCGCTTCCGAGTCGCGAAGGCACAGAAAAAATCCTTGCAGTAAACCTGGTTCGGAACGCTTCATCTTTGTGAAACCTTTCACCGATATTTGCGATTGGATGCCACTGCCTGGCGGGTGGATCGCACGAGGCGCAATGGTAGAGCGCTATCGATGATAATGCAAATTCCCAGGCTTAGATTCCTGGAAATGTTTCTCTGGAGCGGATGAGCAAGGCGTCATCTGGGGTACGAGCCGGAGGTACGAATTGCCACGATCGATGGTCCTACGAAATTACGCTTCTTCGAAGCAAAGAATTTTGCAGCAGACTACCCGTTTGACTAAATACAAGCCGTGCTCAGGTCAAGTCGCGCAAGCGCTTGGACAGAAGGCCCAGCCCAAAGAAGACTGTCGACGGCAACCAAACCCATCTCAACTCACTCAGCATCACTTTAAGACCTCTGTGCGAAAAGAAAGCACCGACTCCGATCGGCGAAACCTCGATCGGCCGGTAAGGGAAGAAATATCGTTCATTGGTGAATGGAGCGAATAAACCGACTCCCAAGCCGCCATTTGTAAGCGCATCCAGCACCGGGTGCGACAGTGTCGCTAAAAAGAGAAACAGAAGAACAATTAATCGACTGCCATGATTCTGGAACAGAAACATCGTCATCAATGCGGCAAATAACGCGGCAAAGAATATCGAATGAGTAAAACCCCGGTGGCCCAGCAAATCGCCGTATTTGATTCCGAAGTCAAAGCCGATGACGTCCAAATCCGGGACCACCGAGCAAAGCGCTCCAGCAATCAATAAAGAAGACGAAGCGCTTTCCTGCGGAAGCAGCACGGATAATGCGATGGGTATAGCAGGATGAGTTATGACTGTGCACATGGCGCTGATCTTCGCACCAACGGCGGGCAAAGCTCAACCCTCATCGAGGCTCGGGCCATCACGCGGGCAAGCCGGGGTGTTCGAAAATGCTGCAGCGAATTTAGGTCCGGTAGCTTCGTCTTCGTGTTTAAAGAACACATAGGCATGATCCCAAGCCTGCGAGCAAATCCGCTTTTTCCAGCGCAGCAGATCGGCGCCAGTGTATTCTCGACGCCGCAATCGCAGATAACCCCAACTCGCAGTACTGATCAGATCACAATCATCCCCTTCATCCGTGTCGGTGACACAAAGCGCGCTGTTGCGTGTTCGCAGCGACGCAAAGACCGCCTCGTCCATCCAGGATGGATGTCGGAACTCAAAGGCCACATGCTGATCAGCGGGCACAAGTGCTAGGAATGCTCGCAGTCGATCGAGGTCCTTTTTAAAATTGGGCGGCAATTGAAAGAGAAAGGCGCCTCGGCTCGATCCTAGCGCTTGCGCCACGCTATAGAGATCATCGACTTCCACTCCAGCGTCTTTAAGCCTCTTGGTGTGCGTGATTCTTCGCGGCGCCTTCAGCACAAATCGGAACTCGGCCGGCACCTGCTCTGCCCACGACCGAAGAACAGTTTCCTTAGGCAGCCGGTAAAAACTATTGTTGATCTCGACAGCGGCGAATCGCGAAGCGTAAAAGCCCAGCATCTCTTTGGCGGGAAACCGCTGGGGATAAAACTTTCCCCGCCATTCCTTGTAGCCAAAGCCGCTGGTCCCGACCCAGAGCCTCACGTGTACTCGCGCCTTTTAAGATCGACATTTAGCGCGGCGTCATCCGGCATTGGATTATATTTATCATAGATCGAGCGTGGAGACAGGACGTTTAGTTTGTCATCTCAGTGGGGAGACGACTCGGCTGAAGCGCGAACTTGCATCCGCGCCAAGAATGCGCCGAGGACTGCAGAAAAGAACCAGTGCATTACCGGGGACGGCATGCAATCGCATTTCAGTTCCCTCCTCACAGGGAAAATGTTTGCGACTCGGCAAATTATTCGAAAAGTACTCCGGCGCTTAGTCTCTTTCAGTTCCCTCCTCACAGGGAAAATTGGAACAATAACTTACGGTTAACCGGGCCTCACGAGAAATCTTTTGTACTTGTCTACTATTGGACGGAAACATCTGGCCGAACCCGGCAAGGTCGAAGTATGACCGGAGTGGGCGACATAACAATCCAGGCTCCCCTGCCGCAGGCCCACTGT
>DASUVS010000145.1:0-3789 GCA_036378835.1 Binatia bacterium | reverse complement strand
CAGCAACCTAGCTCTCACCATCTGTTTCAGTATCTGTCGCTTGTTTCCGTCACGCTTTGACATAGCTGCCGATTGAGGAACCAGAATTCTCGGAGTCTCGGTGTTTCACTGAGATTCGAAGGAACGGGTAACCACATCGTTCGACCTGCTGCTTCGAACGGTGCCTTTAGCTCTTTCTGTATTGTGCTTTCGGCATTCATGTCGAAGGTTGCGCGCGTCGCAGGCGGAAACAATTACCTAGAAACTTTTCAATGACAACGGATCGCGTACGGGTCAGTAGCCTAAATCCACAGGGCAGCGCCAGGTAATCTCCGAGATGCTTTTTCCGGTTGGCGTCAGGAGTCCGGCTTTGGCTTCCAAAATCGGCGCAATAGCGTTAATCAGAATCGCCACGGTGGCCTGGTCACCGGCAATGCCATCTTTGATCGTGACGTCGATGTCCGTCATTCCTTTGATTACGATCTGATCCTGGGGCTCCGACGCTCCCAGGCAAAAAAGCACTTCGAGGCTGACGCATTCCTTGCCGTTGCTTAGACAGCGCGCGACCTGGCGCATGCCGGAAACCTCACCAGGTTTTACTCTTACGTGTTCCGATTCGACGTTGTCTTCCGCGATCACCGGCTCGACGGATTGGGTAATTCGATCGGGAATCATACCGAGTGCGTCAGCCACGAGCGCCGCCGACTCCATTAGTCCCAGATGGCCGAAAATTTTGTTGCCGAGACTGACCCTGAATTGATCGACGCGCAGGCCCGCTCCGACCTTCATTTGCAGCTGTCTGCGGCGCAGCGAGCAATCCACCACCCGTTTCGCCGACACATGCTCGATATCGGCCGACGCTGTCGCTAGGAATACGATCAGGCTGTCCATCACGAAACCGGGATTGATACCGGCGGCCTTGATCGTAACGCCCTTCTTCTTGGCCAGCTGATCGATCTTCTCCGCCAGCTCGGCGCTTTGCAGAGTTGGAAAGGCGAGCTCTTCTGCCGAGGTGACTACGTTGAGCCCGGCCAGAACTGCGGCCTCTAGCTGATCGTAAATTGCCGGCAGGAAGGAACCGGTTGTGAGCACGACCACATCCGCTTCAACCTCGCTGAAGAGTGCCGCGGGATCGCCGGTTACTTTTATTCCGAGGTCTTTTTCGAGCCCTAGAACCGTGCCGAGATCGAGTCCAATTTTGACTGGATCAGAATCGATAGCCCCGACTACCTCGATCCCTGGGCGGCTCAAACCAAATTTAGCCGCCTCAGTACCGATCGCGCCGACACCGTAGAAAATAATCCTTATTTTTTTATTGCCGGAAAGGTTCATATGAAGCGCAACTGCGTGTGGAATGGATTTGCACAGTAATGAAAAACTGTGTTTGCAGGCTGCTCAAAAGATCTCAGAGGCAAGGCGCGCGAAGTTCGATGAGCCGAGGCGTACGCTTCAGTACGTTGAAGCGAATCGGGCGAACGCAACGAAGCATATGAGTGTTTTCAGCAGCCTGCTAAGCTAGGCGGCTTTCTTGCTCTGCCACAGAGTCATCAGGCGATCGTGCTCCGTCTTGTCGAGATGGCTCAAGGCCTGGTCGACGATGTCCACTCCGACCATTTGGTTCCAGGCGCCGATTAATCGCAGCGTTATCGGTCCCGGCGCACCCTTGCCGATTTGCAGACCGTTGACCGTCCTGATTGGAACGAATGTCGGGCTGGTGCTGGCTAGAAAAGCCTCTTCGGCGGTGTACAGATCGAATGGCGTATAGTTTCCCTCGACGACCTCCACGCCCAACTGTTTGGCAAGCTCGAAGATCGCCGCTTTGGTAATGCCGCCGAGAACGTTCCTGTCCGAAGGCGTGCAGAGCTTGCCGTCGATGACCAGAAAACAATTGTGCGCGCTGGTCTCGCTAAGATTGCCATCGATGTCGAGCATCAACGGAATCGCCCTGGGATCGGCCTGCTTGGCCTCGAACGCCGCCATGTTGTGATTCATCTTGTTGGTGATCTTCGCTTTGGACTCGAGGCACTGTGGCGGTATGCGTCTGGTGGCAGGAATGACCAGCGGCGCGCCTTCGACATAAAAACTCGCAAACTCGGGAAAATTGACAATCACAGGATAGACAGTCACGGTGGCGCGGCCGCTCACTCGATTGCCTCGCATGGAGCGAACTCCCCGGCTCACGACTTGCCAGAGAGCGCAGTCTTCGTTATCACGTAAGAGCTTCTTGTTGCGCTCCAAGACCTCCAACGTCGTCTTCTCCATATCCTCCAGCGACATGCCGCAATCGATGCGGGTATATTGAAGCGAGCGGAACAGCCGCTCGGTATGCTCCCGTAGCCGGAACGGTTTATGGCGAAATGTGCGTGTCACATCATAGACGCCGTCACCGGCGTTAAACCCGCTGTCCAACACCGACACCTTTGCCTGGCTCTCCGGCACGAATGCCCCGTTCAGGTAAACGACCGTCTCTTCCATCGCTTTATCTTCCTTTCGTCGGTTCTAGAGAAGCAACTGAATTACGATTGTGCTGTTCACTTCGATGCGCCGCCGGTGATTCATTGGGCAAAGAAGATCTCGCGAAACTCGCTACTTAAATTCTTTGCCTCCTGCTCCGTGGGGTTGTCCATGGGTATCATGTTCGGCGTCACCTTCTCAGCGCCTTGGATGGGCGGGTAAACACCGGGCGCGAGGACGAATTCGCCGTCTTGTGCGATCATTCTCTGCCCTTCGGCGGACACTGCGTACTCAATGTAGAGTCGGCCGGCGTTTGAGCGCGACGCTTTGGCTCCAAGCGCCAGGTGATTTGGGTCGGAGAGATATTTATCAAGCGGGACATAAGAAACCGGACCTTTGTATTGCTTGACGAATTTTATGTAGGCGATGCCGACCTGCGCTTCTCCTTTTATGATGGCCGGAGTTACCGGCGCAAGGGATTCCAGCAGAAGCGGCTGTTGCTTCGCCAACCCTTTCACATACTCGCGCCATTTTGCCCCCATCAGCTTTTCGAGATTCCAGAAAAACTTTGCCGTCGTCGTATGCCGCGAGGGATCAGGCATGCTGATTTTTCCCTTCCACTTGGAGCTGAGGAGATCTTCTAAACTCTTGGGAGCATCAGCGGCTTTGACCAATTCCGTGTTGTAAAGAATGCTGATCGGCAAGATACGCCACGGCGTGATCAACGCATCTTTTTCCTTGAACTGCTCGGCAAAACTTTGTGAAGACGGCGGAACATAAGGGACGAAAATCCCTTCGTTTTTCATTAAAGCCATGACATCCCAACTCGACTCCACCACGTCAAATGCAGGGCGGCCCGCGCGCCACTCGCTTTGCGCGCGCTCGGCCACCGCGGTGGAGGACCCGCGCCAATAGTCGACTCTAATACCGTGCTTCAATTCAAAATTTTTGTGCAGCTCTTCCATCGCCTGCGGCACCACACTGCCGTAGACGACCACCTTGCCCTCCTTCTTTGCCGCCGCGATATCGATCGCTTGGCCCCGGGCCTCGGCAACTAACAATGAGCACAGAGCCAGAGCTATTCCGACGGTGCCGGCTTTGACCATATTCATGCCTTCGGTCGCTAGAGCTAGTTCGCCAGCTTGGCTTTCTTAGATGGCGCCTGGTTTTCTGGCCGGAGGTTATGTTGACTGCAACTGCCCCGTATACGCTTTCAGGTGCGATATCAGCACCGTTAGATCACGCGATTGTCAGACCGTCAATGAAAAAACTTCTTGAAGTAGTGTTTGCTCAGAGTTTCAAATATCGGTCCTGTGATCCACGGCTAAGCGATAGTTCTTTGGTGCTGTCGATACA
>DASUVS010000144.1:0-6670 GCA_036378835.1 Binatia bacterium | reverse complement strand
GCCATTGCCCGACCAACCATCGATCCAATCACCCTCGAAGTGATTCGCCACGGCATCATTTCCATCTGCGATCAGATCGACGCCAACATGACGCGCACGGCATTCAGCCCCTATATTTACGAATACAAGGACTACGCCGTGGGATTTGTCGGGGCCGGCGGCGAGCTATTGGCGCAATCCACCGGCGGCATGCCCGTATTCGTCGCCGACTCAGTCGGTATGGCAGTCAAAGATGGTTTGGCGATCTATGGGCGCGACAATTTACAAAGGGGCGACGTCATCGTCTGCAATCATGCGGCGGTGCAGGGACAGCATCTTAACAATACGGTTATGTACACGCCGGTTTTCGCCGGCGCGCATAGGGATGAGTTGATTGGTTTCTTCGCGGTTAACTGCCACTGGATCGACATCGGCGGTTCGGCCATCGGTTCGGTATCGTACTCGTCCACGGACATTTTCATGGAAGGCTTGCAGCTGCGCTCGATCAAGATCTGGTCCAATGGCGAGCCCATGGAAGAGGTTTATCGCATCATCGAAAACAACACCCGCTTTCCGTTGGAATTGTTGGGCGACATCGAAGCGCAACTGGGCGGCTGTCTATTGGGCCGGGATCTTACCCAGACGATGGCGGACAAAGTCGGCGCCGGCGTATTTCTGCACGCGCTCGATGTCATTCTCGACCAGTGCGAAGCCGCCACCCGGTCAAAGATTCGCGCCATCCCCGACGGCGTCTACCATCATGAAGCGTTCCTGGATAACGACGGCGTGCGCGATGAGAAGATTCCGATCAAAGTGAAAATTATCGTCGCCGGCGATGAGCTCACCATCGATTATTCCGAGATGTCGCCGCAGGTGCGCGGTTGTATCAATTCGGGATACTACGGCGGCGGCCGCACCACCGCGCGGGTTGCGTTCAAGTATCTGATCGCCACGGACGAGCCTGCCAACGAGGGCACCTTCCGGCCGCTCAAGATGATTTTGCCCGAAGGAAAATTGATCAGCGCGGAACCGACTGCGGCGATGGGACTGTACAGCATTCCATTTCCAACGATCATCGATTGCATTATCAAAGCTCTGGAACCGGCGTTGCCCGAGCGGGTTACCGGCGCTCATTTCGGCACATTTTCCTCGTTGAGTTTTTCCGGCAAACGCACCGACACCGGCGCGGTGTTCAAAGCTAACGACAGCGGGCATGGCGGCTGGGGCGCGTGCGCGACGCACGACGGCGCGGGGCCGTTCCGCACCATGGCGCATGGCGACACGCGGCTGATTCCCATCGAGCTGCAAGAGTCGATGTACCCTTACCGGGTCGAGGAGTTTTGTCTGCGGCAGGATTCGGGCGGGCCCGGCAAATGGCGCGGCGGCCTGGGATTCGACAAGCAGTACATTCTGCTTGCGCCCTGCGAACTGTGGGCGAACTTCGACCGCATCGGCTGCCCGCCCTGGGGCGTGCAAGGCGCTAAAGCCGCCAAGTCCGGCCAGGTGTTGATCTTCAAGAACGGCAACGAGGAACCCGAGCTGCTTTACAAAACCGAGAATTGCCCCTTGCAAGCAGGCGATCGGGTGCGCATGTCAACGGGCGGTGGTGGCGGCTACGGCGACCCCCGCGAGCGCCCCATCGAACGGGTCAAACAAGATGTTATCCGCGGCTTCGTTTCTCGCCAAAGCGCGCGCGACAATTACGGCGTCGCGATCGACGCGGAGGGGAGAGCGGCAAGGACGAAACCGGAAAGATGAAAGCGGAAATTAAAATCATCCGATGTGCAGCGCTCTTACGCCGTGTCTCAGTTGATAGTTTCCGGGGCAAGCCTTGCACACCAAACAATCATCGACGAAGCCAGATTCTAGTAATTAGTGCCTTACCTTTGATCGAGGTTTCATTTCTGCTTTTCGCTTTCAGCTTTCGCTAATTGATCCCTTCTTGGAGATTAAATGTCCTATGCCATCGCCGTCGATATCGGCGGCACGTTTACTGATTTAGTTGCTTTCGACCATCAAACTCAGAAAGTGACGTACGCCAAGAGCCCGACCAACTACGACAATTTGGTCGAAGGCATCCTTGCTTGTTTCAACAAAGCGAGCATCAGGCCGGCCGAGGCGTCCCTGGTCAATCACGGCACGACCTTGGTGATAAATTCCTTGATACAACGTAAGGGCGCGAAGACCGCGCTGGTGACCAGCAAGGGATTTCGCGACATTCTGGAAATTGCCCGCGGCAACCGGCCCGATCCGTTCGATTTGCATTACCAGCGCGACGAGCCCTTGATTCCGCGGGAGCTTCGCTTGGAAGTGCCGGAACGGATGAGCAGCAAAGGGGAAGTTATCACGCCGCTCGACCTAAAAGCGCTGGAGAAACTTGCCGGCGAAATCAGGATGCTCGATATCGAATCGCTGGCGATCTTCTTCATGAACTCCTACATCAACCCGGCGCATGAGGAAGCCGCCGCCGAGAAGCTTAAAGAACTGTTGCCGGATACTTACGTGACCTTCAGCACCGACCTAACGCGCGAATGGTACGAGTACGAGCGCTGTTCCACCGTTGCCGCCAACGCGTACGTCGGACCGCAAGTTAGCAGCTACATCGGACAGCTCGATCAAGATCTCAAAGATCAAGGTTTCGACGGCGCGCTCTTCATGATGGGCTCCAATGGCGGATTGCTGTCTGCCGAACGGACCTGCCGCCAACCCATCGGCTTGGTCGAATCCGGTCCCATCGGCGGTTGCATCGGCGCCAGCGCCTATGCGGAGAAGCTGGGCTTCAACAATGTCGTCGCTTTCGATATGGGCGGCACCACTGCCAAATGCGCTCTGGTTGAAAACGGCCGCTTTTCAGTCAATTCCGTTTACTACGCCAACGGCTATGTAAAAGGCTTTCCCATCAAATCGGCGGTCATCGATATCGTCGAAGTCGGCTCCGGCGGCGGCTCCATCGCTTGGATCGATTCGCAAAATCGCCTGCACGTCGGACCCCAGAGCGCCGGCTCGACACCCGGCCCGGTCTGTTACGGCCGCGGCGGCACAGAACCGACGGTGACCGATGCTAATTTAATTCTTGGACGCTTGAACGCCGGCAACTTTCTCGGCGGCGAAATGGCGCTCGATATGAAAGCCGCGGAGGCGGAGATTGAAAAGCGTATCGCTAAGCCGTTGGGATACGCCGGTCAAAGCGGAGCAATCCAGATGGCTGATGGCATTATCTCGATTGCCACGGTGATCATGGCCGGCGCGATACGGAAGGTTTCCGTCGAGCACGGTCTCGACCCGCGCGATTTTATTCTCTTCAGCTATGGCGGCGGCGGACCGCTGCATGCTTGCGCGCTGGCGCATGAGCTTTACATACCGGCAGTCGTGATACCGCCGGAGCCGGGAAATTTTTCTGCCATCGGCATGTTATTGGCCGATGCGCGTATCGATACTTCAAAAACTTTCGTGGGGATTTTAGACGAAAAGACGATCACGACCATGGCGGAGGTCTTCGCGGCCTTGGAGAAAGATGCGGCGGTGGCGCTGGCCGCTGAGTTTAGCAGCAGCGAAACGTTTTTCGAACATCACGCCGAGATGCGCTTCCGCGGCCAGCGGCATAACATCAAGGTTCCGGTTTCAGGTCTCAAAGACGTTCAAGAGATCCGCGCCGCCTTCGAACGCGATTACAAGCGCCGCTATGGCCACGCTGACGCCAAAGCGCCGGCGGAATTTCAAGCGTTGCATCTCTCTGCCTTTGCGAAGTTGAAGCAACCGCAGATTGCTCGGCTGCCACGCGCGCCGATCAAAGCCCAGCCGGTGCAGAAGCGGCGAGTGTATATAGGCAGCGCCGGCGGTTGGACGGATGCGCAGATCTATAACCGCGATGCCCTGGAGCCGGGAGTCAGCGGCGCGGGCCCGGCGGTGATCGAAGAGTACGGCTCGACCACGCTGGTCTGGCCGGGCGACAGTTTCGAAATTGGCGAACTGCATGAGATTAGGATCAAGATCAAAGCTGAAAGCTGAAATATGAAAGCGGAACCCGGTTCTTTATTACCGTTTCAGTTTTCCGCTTTCAGCTTTCATACTTAAGCTCTTATGAGTGATACGCTGATGAAAGCCAAGGCAGAGCTCACAGCACCGCGGCCACCCGTCGATCCCATCACTCTCGAAGTCATTCGTCACGGCATCGTCTCGATCACCGATCAAATCGACGCGAACATCGCGCGCACAGCTTTTAGCCCTTACATATACGAATATAAAGATTTCGCGGTCGGGCTGGTAAGCGCCGATGGTGAGCTCATTGCCCAATGCACCGGCGGCATGCCGGTCTTCGTTGCCGACTCGGTCGGCATGGCGGTGCGCGATGGCCTTGCCGTCTATGGTCGCGAGCGCTTGCAGCGCGGTGACGTGATCCTGTGCAATCACGCGGCGATTCAGGGCCAGCACTTGAACAACACCGTGATGTATACGCCTATTTACGCCGGCGCAGAGATGGGCAGCCTGGTTGGCTTTTTCGCCATCAATGTCCACTGGATCGATATCGGCGGCGTCACGCCGCGCTCCAGCGATATCTTCATGGAGGGCCTACAGCTGCGCTCGATCAAACTGTGGTCCAAGGGCGAACCGATGCAAGAGGTGTATCGGATCATCGAAAACAACACGCGCTTTCCTATCGAGCTTCTGGGCGACATCGCGGCGCAGCACGCGGGTTGTATTCTCGGTCGCAATCTGACGCAAAGCTTGGCCGAGAAGTACGGCGTCGAGACTTTTCTAGCCGCGCTCAAAGCCATGCTCGACCAGAGTGAAGCTGCGGCGCGTGAGCGCATCCGGCGCATACCGGACGGCCGGTATGGTTATGAAACATTTTTCGACAATGACGGTGAAACCGACGATGCGCTGCCGATTCGGGTCAAAGTAATCATCGAAGGCGACGAGATGACCGTCGATTATTCAGGGATTGCCGGGCAGGTGCGCGGCTGCATCAATTCGGGATATTACGGCGGCGGGCGCACCACGGCGCGGGTTGCCTTCAAGTATCTAATTGCCAACGAAGAGCCCGCCAATGAAGGCACTTTTCGGCCACTGAAACTGATACTGCCCGAAGGAAAAATATTGAGCGCCCATCCAACGGCGCCGATGGGAAATTATTCGCAGCCGTTTCCGACGGTGATCGACGCGATTATAAAAGCTTTGGAACACGCGCTGCCCGAGCGCGTCACCGGCGCGCATTTCGGCACCTTCTCGGGCGTGCGCTTTCGTGGCAAGCGCGATAACGGCACGCTGTTCGATTGCCACGACAGCGGTCATGGCGGCTGGGGCGCGTGCGCGACTCACGACGGCGCCGGGCCGTTTCGGACGATGGCGCACGGCGACACGCGCATCATCCCCGTGGAACTTCAGGAGTCGATGTATCCCTATCGTATCGTCGAGTTCGGCTTGCGTGAAAATTCCGGAGGCGCCGGCACATTTCGCGGCGGCCTGGGCTATCGCAAGCGATACGAAATCCTGGGCCACTGCGACCTCCAAGCGATGTTCGATCGGGTCAAGTATCCGCCGTGGGGAGTGCACGGCGGCAAAGCAGGCCAATCCGGACAAATCACCGTAATCAAAAAATCCGGCGATCAGGAAATCCTCCACAAGAGTAAGGCTTATCCATTGGAACCTGGCGATTCGATCATCGTTGAGACCGGCGGTGGCGGCGGCTACGGCCCGCCCCATGAACGCAAGCGCGCATCGCTTGAACGCGATCTGCGGCGCGGATATGTATCCGTAGAAGCCGCTCGGCGCGATTACGGATTCGCCATCGAGCGGACTCGCTAGTTCCGATCGACCCGCTGCCGCCAATCAGGAATGGAACACCGGGCCGATAGAACAGCTTCAGCTCGCCAGTGCCCCGATAATATCGGATAACACGTGAACTTCCTCGGTTGGATCTCTTCGATCTTACCTTGGGCACCGACGTCCACAGAATACTTGGCTGAGCAGTGAATGAAGGATTCGCGATGAAGCGAGAGACAATATCAACTAACTTGATTATGATTTTCTTCTTCAGCGCAATTTTATTGCTGATTTGTTTTTACCGAAACGCGTTCGGCCAGGAGCCGACAACGAAGATACGCATTTCCAACTCCGCATTGAGCGTAACCGCTTTGCCGCTGGTCGCCGCGCGCGAATGGAATTTCTTTCGTGAACAGGGACTGCAGGCCGAGATCATCATGATGAACCCCGCGATTTCGAACCCGGCAATTGCGGCCGGCGAGATCGACTATGTCGCCGGCGTTGGGCCTGGTTCCGTGGCAGCTACTTTGGCGGGACTGCCGCTGCGAGCGGTGTGGTTTTCTTCCAATCGGATATCCTATTTTGTAACGACTTCGCCGCAACACAAATCTCTTCAAGATCTAAAAGGAAAAAAAATCGGCATCACCGGCGGCATAGGCGGGACCAATCACGTTGCGTTAGTTATCGCCCTCGAGAAGCTCGGCTTCAATCCCAAGGATTTCATCATTCTGACCACGCCCACGGCCGAGCTACTCCGGTCTTTGGAGTCGGGCTTTGTCGATGCGGCCTCGCTCAATCCACCAACAGTATTTTTTGCGCAGCGAAAAGGGTTTCACCGGGTGCTGGATATCGGCTCGTTAGTAGAGATGCCCGGCGGCGGTTTAACGACCTTGATCAAAACGATTACGAGCAAACCGGATGAAGTCAG
>DASUVS010000143.1:0-8002 GCA_036378835.1 Binatia bacterium | reverse complement strand
GTGATCGACTTTGTCGAAGAGCAAGTCGGGAGAATTCAGTAGATCAGTATCTTAGAACACCAGGAGCAACCGTCCACCTGGTGACTTTTTTGTACTCGGCGATCACTGTGTCCTCAATCGCCTTCAGCATTTTGTCATCAGTGGGGTAGGCGACTCTCCGAACCTTCCCGTCTTGCTTTTTCACCTCTGGCATGCAAACTCGGTAGCCGGTAGCTGTTCGCAGAAGTTTAAATTCTCTGATCGACAAACAGTCGTCGAAGGTCACGTCTGCATAGCCGCGCAGGGTCCCTTGGACCCTACGGTAAATCTTAACATCTGTTATTTGCATGTTCGCTCCCGATGTGGTGGCGGAGCTTATACGTTGGGCAAGCCTACGAGTCAAGACAGCGCGCATCGCTGCCCGCACCCGAATGGGCTTACAGAGGAAAGCAGCCCCAGGTTGGTCCGCCACTGCGTCAAAACCGCTTCCAGAACTACGCATTTCAGACGCATAACGGTTTTGACGAGAAGCCGGGTGGCGATAATTCGGGTGGAAGCGGAATAGCTACTGCCGCAATCGCTCATGAAGCGAATAGTAGAATTGTCGACGAAGATAAACCAATGCTGTTGATCAGACGCTTACTTTTCTGCGTCGCCGTCTTGGTAAACCATCCAGGCATGTCGACCGCAGTTTACGTCGTGGAAACATGGGGAGAGTCTCCGATTCCGGAGTTCTGGATTGTTTGCTCGTATTCGTGGATTACCTTTTCCTCCAACATGCGACGCGTTTCGCTATTGATCGGATGGGCAATATCTTTATAGGTGCCATCTTTTCGTTTCTTACTGGGCATCGATACGAAATAACCCGTGGTTCCTTTGATGACCTTTAGATCCCTGATAACAAAGCAGTGATCGAGAGTAATAGTTACGTAAGCCCGAAGCTTATCTTCATCCACAGGAAAGATTTTTACCTCGGTAACTTCCATTTAAATCTCTTCCTTGAGGCGTTGTTCTTAGAGTGAAGGCTACAGGTATCGGAATCTGAGGAATCGATCGTACCGAGTGTTTCAGTGCTGCCGGTATGCAGATGTCGCATTAGAGCAAATCCAAATTGACAATCCCATGTGCAAGTCGAAGCCCGTTGACCTTATATTGACACAAGAGTTCGTCGAGTCGCTCAAGAGCGTCGAAGGCGCTGTAGTTCGCAAGACGTTTAGCTACTGCAGGCAGCGACCAGACAATCCGTTTTGCGCCCTTACTGCCGGATTAGTACTACAAAGCGGCACCTCCGCAATGATCGAGCCAAACCGTTGCAGCCCACGCGCTTAGTCTCCAAGGCGAATTAGTTGCACTTTTAGGATTACGGGGCCAACGGCTTGTCTCGCGAATGCGATAAGTCGAAGTATGCGCGAGTTGATGGACTAGTAAGGGGATGGAATGGGACTAGGGAAGAAGCGACAGCGACCACCGGCGCCGACACCTGCGTTGGGATTATCGATTTGTTTCGGAAAGGCGTCGGGCCAATGCTCGCATCTCGGCCAGCACTTCTGGATCCCGGCTTGTACGATATTGGAGGGCTAATTCGTCCAAACGTTTTGCTTCAGTTGTGCGTCTGTCCTCCGACGTCTGCATGTTCGTCTCCTAACTCGTCGTTGTATGGACACCGGCGCGAGGTGAAAACGGGCCGAGCGCTTTCTGCGTGTGAAAAAAGTTAGAGGGTTTGAATAGCCGGGTCAACTCCGGACGGAGAGCGCCTATCGAGGTCGCGGACAATTTCGGCTATCCGGTTGATACGGTGGGTCAGCAAGGACTTCATATCAGCGCGCGCAGACAGGATTTCAGGACTCACATGCTCTGTGGACGCGAAAGCAAGGCTCGATAGGCCGCAATGTCAATCAAGGCGTCCTTTTCGATGCGGAGGCTTCTGGCTGTATCCACCGCCCGAATGCCGGCTTCTAGCTTTCCCCGTTTCTCATACAGCTCCCGCATCTCACGTATAAGTCTGGCCTGTATCTCGGTGTCAGCAAATGTTCGCATTCTTGATCCCTCTTTTGAAAAGCACCCTGGGCGGAGCAATTAATAAGCCACCCGGTCAGGTTTTAAAATCTCCAATGAAATGGAATCCAAAGCGCCGCACCAGCAGACATTACGCTTCAGGACTGAACGAAACTGCCGCAAGCAGAACATAAACGGACAAAAACGAATCGAACTGCATTCCTGCCAAGTTTTTACGAGAAGCTTCCGGGATTTGCCGCCAAGACAGTGGTTTGCCCGGAATTACACTCTTCTAGATTTTTCGTAATGCTGTCGTGTTTTCTTTCCCTCTATTCCTCCGCGTTTCTATTCATGCCCTGTATTACTGAGTTTCCCTCTGCTCTCGATTTTTCTTTTCGGTAAGCCGTCGTAGATCACAGCTTGGACTCACATAAGTATTTTAAGTCTGCCCATGTGGAAATCCGAAATCGGATGCGCGATCGTGCGAGCGTCGCTCGAACGTCGTATCAGCGCCCATTTCCATGTTCCTACGATTGACCCAGGTACCCGCGTTTTGATAGCTGCTCGGCGCAAGCTTCGAGATGACCGATTTGATCACTGGCAGCAAAGCGCAAAACCAGCGAGCGCGCGCCAGCTTCGGCGTAAGCCTGAATCTGATCCATGACTTGTTCCCAACTGCCCATCACGCAAAGCATAGCCTTGGCGGTGGCTTCGTAGGGGCGGTTGTAGTACTGCGACAGAAAGTTCTGACCCTCGCGGATGACGTTGTTATCCCCTGCAGCAAGCGTGAGGTAAAGTCCCGGCTCGATCACTTGCGGATCTCTACCTGCCTCGAGTGCGTAAGCCCGAATCTTCTCTAGGCATTGTTGGTAGATTTTTGGATCGGTGATGTTATTGAGCCAACCGTCGGCCATCCGTGCGACACGCTTCAGTCCAGGCTCGATGTTATTCGACGCCAGCCAAATTGGCACTCCGCCAGACTGGACTGGTTTGGGCTCCACCGTCACACGCTCGAAGCTCGAGAAGGTGCCGTTGTAGGAAACATCATTCTCGCGCCACAGCTTTCGCATGATCTGCACCGACTCTTCACTCATTTTTATTCGTTTGGCCGGATCGTGGCCGAGAACTTTGTATTCGTGCTCCTGCACCGGATCGTTGGGGCGGCTGTAGCCAATTCCGAGATCGACCCGGCCATGGCTGAGCCAATCGACAGTCCCAACCATGTGAGCCACCAGAACCGGATTCCTGAGAGCGGCCAGATACACCGCCGTGCCCAGACGAATTCGCCGGGTGCGAGCGCCAACCGCCGCTAGGGTGGTGAGCGCATCCAGCCGCGGTTTTGCGACGACACTGTCGCCGACCCAAACGGAATGAAAGCCGAGCGCCTCGGTTCGATCGGCGATGTCGTAGATACTGCTCGGTTCAGCCCTGCCGGATAAGATCACTTCCCGAGTAGGTAATAGAATGCCGAATTTCGGCTCAGACCGGTTCATCAGTGAAGCCTTATCGAATCGAGCTTGTGATGAAGTAGACAATTGAACTCACTTTGTTTCGGGTGCAACGCCGCGAATCAGGCGCGCGACATCGTACTCCATGATGGTTTCGCCGCGCTGGTTCTTTACCCACTGGCGATAACGAACGATGCCGCCGCCGCGGGCCGGCACCGGCTTCGTGTCTAAAACTTCGATCTCAACTTCGATGGTGTCGTTCACCTTCACCGGACCGAAAAGGCGCATCTTGTCGAGCCCGGCAAAGGCCATACCTGTGCCGTGAATGAGTCCCGTCTGCACTGTCAGACCTTCGGCCATGCCGAAGGTCAGACTCCCGGGCGCGATGCGATCACCGTAAAGACTTTCATTGCGGATGTACTCCATATCGAGGAACAGTGGTTCAGTCAGGCCCACCAACGTGACGAACTGCAGGATATCATGCTCGGTGATCGTGCGCCGGCCGGTGTTGTAATGGTCACCGGCGTGAAACTCTTCAAATGTTTTGCCTGTCATATGACCTTCTCTTTTTTGAGTTCGCCAATCGAATCCGCGCTCAAACCGAGCCAGCTTTTAAGAATCGTTTCGTTATGCTCGCCAAGCAGAGGAGGCGGCAGGCGAACGGTGGCGGGGGTCACAGAGAATTTTACCGGGATCCCCGCCATGCGAACCTTGCCCGCCGTCGGATGGTCGACTTCGATGAGCATGTCACGCTGCAAAACCTGCGGCGCTTGGAAGACCTGGTCGACGGTTTGCACGGGCGAGCAGGGAACTTCCGCATCCGTGAGCAACTTGAACCACGCATCATTCCGGCGCTGGAGAAATATCTGCGAAAGCAGTGCAATCAGTTCGCTGCGATTTTCCACACGCTTTGAATTATCGGCAAAGCGCGAATCTTCAATTAAGTCCGTTTGCCCGATGGCCTCACAGAAACGCTGCCAGATCACTTCGCTGGCAACGCCGATCACCAGATAGCCATCCGCGGTCTGAAAGTTTTGATACGGCACGATGTTCGGATGAGCGTTACCCCAACGGCTAGGCACCTTGCCGCCGACAAGATAATTGCTGCCAACGTTAATCAGGGAGGCCACTTCGGCCTCGAGCAAAGAAGTGTCGATGCGCTGTCCGACGCCGATTTTCTCACGAGCGAACAGCGCCGCCGTGATTGCTTTGCCGAGCATCAATCCAGCGACTAGATCGATGATTGCCACGCCGACTTTGACCGGCTCCCCGTCCGGCGTGCCGGTGATGCTCATCAGACCGCCCCAGGCTTGCACGATCAAATCGTAGCCTGGCCAGTCGCTCATCGGTCCATCGGCGCCAAAGCCGGTGAGGGAGGCATAGATGAGCCGCGGATTGATCTCGCGTAATTCCTTCTCGCCCAAGCCGAGGCGTTCCATGGTTCCGGGTCGGAAATTCTCGAGGATGACGTCGGCGGCTTTGACTAACTGGCGCAGCAACTCGACTGCCCGTTGCGATTTTAGATCGAGTGTCAGGCTTTGCTTGTTGCGGTTGATACAGAGGTAGTAGGCGCTCTCGCCTCCTGCGAACGGCGGTCCCCAGCCGCGCGTATCGTCACCCGCTCCCGGTTGCTCGACCTTGACGACTTCAGCGCCGAGATCACCAAGAAACATTGAGCAGTACGGCCCAGCGACGACCCTCGTCAAATCGAGAACGCGCACTCCGCTTAGCGGCCCCGGCCGAATTTCGGTCATTCGAACTCGATGCCTTTTGCGTCGAGAATTTCTTGGAGCGCCTCGGCACCGGCCCAAAGCCCGGGCATCCCTCCAGGAATGGCCGCGACTTCCATCGCTTCCATCAGTTCCTTCGGCGTCGCGCCGAGGGTGAGCGCTCGTTCGCTATGCAAGCGGATCCCGCGCGGGCGGAGCAACGCACAACAGATGCCGATCATGATCAGCTCCTTGGTCTTTCTCGGCAATGCGCCGTCGCGACCGAAGGTGCCGTCGACGTAGAGTCCCTTGAGCTTCTCAAAGTATTCAGGATCCAGTTTCGCAATGATGTCGTAGGCATTGTTCGGAGAGCCTAGACCTACTTCTTTGAAGGCTTCTTTCGGGTCTTCTGCCATATTTCGTCCCCCTCTTGGTTCGCTCGTTCGTGTAGGACGAGGCCTGACCACCACGAAGGAGATGGAAGGCCACGACGATTAGGAAAACAGATGCAACCTTCGTGCTCTTCGTGACCTTCGTGGTTCACGGAATCCTCAGTCCTTGCGTGTGTTCTGACCGATGACAACGTCGATCAGCGCCGGCCCGTTTTGCTCCAGTGCCCGCTTGATCGCGGCTTCGACGGCCTCCGGCTGCTCGACTCTTTGCCCGAAGATACCGAATGTGTCGGCGAGCCGCGCGAAGTTCAACTCGGGTCCGACCAGCTCCGCCCCCATCTCGGCGGCCAGACGAATCCTTTCTTCCGAGCCGCGGAACTGATTTTTCACTGCCATATAGGCGCGGTTGTTGAATACGATGACGATCAGCGGCACGCGGTATTTCGCCAACGTCCAGAGTCCCTGGAGCCCGAACATGCTGCTGCCGTCGCCCAGACAGGCGACGACGCGGCGCTTTGGCGCGGCAAGCTTGGCGCCAATGGCCGCGCCCAGGCCCCAGCCGAGATAGCCGCCCGAGGAATTGGAAAAATACGAGCGACCCGTTGAAAATTTAAAATTCGCCATGAGAATATCTTTGCTCGTCGGGCTTTCGTTGACGATCAACGTATCTTTTTCGAGCAGCCGGTCCATGGTTCGAGCAAGCCGGGCTGCGCTGATTGGCGTGCCGTCCCAGCCCTGCTTCGCGCGAGATTCGAGCTCGGCTTTTACCTGTTCCTGGGCTTTGCGAATCACTTCCAGGCGTTCGTGGCTCCCGTTCGCTCCTCTAGCCACTGTCGGATAAACCGCAAGAAGAGAGCGCAGCGCACTCCTCCCGTCGGCGATGATGCCAAGATCCACCGGAAAAACTTTGCCGATTTCCCAAGGATCTTCCTCGATATGAATGCAGCGAGTGTCGGGCTTCATCACCGGTTCAGGCAAATAACGGTACTCGCGAATCAAACGACAGCCTATCGCGAGAATCACGTCCGGATCACCCCACACGGGCAGATTGAAAGACGGATTGCGTTCGGCGATTTGAAAGCTCTGCGGATGATCGGTGGGGAAACTCAAGAACGAATAACGAGGCTCCATGACGACCGGCGCGCCAAGCATTTCGGCGAACTTGATCAATTCCGAGGTGCCGCCTGACTTGGCAATGCCGCTGCCGGCGAGGATCAGGGGCCGTTTCGCGTCCGCAAGCATTTGCGCCGCTTGTTGTAAGGCCTCGGGATCGGCGGCAATCCGCGGCGTGATGCGCGAGCGTGCCGCGACGGGATTTGGCTGATCGATATTTTCGCCGAGAAGATTGCTGGGAAGCGATAGATAGACCGGGCCGGTGGGCGGGGTTGCCGCGACTTTAAATGCCCGATTGAGAAACTCGGGAATACGATCGGAGCGATGCACTTCGGCGCTCCACTTGGTGAATTGTTTGGTCAATTCGACAAGGTCTTTGCCTTCGGTGTGAGAATCGCGCCCGACGATCCGCGTATCGACATGGGTCGAGGTCACCACCACCGGAGAGCGGTCGCGGTAAGCGTCGTAGAGAGCGCCGACGGCGTTGACCGAACCGGGCAGGGTGCTTACCTGTGCCAGTGAAGGCCGGCCGGTGACCCGGGCGTGGCCATCGGCCATCGACACCACGCAAGTCTCGTGCAGAGCGAGGACGAATCGGACCTTTTCCTGATCGGCGATAGTGCCGATGAACTCCTGGCCGCTCGTTCCCGGCAGACCAAAAACGTAATCGACGCCGTGGTTCACCGCGACCTCGAGATAGGCCTGCGCCACGGTTTTCTGCTTACCATTTTCAGCCATATTCTTTTCTCCTCCGCGACTGCGGTTCAGCGTTTCCGTAAGAGTTCATGTCTTCCAGGTCCAAACCGCATGCTGGTTGACAGTTTTCCAGTTCTCCGACGAGGTCCAATGAATAAACTGTCAACCTTTAACACGCTCAGTTTTGATAAAGCCGATCGATAAACCCGCTGTCATCTAGTTCCTTCAATAACGACGTGTTCATAATGCGTTCTGGCGGTACTTTTGCCGCATCGGGACGCTCTTTCGCCGCGAGCTCGAGCAAAGCCTTGATTCCCTGGGTCGTTGGATAAGGCTTCTTGGGAACGATCTTGTTGGCGAAGTAATCATAAGTGGCGCCCACCGCTTCCATGTCATTGGTGCGCATGTATTTAGCGATAATCGCCATGCTCTCCTTCTTGCGGGTCTTGTAGAAATGGATTCCTTCGACAAAGGAGCGCATCAGCTTCATGGCGGCGGGCCGATTCTTCGTAATGAAGGTCTGGCTGCTGGCCAGACCGGTGATCTGATATTCCGCGCCGAGCTCGGACATATCCAAAAGCACGTTCATGCCCTCGCGTTGGGCGATGGTCGTAATCGGCGGCAGCACGATGGCGGCTTCGAGTTGTCCAGCTTTCATTGCCAATAAGCG
>DASUVS010000142.1:0-13976 GCA_036378835.1 Binatia bacterium | reverse complement strand
AGCTAGCTGATCAAACGGTAGTGTTGCCACTCTGGATGAATGCTAAATGGTGCGGCACGAACCAACGTATAAAAATAAAAACGACTGATTTCCTGTGGAAGGTATCAATAGCATCCCGCGTGTCATCGTTACCCAAGGTCTACTAAACTAACTACGAGCTCAAATTTTCCGCTAAATACGGCTAAATTTAACGCCAAAACAATTTCTCCCGCAGGAATTGAAAATAGTACGCTCCACCCCATTGTATGACTCGAAGCTTTCTTTGGCCGCCTATCCGTGGCGGCTCGTCGGCCGGTATTTCGCCGACCTTGAGTCTTCGTTTAGCCGCCCTCACTGACAGCAGAGGCTCCCAACTGATCGTCGTATGGAAAAGCTTCTCAGCGGCGGAGTAGGCTTCATCGGTATGGAGCTCGAGATCGTAGATCAGCTGAGTCTTATATGCGCGGAAGATCACCATCGAGTCGGTATAGCATCCCCCATGCAGGACGTTGATCGTCTTCGTAAACAGCCAGTTGCCAAAAGCCGTAATCACGTCATCATCATCGCTCTTGGCCCCGTCCAGGTAACGGGAGCCAATCACCATGTCGTATCCTTCGTTCATTTTCTCGATCAATGCGGGAATGCGCTCCGGAACCGAGTTGCCGTCGGGGCTGAAGGTCACGATTACGTCTCCCTCAATGTACGGCAATACTTCGGTATAGGCGTGCCGAAATCCGCGTCTTTTCTGAACGTAGACGAAGTATCCCTGTTTTTTTGCGTACTCGATGGTGCCGTCCGTCGATCCGCCGTCCAAAATGATGATCTGGTCGTACCATTCTTTTTTCACCCGCGGCATGATCGCCTTCATGCCCTCGATTTCATTCAGTGCTAGAACCAGCAAAGTCACTTTCACACTGAACCATCCGGGACCTGATTATCAAATCGACTGTACAGGAAAAATGCAATGATGGTTGATGGATCCTGCAACTCGGAAACAAGAATCATTTTTTCAACCTGTTCCATGTTGAAGAACCGGAGTTCTCGATGACCGATCTCCGCGGGTGCAAAATCCCGCTCCTTTTCACATTGGGTCGCGGCAAAGAGCTGTACTCGGGCCGCCAAAATTCCGGCATCGGGAGTGATAAAGCCCAGCGATCGAATCGCTTCGGGCTTGCAATCAAGCCCGGTCTCTTCCTTCAGTTCTCGACTCGCCGCTGTCGCAGAGACCTCCTGCTGATCGATGAAGCCACGCGGGATCTCCCACGCGTATCGCCCGATGGGATGCCGGTAAATCCAAAGCAAGCCGATCTTTCCTTCAAACACCGGTAGAATCGCCACTCCGGTGACGAGGTCTGCGGCGACTCGCTTGGGCGCAACGACCAGATAATCCGTAATCGTCGTGCGCCCTTTGAGACTCAACTCGTCAAAGAAAATATGAAACTGGCTGTTCTCGCAGGCAAGCGTTCGTGCTTCTCGTTCCGGGTGCTGAGATTTCGCGCCGGTCGAGTCGGCAGATCTTCGCTTTCGCACAGAATGGCGTCGCACGGAGGTCGGCGCTCACGCGGCAGCCAAGATTTTTCTGACCAATGGTTGCGCGGCCATTTCACGGATATGCTCAGCCGTGGCCGGACCGTACTTGGCCTCCATCATCCGCAAATACTGTGGGCTGCTAAAATATCGTTGAAATGCCTGATCGCGAAATCGCAGCACCTCCGCGCCCGATAGATGTTTCGTCGGCAAGGGCAAGGTGTCGACGGAATGCTGCGAATAGCCGGACCACTTCTCCGGAAGCGGCCAACCTTCCTTGACTGCAAGGTTGTATAACTGGGATCCGGGGTAAGCCATCGCAGAATAGAAGTTGGCGAATTCACAGTTGAGTTCGAGAGCGAGATTTAGCGTCGATTGCATGCTTTCCAGATCATCTTCCGGAAGACCAAAAATATAGTTGGCGATCACGTTAACGTCTGTTGCTCTAACCTTTCCCAGCGTGCGGAAGATTTCTTCTTGGTCGAATCCTTTATCCACGTCATCGCGCACCCGATCACTAGCGGCCTCGATGCCAAACGCCAACCAATTGAAACCTGCGCGTTTGAGCTTTTCAAGCATTCCGTCCTTGACCGTGTCGACGCGAGCGTAAGCCCAGATGTTCAAATCGTAGCCGCGTTCGATAATCGCATCGCAAATCCCGAGTATGTGCCGTGAATTCAGGACGAACATCTCGTCGGCTATCTTAATGTTCCGGATACCATACTGGTTGACAAGTTTATCGATCTGGGCGATCACCGCTTGCGCGCTCCAGAAACGATAACTATTGACGCTTTCCTTCCAACCCGCTTCCTTCTCTCCGGTCTTAAATGGCGCTTGAATACAGCAGAAACTGCAATGAAAAGGACAGCCGAAGGTTGTGTAGAACGAGGCATAAGGCTCCCGTTGAAGATCTCCGAAGCAGTGCCAATTGTGCGCTCGATATTTCTCCATGGGCAAAAGATCCCATGCGAGTTCGGGTATTTCTTCGTCTAAATTTTTGACCAGCGGAGCCGCCGGGGTTGACATTGCAACACCGTCTTTCCAATAGCAGATTCCCCGCACCTTCGAATAATCCGGTGATGTCGCTTTCCCCGCTTCCAACAGATCGAGGACGGTATAGGGGCCTTCTCCGGTGCACACGAAATCGGCCGCTTCCTCCCGCAAGGTGCGTTCCGGAAGCGCCGCCACATGTCCCCCTACCAGCGCCAATTTACGATCGCCGTTGAGTTCTTTGAGCGCCGCGCAGATCAAGCCGGAGACCGTCATATTTTGGGTCGAAGCCGACGGTTGATGCCCGTAGACAACGACCACCGCCAATCGCGGATCCATCTCCTCGATCCGAGTTGCAGTCTCTTGGGGTGTTAGATTGTCCGCTTCCGCATCTAGGATTTGAACCGAGAACCCGTGTTTACGAACAAACGTTGCCAATAAGCTAGCCCATACCGGAGGCTCGATGGCTGCCAGCTTCGATCCCAAAGATTGATAAACCTGCATCCGGGTTCCGGGATGAACCAGTACCAGATCCAATTGGCCATTACGAGACATAACGCGCTTCCTCACCCGAGACGCTGTTTAAGAGAGAACACAACTGCGTGATCTTTTCTTGCTCGAGGTCTGGATAGTTTCCTATGTAGAAGCCATAGAAATGAACGTGATCGACGTTTGGATACTTTTCAAAATCGCGCTCACCCATGATTCTTCTCAGATAAGGCTGCCTCAATTGATTGCCGCCGCCCGAGGTGCCGCGGCGGAATTCCACGTTGCAGCGACGCATCATTTGCATCACGTTTTCGCATAACACCGGATCAGCTCGGTTGAGCACTAGCGTGAACGCATAATTGCAGCTTCCTGCCGTGGCAAAATCAGTCTGGTACTTTTCAGGATGTAGGTGTGACAGGAACAAGGTTAGATTCTCCGATCTGATTTTGTTGTTGGCATCGAGACGCTTGAGTTGAGAACGGCCGATCACCGCATTAATTTCCGTGCTTCGAACATTATACGCCGGAAAGGCAAATATGAAGTCCGGGTTCAGGTCCGGATAGTTGCGATAGAAGTTTTCCTTGAGCTCGGACGAAGTCGACTCCCGTACCATACCATGCGAACGAAGCATCCGAAGAATTTCATATAGATCGGCGTCGTTGGTGCAGATCATACCGCCCTCGATCGTGCTCATATGATGCGCATAGTAAAAGGAGAAGTTGGATATAAGCCCGAAGGTTCCCAGCTTTCGCCCCTCGCAGGTCGCCCCATGCGACTCACAGACGTCTTCGATAAGCGGAATACCCCGCCCTTCAAGCTCGGCAACGAGCGATTTTTTCAAAGCGTTGAAGCCTAACACGTGCGTCATGAATACCGCTCTCGTATTCGGTGAAATTTTTTCAAGGATCTGTTGATGGTCCATTCCAAGCGTACGGCGATCGATATCGACGAATACGGGTTTGAACCCGGACTGGATCACCGAAGCAATATCGGAAACCCAAGTCAATGGAGGGACGATGATTTCTCCCGAGCCGTAGCGCTCTTTAAGCGCGCACATAGTTAGGAGATTGGCCGACGAACCGGAATTTACAAAAACGCTGTGTTTAACACCCAACCAAGCCGACCATTCTTTCTCGAACTCTTTGACCTGATCGGATTGCGTCAAGATCGGGTCCTCCCGATGCAGCAGCTCAACGACTTTGGCGAAATCCTCCTTAGCCAGATTGTTCTTCATTAACGGCCAATCGAGATTTTGGATAGTATTCATGATTCGATTAAAATGGCCCGCGAAATTCGAACTCGGCAAGGTCTTTTCGTTCCTGCGGCAACCAAGCGTTCTTGCCTCCTTTGACGAGATCATAGGCGCTTGATGCGATCGTGCGCGCGTTTGGATAATAGAGATCCTCGAGAACCGGAGTCGGCGGGCAGGTCACCGGCGCATAACCCAGGCGCTGCACGGCTACATGCCTGTCGTGTTGCACTCTTTCGATCACTTGGCTGACTATTTCGGCGCCGGCGCCACAGGCTGTCCATCCATTGTCGACGACACACAGCCGGCCGGTTTTTCGCGCAGATTTTACGATCGTATCGATGTCAAGGGGGCTCAACCAGACGGGATCGATCACTTCGGCGTCGATACCGGTCGATGCAAGATAATCGCGCGCTCTCAGACACTCCAACACCATGTACGAAACTCCGACCAGTGTAATATCTTCGCCTTCTGCCAGAACCCGGGCTTTGCCGGCTGGAACCCCATATTCGGATTCAGGAACGAGGCCTTTTTGGAAATGAAGAATTCGATGCTCAACATAAATGACCGGATCACCATCTCGTATCGCCTGGATCAAGCATCCCTTGGCATCATAGGGATTGGCCGGCGCCACAACTTTCAAACCGGGGATGTGCATGAACAGCGATTGTAATCCTTGAGAGTGCTGAGCGCCTTGTCCCCAACTCTTCCCGATCATGCAGCGAACAACCATCGGCACATGAACTTGACCGCCGTACATATAGCGGCTCTTAGCCGCGATGTTCACCAGTTGATTCATCGCCAGCAACATAAAATCCATGCGGATGTGAACGTGAATCGGCCGCACCCCCGCTAAAGCCATTCCAATGGCGACTCCGGTCATGGCGTCCTCGGAAAGTGGAGTTCCGAAGACACGTTCCGGGCCATACTTCTCCAGCAGTCCGCGTGTTGTTCCTTGAATTGCCTTGGGATCATCGACGTCCAGCCCAAATATCACCACGGATCCGTCCCGCGCCATCTCCTGATCCGTGGCTTCGCGAATTGCATCGATATAGGACAGAGTACGTTCCATTTAATCCCCGATCACATCCATAAATAATTCCGCCGGTTCCGGATACGGGCTTTCCTCGGCGAAGCGGATGGCCGCCCTGATTTCCTCTTCGACTTCGGTTTTTAGCCGGCTACAAGCTTCGGCAGTTAGAAGGCATTCGATTCGCGGCAATGCGTCGCGTTCGACCCATGGGCTCGCTTCTTGCCGGCTCCGGTAACCCAAATCGAAATCCTCGTTGGGGCCGACATGTTCTTTCCAGCGATAGGTAAGACATTCAAAGAAATACGGCCCACTCCGGCCGGCGCGCATGAGATCCGCCGCGGCACCAACCCGTTCATAGAGCCGCCGCATATCGCCATCGCCGATCTGCTCGGCTACGATGCCTTGGGCTTTGGCCTTGTCGCACGGGTTCGGGGTCTTCTGACGACGCGATATATGAGTATGGATCGCGTAGAAATTATTCTCGCAGACAAAAATCACCGGGAGCTCCTTCAGCGCGGCGAAATTGAGGCTTTCGTAAAAAACGCCCTCCTCGGTCGCTCCGTCGCCAAAAAAACTCACGACGACATTTTTGCTCTTCTGCAGTTTCATGGCGTAGGCATAGCCGACAGCATTAGGAATAGTCGTTCCGACCACTGCCGACGCTCCCATGACCCCATGGCCGACATCAACAAGGTGCATCGACCCGCCTTTTCCCTTCGCACACCCGGTAGCCTTGCCGAAAAGCTCCGCGAACATTTTTTTTAAATCACCGCCTTTGGCCAAATAGTAGGCATGACTGCGATAACTGCCGAATACGGTGTCCTCAGGCCGCAAAGCCTCGCACACGCCCACGGCTATCCACTCTTGACCGATTGAGAGATGCACCGGGCTCTTGATCTTGTCGCTGGGATAAATCCGAGCAATCTCTTCCTCCACCCGGCGGATGCGATAAAGAGATTTAAAGATTCGTTCGTTCATGGCGTTAGGCATTCGTGTGACGAGTCTCCAGGTACCACTGGTAGGTTTTCTCAAGCCCTAAACGTAATGGTATTTTTGGCTGCCATCCAAGAGCGAAAAGCTCGCTTGAATCCAGCGACTTCAACGGCATCCCATCCGGCTTCTTCGGGTCAAAGCAGAGCTCTCCCGAGAAGCCGACTACGTCTTTAATCAGCTCGGCAATCTCCCTGATTGACGCGTCTACGCCGCTTCCCACATTTATCGGCACGGGGCTGCTATAATGCTTCATCAAGAAAATGGCTGCATCAGCGATGTCAGTAACGTAAACAAATTCCCGGCGCGGCAAACCCGATCCCCAGACTTCGACCCTTTGCGTTTGGGAAAATTTGGCCTGATGCATCTTCGCCATCAAGGCGGCGATCACATGCGAGTCCTCGACGCCGAAGTCATCGCCGGGTCCAAAGACATTGGCGGGAATGGCGCTAATCATGTCGGCGCCATGTTGCCGCCGATAGGCTTGAGTCAATTTGATTCCGGCAAGCTTAGCGGTCGCATAGGCCTCGTTGGTCGATTCCAGAACTCCCGTCATCAAAGACGAAACTTGCATCGGTTGCAAGCAATCTCGCGGATAGCAGCAGGAGCTGCCCATATAAAGCAATTTCTTGACGCCGCAACGATACGCACTGTCGATGACATGGCAATCCACATGCAGGTTGTTCAGCATCAGATCGGCCGGAAGTTTTTGATTGGCGCCAATGCCGCCCGACTTGCCGCCCACCGCAAAAACGAATTCAGGCAGAGTCCGCAAGAAAAATGCTTCGACTTCCCGGGCATCGATTAACGAAGGGTTCCCAGAGTCGCCCAGAAGATTCTGATAACCGTCGTCTCTCAACCGTCTTTTGAGAACCTCTCCGATCAGTCCGTGCTCGTCGGCAATAAAGATTCTCGCGTCTTTGTGCATTGATAAACGAATAGATTGGAGGGTGGCGAGCCGGTGAGGCCCGCCGACTACAAATCTCTGTCCAACCGGTCATTCAGCTCGCCAACAAAATGATACTCTTGTGAATCGCGAATCTTTTCTTCGGCCGAATAGTCCTTTTCGTGATCGAAGAAGATGATCTGACTCCCAGAAAAATCAAAATGAAACGGAACGGAAATAAACCTTTTCAGCGCCTCTTTGACTTGATTCTGCTTGTTGGGAGGCGCAAACAGCAGCATAAAACCTCCCCCACCGGCACCGAGCAACTTTCCCCCGAGAGCGCCGTTTGCGGTTGCATGGGCATAGAGCTCATCGACGTAGCTGTTTGAAACTCGCGCGCTCAGGCTGCGCTTCGCTTTCCATCCCTCATCGAGAAGAGCGCCGAAAGCAGTTATATCCTGTCCATTATTTAAAATTGCGAGGCTTTCTTCGACGAGCCCTTTCATGATGCGCAACTGGCTTCTTTTTCCGTCGACATCCGTAACGTAACTGCCGGCAATATCCGAGGCAGTGCGCTCTATGCCGGTATAGAAAAGCATTAAATGAGAGCTTAACTCCCGCAGGCGATCGCCTGATAAGGTAATGGGCTTGACGGTGATTTCACCGTCTTGTGAAAAAACCACATGATTAAATCCGCCGAATGCCGCCAAGACCTGATCCTGCGAGCCGACGGTTTCCTTGATCATCTCCTGTTCGATCTGAATGCTTTCCGCCGCCAGCTGTCGCTTGGTCGGCATCTGTCCCTTAAGCGCGTACAGGGCGTGCAACAAACCCACTGTGAAGGCGGAGCTCGAGCCCATGCCGCTTCGGGCCGGAAGGTCACCATCGTGGTGAATCTCCACCCCTCGATCAATCTGCAAGTAACGCAATACTTCCCGCACCGCCGGGTGAGCAATTTCATCGACCGCTTGGCAGTTTTCAATCTGTGAATAAACAACCCGAATTCTATGTTTGAAAAACGGCGGAAGATAACGACACGTGAGGTAGCAGTATTTATCGATGGTCGCTCCCAGCACCGTGCCACCGTGGTCGCGGTACCATGCAGGATAATCGGTGCCGCCACCAAAGAACGAAATACGAAATGGTGTCCTGCTGATGATCATTGATGACGCACCTTTCTACAAATCGTGTCAATTACTTGCACGGCCGCCGGCAAATCATCGACGATATAGTCCGGCTCAACCTTCTGCTCGGCGGCGACTTGAGCCCCATAGCCCGTGCGTACCAGCATGGTCAACGCTCCAACCCGGCAACCCATCTCGATATCGCTTGCCTTGTCCCCGATAACAATGCTCCCCCTGAGATCAAACTCCAAATCCTCCGATGCCTTTTCGATCAATCCGGTGTTCGGTTTACGGCACAAACACTGGTCTTGAGGAGTATGCGGGCAGAAGTAAAGACCATCGAGAGTTATTTGTTCAGCACGCAACATCTCTAACAACCTGTCATGAATCCGAGCCAACTGCGCTTCATCAAAATATCTCCGTCCAACCGCCGATTGATTGGTGATGACAACCAGCCCAAAGCCCATCTCGCTAAGTTCCCGGAGCGCCTTGCCGGTCCCGGGAATCAGCGCAATTTGTCTTGGATCCGAAAGGTAAGGCACCTCTTCGATGATCGTGCCGTCCCTATCGAGTACTACAAACCGCCGTCGTTTCACGTTCGTTGATGGGCGCAAAAAATTCTTCGGCAGCAGCAAAGTCCTCTGGTGTGCCGATATCGAGAAAACGCCCTCGCTCTTGATAACCATAAAGCCCTTGGTTCATCAAGGCCGGGAAAAGGTTATGTTCCAATGAAACAGGCGTGTCCTCGGGAATCGAATCGATAACCCGGCGGCTCAGTAAATACACCCCGGCGTTGATCAACCCTGGACCGCCTTGTCTTTTTTCGGCAAACTGGGTGACCGCGCCATCATGATTGATCTTCACCGAGCCGTAACGTTGCGTGTTTGGCACCTCGGCCAATAGCATCGTCGCTCGAGAGCCGCGAGACGCATGCCAATGCCAGAAGCTCGTTAAATCAGTGGCGCAAAATGAGTCTCCGTTCATGACCAGAACCGGATCAGACAGAAGATACGGCAAAGCCAATCGCAGCGCCCCACCGGTGCCCAATGGCCGCCTTTCCCGCGAATAAAAAATCTGCAAAGTTCGATATCTTTCGCCGAATGCTTGCTCGATTTGTTCCCCAAGATGTCCGGTACATAGCACGACTCTAGAGGATCCTGCGTCAGCTAACTGGCCAAGCAAGTATGCTAGAAAAGGGCGCCCATGAATCTCCGCCAACGCTTTGGGTCGATCTGAAACCACCGGAAGCAATCTTGTTCCTAGTCCACCCGCGAGAATTGCGACACTGAGTGCTGAAAAAGCGCTGCGGTCCTGTCCCACAATGATTTCTCTCGGCCGTGAATAACTAAATATTGGCGAATTCAGCGCGGCCCAGCATGCGATAGCCCTTGAGCAACTCATGGATACCTGAGTCCAAGGATCGCTTCGCTTCAAATCCAGCATCTCGCAGGCGTTGGTTCGAGACAATGTAATTGCGCTTATCCGGATCGGTTCCGACCTGGCCGAAGTGGATGTAAAAATTAGGCACATATTCTTTGATCTTCAAAGCCAGTGCTTCTTTGGAGAGATTGGCGCTATCGAGTCCAGCATTGTAAGGCCGGCCGGCCATTTTCTTGCCGTTTTTTATGCAGTGGATAAAGCAATCCGCGACATCGCGTATATGGATGTAGTTTCGCTTGAAATCCTTTTCAAAAATAACAATATAACAATCTGTGACGGCGGCATAGACAAAGTGGTTGACCAGCAGATCAAGACGCATGCGAGGTGACATGCCAAAAACTGTCGCAAGCCGCAAGGTGACCGTATTGGTCCTTTCCAGGATCTCCGACTCGGCTTCCGTTTTTGTTTGGCCATAAAGCGATATGGGCTCGAGCGGAGTATCTTCGGTACAAAAAACATCTCCCGATTTGGTGCCGTAACCGCTGTTGGTGGTGGGATAAACGATTTGCTGATCGTTGCTGCGCAAACGCGCGAGTAGTCTTATGGCTTCGAGATTGACCGAACGAGCGAGCCATGGATCGCGATCGCATGCCGGGGCTCCAACGATCGCCGCAAGCGGAATCAGCACGTCCGCATCTTTGACCAGCCGGCGCATCAACTGCTCATCGCGCGCGTCTCCGACAACGAAATCAAATAAAGGATTGGCGCAGAGATGGAATAAGGTTCTTTGGCGATAGATGAGCCCGTCAGCTGCGGTCACCCGATATCCTGCCGCGAGCAAATGCTCGCACAAAATAGATCCGAGATAGCCGGCAGCGCCGGTTACGACGACATGAGTTGGCATTGTTGGTTGCAGAGTCCTTTGATTATTAACGACGATGTCGACTTGTTTTCATACCATATTCCAACAAGAGATTGGAACTGATGAAGAAGTTTTATCTGCGGAAAAGATTGTGCGAACAATTTAGAACGTCACTAAACTGGACGAACCTTTTTGAAGGTCAATCATGCTGCCAACCATAGCTAAGCTACGCAAAGGAGGCGAGGCGCGCTGCCATCCAGGTTCGTCTGGGCCCTGTCACGAACCCGGTGATCGATCGATTTTCAGGATCAAGGAACAGGAAACGCGGTTCTGTCGAACGGTCGGAACAGTTTAGGCTTTACGCTCATCTGAGTGAACTCTGCTCAGATCCGCCCAAACCAAGCAAGCCGAAAGTGAAATTGAAAGTAGTCTTGGCTGGGTTTATGTCTCGCTGCAACCCCAAGGTTAAAGTCCAACACTCGCAACGCGAGAGAAGTTTAGCCGCAGCTCGAAAGTTTAAGAAACGAGTCTCACGGACGTCGTACGTTGTATTAACGTGCGTCAACAGATGCTCGGTGAGGTGATAGAGCCCTCCCAACACGAGATTGCCAACGGTGGTCTTGTTCACGACCGATGGGCACGCGGGATCGAACGGATTGTCTATGCAGTCGATATTGGCATTTTCGGCCAGAAAACCGTTGATACCGCGACTTAAGTAATGGTATCCGATATTGAAAGAATTCGGCCGGTTGAAATCTGGATCTAAATAGAGGCGCGTCATGGTTCGAGGATCGGTAAGCGAGACATTCGCCCGCGCTTGGGTTACGTCCCATCTTCCCGGATCGACTCCGCCATCGAAGTTAAAACTAAGAAAGTTTGTTAGATTGAGAGTCAAATTCATGTCCAGATCCGAGAGGGTGTCGCCGCCTTTGCGCTCTTTGTCGACGTCGTAGCTTAGGGCGAACCTCAAAGAGCCCAGGTCTTGCGCCGCGCCGCCCATGGCAACGTTAAGGGGTTCGACCTGTCGAAGGGATTCGGGATCTACTAATGGGCTTAGAGATTTACCCGAGAACCGATTGTTGAAACCGAATGTCACAACATTTCGTCGACGAACCCGATCGATGCCGTCCATGATTGGAATTCGAGTCTGATCTATGCCAGGGACAAACAGGTAGCTTAGTTCAGGCTCAATCACATGCTTAAATCGGCTCAGTCCCAAGGCATTCCATTGAAACACCCGGCCGATCGCCGTACCGATGTTGCCGCGGATCTCAACAAGCTCGCGGGAAACGTTGTGATCCGAAGACTGGACGGTCTCATAGAGATGGTAGAGCGTCTGGCGCGGCGCAATCGACAGCGAGCCGAATAAAGATGACATTCGCAGCGGCAGCAGGAGTTCCGGCCGAAGATCTAAGCGCATGCCATCGCCGCCTTCTCTCCTGATATAGTTCACCCCTTCGGCGCGCCAGCGCATTTCCAACGGGAAATTCTCTAAACCCTTCCTTCCCCAGAAGGAGATCTGTGGCGTTCGATGCAGAGTGATGGCATCCGGTTGGATAAAATCTTGGTAAAAATTCCATTCGCCTTGAAAATGACTGTCTCCCCAGCTCTTGAAGACCCCGAATCTGGAACTGGCATAACGGCTTCTCCGGATATCGCCTTGAACGGTTGGCGCTAAATCGAAGCGCTCCACCAATTCTCTGGTAAATAAATCGTCCCGATAAGCAGCGATGTCGCTATATGTAAGCCAGTTCGAGGCAAAGTCATAACGGTGCGTTCCCATGATTCCCCAGCGATTGACCGGAATATCGGGGTCGGCGATCGTTCGATCGACAACGTCTCCCTGCTCGCGCTGGCGCAATCCTTCGTTGAAATAAGCGGTTTGTAAGAAAAAATCCGAATCACGATCGAAAAGCGTGCGGATTTCGTTTAAAAACCCATAACGTGCATCGGTCTGGAAATCGAACGCAAACGTGGTGTCGGTGCTTTTCGAGATAGCCCAGAAGAAAGACTGCTGGAAGCGAAATCCTTCGTCAGTTGAAGTGCCGAATTTCGGGAACAGAAACCCGGTTTGCCGCTCGGTTTTTAGCGGAAAAAATCCATAAGGCAGATAAAAGACAGGGACATCATAGATGTAGAAATAGCCGTTTTTGACGGTGCCCAGGCCTCCCGCTGTCAGGTCGATTTGCTCGGCTGAAAACCTCCAAGGCACGGGGCCCGTATCGCACAGACACGTGGTGAAGAACCCCTCGTCGACGTGATAGGTCTGGCCGCCCAATTTCTGAAACCGGCTGCCGCTGATGCTAATGTGTCCCTGTTCGATAAACAAATCGGCATTGGTCATTTCCCCGGTTTCTTTTTCCAGGTTTAGGCTTATGGAGTCTGCGGAATTTATCTTCCACTCGGGATCGTCCAACGAAATCTTTCCTGTCGCTTGGACGTCTTGAGTGGTCCGGTTAACGTTGATTTGCTCGGCCTTAAGTGTGGTTCCTTGACGCTCGATCTCGACGTTGCCGCTGGCCTCTATCTGAGCGCCGCTTTCGCTGATCGATAACTTATCAGCAGTTACGTTGATTTGAGTATCCGCGCCGCTACTCGGTTTGGTTGTTTGCGCCTGCCCGTTACCTGGGCCCGGCAACCAACAGCAGAGTGCAAGAATGATGAGAAGAACCTTGGGTGGCTTCATTTTCTACGCCCGGGAGGACTCAGTTGAGGTTGGTCTGGTCCGATTGTCTTGCCTGTGCCATGGTTGTGAGCAGAGGGCGTACTTCGCCAAGCAGGTAAAGCGACCCTGTGATGACGATCAGTTCATTGGGTCCGGCGCTTTGGATGAGAGTTTCGACAGCCGAACGGGGATCCGGGATAACCTGAGACTGCAGTCTACCAGCCAATTCCTGTTGCAACCGAACTGGGTCAGCGCTCCTTTCCAGTTGACTGACTCGAGTAAAGACGATTTCATCGACCACGCCTGCCAAGATATCGAGCATAAATCGCCAGTCTTTATCGTCCATTACGGCGAACAACATTCTTATTCGCCGGCCGACTCGTAGCTGCCGAAGCTCATCGGCTAAAACCTCGAAGCCTTCCCTATTATGTGCGCCATCAATGATCACGGCCGGATCCGTCAAAATCATTTCCATCCGTCCAGGCCATGATACATTTTGCAAACCGGAACGTATTGCTAGTTCACTGGTGGGAAATCGATCGTACACAACCTCCAGCGCGGCAGTGGCAACTCCGGCGTTACGAATTTGATGCGCTCCACGCAACGCCACTGAAAGATCCGGAAAATTCCAGTTCGCCCCGTTATAATCGAAAGAGCCGTTAGTTTTCAACTTTAAAGTGAAGTTTTGGCCCAACCGGTAAGCTGCCGCTTGCATGCTATCGGCTATTTGCTGGATTACTTCCATAGCTTCGAGCGGCAGAGCGCCACAGACGACCGGGACTCCTTTTTTGATGATGCCCGC
>DASUVS010000141.1:0-7489 GCA_036378835.1 Binatia bacterium | reverse complement strand
GGTCGGCATGGTTCACAGTTCTAAAATCAATGCTGAAGCGCGTTTTACCCGAACTATTTGGCATTGAGGAATGCAGTTGGGCACCGGCAAACATGATTATGCCGCCGACTGGGCAAACTGGACTTATGTATGGTTCAGATTCGACGGCTTCCGTCGGGCGCGGTAGTGGACGCGGATCCTCCTTAAGATGCTTCGATGCGTCAGGCCTGAATTTTTTGTTCCACTCATAATAGTTGTATCTCTTTGAATCATTTTTTATTGGCTGCTTCCAATAGCGTGGATGGAATGCAACTCCGTGATTGGTATCAATGCCATAGATTGGAATCCACCAGTTGATCTGGCATTGCGGTGCGGAATACCATGTATCCCGGTGGGGGTGCCAAGCATAAGCTATCCCGGTCGTCAGATAGCCGTCGCTCGTCGAGGTTCTCATTCGGGGAACATCGAAGTAGGTGACTTTGGGTTCACAGTCAAATTCCGCCACAATCGCTTGGATGCACTCCTTGGATTTAGGATGATTAATAAATTCGGGTTTTAGCTTGGAGAGTATCGCAGCATATTCTTCGACCGGCAGACTGTACTGCGCCTTTTCGGGAGAGAGCCTCCCGAATGCTTTTCGAATTAGCTCATCAGCAAACTGGCAGAGTGCGAGCGACGCCGGGCGAGGAGAGAAAATAAATAGATCGCCCTCGAACAGAAGCCGCCGTCTTACCGTTTCACTCAACGGTGAGTCAAAGTAAATCGCATTCATACTACCTCCTGGTGCGATTGCACCGAATAGTCTGAAAACTAACGCTTGACTGTCAATTCGTTAGAAATCTGCTCGGTGGACCATTTTTTTTCCTGAGTTGGCCGAACGCTATTGACGGATAAATCCAGGTTTCTGGCGGGATTTAGGCCATCATAACGGCCGTAGGATTCATGGTCAAATATATGTGCCAAATAAAACTGTTCGGCCCACATCCTAGGCGGCCCCGGGGGCAAGAAGTGCGCTAGTCCCTGAATCTTGGAAATCTTTCTCATTGCATGACCGGCATTAAACTCGGAAATAGCCAGAAGCTCACCCGTAAACTCACTGTATGAGAAACCTAGAATGTCATCGAAGTAGCAGTAAATGCGCGGCAGGAGGAGATTCGGCTCCGCTTCAAAAAGAGCAAAGGCGTCCTTAGTCGAGCTGTAGAAATCCAAGTCGAAAGAGATGAAGCCAACAGGCGCCGGCTTCGAATCGATGAACTCCGATATCGTCTTCTTAATCTCACCTAAACGAAGGATTCCCTTATGCAATCGCGAATGAAGCTTAGCCGAATCCATCGGATAAAACCCTTCGGCAAAGAAATGCGGCATGTCTCGGTAGTCGGTCGGCTTCGGCAAGCCAACGCCGGTGTCAAATCCGTAGACATCGATTTTGATCTCCAACAAAGCTTCGGCGCGGGCAGCTATGTCTTGCAATGCGACTAGCCCGTTGCCGCCAGCGACACCGAACTCAATCACTGAGATATGGCGAAGCCCTAAAACTTGTGCCAGTCCAGCCGCCTGAACTACTCCCCAAGCATAATGCGGCTTACCTCTAATCTGTTGCGCGACGTTCAGATATTGGTCGTTCAACCACTCGTATCTGGGTTTGTTTTCACTAGCCGCCGTTTGCTCAACCGATTCTTCCTGTAGCCATTCCCTGACTCTACTCACTCCACCTCTTATCAACCTCTTTAACACGCGTTTGATCATATCTGTTACCCGTCGATACGATTAACATTCTTCCTATACAAATGCTGAAAACATAAGTACTGCGACCGCTGTAATGTAGAGATTCTGGAAGGACAGAATTCAGCCAAGAAACGCCGTTCAGCGATTCCCGGCCCCGGAGCCCAAGAGGTACTTTGACTTGAGCGATTCGGCAACGAAGCTGGCAGCTAACTCTGTCCCTTCGGCATTCCAATGTGGGTCCAGAGGATAATACAGCAGCTTTCCATTTCGCGCCGCCTCTTCGAGTACTGGAGTTAAGCTTATGAGATCGATATTCAATTCATTTGCGATCTGCTTCATGGCCGATTCTGTATTGTTCTTGGCGGCGATCTGTTGATCACGAATCTTGAGCCAGTGCTCTCCACTTTGTTCGGTAGAATACTGGGCATAAATATGCGCAGCGGCGGGAATGTACATCAAAATAAGAGAAGAACCGTTATTTTGACTAAGGTGTCGCGCGCTGCTCAGGATTGTTTTTAATTGTTGCCATTCCTCAGTAGCCAACAATTCCTTGGGCGATCGAGTGTCGAGTTCTTCGACGAACTTGATTTTACGGGTTTCGCCCTTCCCAAGATTCAGAAGTGCCAAGTCTGGATGAATCTCATAGGCGTAGCCATTATGTTGAGCGATTCGGTTCAGAGCGAGGTCGATCCAATAGCGAATCGTACTGGAGATAAATGTCGCCTGTGTTTCCAGCGCCAGCCGATAACGCGGTAGAAAAGAAAGCTGCGCCATTCGATATGGAAAATTCGGCAGTCTCTCGGTTTTCCCCGTCTTCCAACGAAAGTAGGACTTAGTATCCTGAACGTCGTTTCCCTCGAAAAAGGCCATCAATACGTACTTAGGTCGGTAGTCCAGACCATACCGGCTCAGCACTTCAAGGTATTGAGCCGGACCATATCCGGATTTTCCCAAATTCGTGACCGTTACCCCCGTCAGCTTGTTCTCAAGCATTTTGACGAAGGTGTAAGCTTCGCTGTTCCCCCATTCGAGATACGAATCGCCGATGGCGACAATATCAGAGTATTCCCGGGCATGGCCATTTCTAAAACCGTTTTTGTCAGTAATCCACTGGAAGTGGACCGGTGCCACCTCTATCCCATAGAGCGCCGAATAATTTTCGCTCCGGTAATTCTCGTAGTTAACGTTATTAAAAGGCTTTTCTCGATAAATAAGCACATCGTCGTCGATATAGTTAACCTTGTGAGCATAATAAGAGATCGCATCCAGGCCTAATGGTTTGATCAGGGAGGGATAGAACTCGAAAAGGCTAAAAAAGAAAAACGACGAAACAACAAAGGAGATCACTGACAACAGAGCGCCCACCGGATACTTCACCACAAATAGTACGATCAAATAGCTCGTAATGAGCCATAGGGTTCCGGACAGCATGAGCCTGTCGGCCGCCTGGTGATAGGTCTCGATCTGTGTGACGTCTCGGCCTTCCATGATCTGGTTTAAGAAAGGTATGACCGCTTGCTCGTGATACATGTCCTGAATCAAAGGGTGGGCAAACACACTATAGAGAATCCATATGAGAGCGACAGAAATTAAGCCGACATAGCTTAATACCCAAAGGGTATGATCTCGGCGGCGCGCTGTCAGTCCTGAGGTCGGAAATACACTAATCCGCCTTGAGCCGCTTGAGCTAGTCGAGCCGACGTTTGTTTTAGCCTTGCCTGCTTCATACGGCGCGTTTATTTCGACCACCGCGCCCAGCTTCCGGCTATGATCCAGAATCCATCGGCTCTCCACCACGACATTACCGCCATCCCGAGTCGAATGTACGAGTTTCCCTTCCCAGCACCCCTGAGTGACAAGTTCGGATTCGATTTCTTCTAATGGTTTAGGAAACTTCGTTTTTAAAAGGTCATGGCTGACTTTGCCGATGGCTTCCTCCTTTTTCCAACCATAGAGATCTTCAGCCGCACGGTTCCAAAAGTTTATTATCCCCTCGACAGTGCGCGTCATCACGCTGTCGGTCGCAGATTCAAGAGGAGATTGACTGCGATGTAACGAAATCATGTTTGCTCCAGGCATTCCTACATCTCATCAGGGATAAAACAGCAACCTATGTGCCAGATAAGGAAGATGAAATCGCCGATACTTTGTCCCGGAAATAGGATTTGGTAACGTATGTAGGTCCAAAGTTGGTAAGAGAATAGCAGAGGAGTATGTGCTATGTGCTACGATCTTGCCGTAATAAGCCCTTATCGAAAAGGACTTGGGCTGCATTGGCGATAGCCGAAAACTTCAAGTTTGATCTTTCTGCAATATCGAGAAGACTGTTTTTTCCGTCAGATAAATTCAAAACCCACAGTAAGGCCAATTCATCGCTCTTGCCGTCCGTCTGCCCACCGACTTGACTGTAGATGCCCCTCTTTCCTAATTGCGGCTCGCATTTAGGATTGAGATTCCAGTACACGCGATCACGCTCCAGAATTTCGATTATGGCCAAGCACTTCGTGAAAGAATCGGCCAAGTACTCGGGCCGTACAAAATCTAGATTATCGGCCGATGTATGGTACTCAGGATATTGCGCGTGCGGCGTTCTCATCAAGCAGCCTACGGGAAGGTTGAAGCCGGGAGAGCAGAACTGCCTTTCATCGTAGCCGTAAGGCGAAAATTCACGGACCTCGAAAGCCTCACCCGAGTTCTTGAGAACCTCGGTTGCCGCCCGGTCTATCTCTGTATCGCCCCGCCTGCTTTTTTTGTAGGTAAACTTCCCAGAATCGCCGAGACAGGTGAATACGAGACCATGTTTGATCCGGGAGACTTCAGACTCGTTCAAGCTCAGCCAGGTGATCGACCCTATAGTTCCCGGAATAAACAGAAATCGGTAGGAGTACTTCAATGGAAGTTTGCTTAAATGATCTGCTAGAAAAGCTGCGACAGCGATTCCGGAAAGATTATCATTGGCCAACGATGGGTGGCAAATATGCGCCGATATTAGTACTTCCACTTCTGTCTCGCCCCTGAGATAATGTTCGCCATAAGTGAGATGGCCGTCTTCCAGGGATGAGTCGATAAATACCTCATAATCACCTTCTGAAAGACCCAGAAGCTGGTTGTGCGGCAGGCAGAACCCCCAGTTGTTGTTATAATAAGAGGTTCGATACGGAATCCAATCAGGGTGTTCCGGCGACGAGTAAAGATGATGTTTGAGTTCCCCGAGCGATAACGTAGCGTGAATCGGCGCGCTGTAGTTCAACACATGAAGGTTCGATTTTTGTAAATCGATAATTTTTTTTCCTGCTGGATCCTTGACCCAAGCTTCTCGGATATTCCATTCCTTCGGAACGATCCAATCGAAAACTCTTGTGCCGCTAGGAACTTCGCGAATGTCAATGGGAACGCGTTCTTGAACAAGCGCCAGTGTTTCACGCACGCCTTTCCCGGTGATGCTTCGGCAGATCGGAAACAGCTCAGTCACCAAGCGATACATCTCCTCACCTATTTTGGCTCTATCAAGATCCGGTGAAGAGATTGAACTTTTTTTTATGGCTGTTTCAGGTACTGACATGAAGTGACTACGAGCAGTGTTGCTGTTGAATCCGATTGGCCGAAGGGGCGATCTAGGCGCCTAGAATTGCAAAAGACAGAGGCACGAAGTCGGGATGCCCATTAGGCCGGGCGAAAATCCGGATAATGCAGGTCGCGCGTCGATATTGTTCGAGGACCATCCGGCCACTGGATCGCAAACGCCGGATCATCCCAACGCACGCCGCGAGCGGCTTCAGGCACATAAGCGTGTGACATCTGGTAAAAAACCTCGGTATCATCTTCCAGTGTTTGAAAACCGTGCGCAAAACCTTCCGGTATATAGAGGAGGCTACGCGGATCCCGCGCGCTGAGTTCCACCGCTATCCAGCGGCAGCAGGTGATTGAACCCGGTCTTAAATCGATAATGACATCGTAGATAGAGCCGGCGAGACACGTCACAAGCTTCGCCTCGGCATGAGGCGCGACCTGATAATGCATGCCGCGAAGCGTGCCCTTTCGACGATTTTTCGAGATGTTGCATTGGACGACCGCCGAGTTTAGCCCATGTGTCTCGAATTCTTCACGACAGAACATACGGGCGAAAGATCCGCGTTCGTCCTCGGAAGGTTCAAGTTGGATGATATAAGCGCCTTTGAGCTTGGTTTCGTTAAAGATCACGAGCTATGACATAGCGGGCAAACGGAACACGGTCCTGAGCGTCTCAACCCAATTTAATATCTTAAATTCTGCTCTTGGTCTGTGCAGATTTGATTGATTTCGATGACTTCACCACCGGTATCTCGATCGTCGTGCTTCAACACCCAGCGACTCTTTACCACAATACGGCTGCCGTTCCTCCGGGTGTGCACGAGTTCTCCTTGCCAACGTCCTTCTTTGGCGAGCTCGCGCTCAATCTCGCTCAACGACTTGGGAAATTTTGTTCGAAGAATTTCATGAGAAATATTACCTATGACTTCCTCGCTCTTCCAACCATACATCTCGTCTGCGGCCCGATTCCAATACTGAATCCTGCCTTCCCTATCGCGAATCATAATCGTTTCCTGAACCAAATCGAGAAGGTGAGAGTCGTTGCGAGGAGCCGGCGCGCGATCTCGGGCATGATCCGCACTTTTGCTACTTTGAGCAAGGTCCATGTAAGCTTTAATTTGCGACTCTGTAACGCTGCGCATATCGATGCCCGCTTGCAGGCGCTTAACCCAGGCGAGAATCCAACTTAAACTCGTGCGTAAGTCTAATAGCGGTTTCCAGTCCAACTTTACCCGCGCCTTGGTACTGTCCAAAATCATGTATGGATCTTCGTGCGGTTGACGAGTCTGGTCGTGCTTGGCAGAAACCTCGCTGCCCGATAGCGAGAGCAGTAGTCCAACCACCTGGGTCACTGTATGGGATTCCGCCGGTGCAAAGTTCCACGCTTCGCTGAAACGTGGCCCGTGCCTGAAAAGAGATTCCGCAAGCATCAAGTATCCGGCAAGCGGATCGAGCACGTGTTGCCAAGGCCGGATAGCATGAGGGTTCCTCAATACGATGTCCTGACCATGGATCACCGATCGTACTAGGTCCGGAATCAAGCGATCTTTTGCCCAATCGCCGCCTCCGATAACATTTCCGGCGCGGGCTGTTGCAACCGCCACCTCGTGCCGTGAATATTCACGCTCATTGAAAAACGAATTTCGATACGCCGCAGCGACTAATTCCGAGCAGCCCTTGCTGCTGCTGTACGGGTCATAACCGCCCACCGGCTCATCTTCTCGATAGCCCCAAACCCATTCGCGATTTTGATAGCATTTATCCGATGTGACGCAGACAACCGCTCGCACCCCACCAACGGTTCGAACACCTTCCAACAAGTGCACTAGTCCCATCACGTTGGTCGAAAAGGTCTCAACCGGATGCTTATAGGATTCACGGACGAGCGATTGAGCAGCCAAGTGAAAAATCACTTCAGGCTGATGTTTTGCGATGACCGACTGCAAAGTGTTCTTATTCAGCACGTCACCCGGGATCGAAACCATCCTCTCGGCTACTTTCGCGATGTCGAAGAGACTTGGATCGGTTGGAGGGTCAAGCGCATAACCAACCACATGGGCGCCCAAGCACTGAAGCCAGAGTGACAGCCAGCTGCCTTTGAACCCGGTATGCCCGGTTATAAGAACCCTTCTTGATTGCCAAAAATTGACGTCCATAAGAATATGTTTTTGCCCCAACAAAGTCGCTTCAAGTTTGGATCCTTTGGTAGTATTTC
>DASUVS010000140.1:0-3258 GCA_036378835.1 Binatia bacterium | reverse complement strand
ACCGACCTGATTACGTTTTCCTGCTAGACGGGTAAGGGCAAGGCTCTCTAAGGTAATTCCTCCAGTAATCGGCTCGCTCCCTCTAACGGATTTTTGATTCTCAAAAGCTTTTGGGTCACATCGAGCGGGGTCAGGTCTTGTGTCACGACAACACAATTATTTGATCGCGTGACAGCTTTTCTTAATCGATCGCGCTCGCATCTTCAGTGCAGAGGGAGAATCTCACGCTAGAGGTTGTAGAATCTCTTGGCGTTTTCTCCGAGTATCATGGCTTTGTGGTGATCGTTGATATCTTTCCGTTCGAGAATTTCATTGATGTCATGCAATGCGTCCTTCATCGCGATTTCCTGGGCGAACTCGGACGCAAATATGCACCTCTTCCGACCGATCTATGCAAGAGGACATTCTTGCGGCGCTTATTCCCAAACCGTATCGACCCACTCACCATCTCGAATAAGTTCATCGGCGGTGATGAGCGGGCAGCGGAGCTGGCGGGCCGTTGCGACGATGGCTCTGTCCGCCGGGTCGCGGATTGCCGCGAGCGACACCGATTCCAGTAAAACATCCAACGCATATGCCTGGACTTGAAAGTTGGGCGAGCGTTCGAGCTCTTCGGCCCAGCGACGAAACGGCACGTCCAAGCGAATAATTTTTCTTTCTACGAGTCGGTTGATTTCTTCCAGAACGACAATCGGCACGATAATGGAGTGTTTGCCCTGCTCGGTCTCTTGCAAGATGCGCCGCGCGCGGTTTCCCAACCGCCGTCTACGATTTGATGACCAGAAAACCAGCGGGTGCGTATCGGTAACGTAAATCACTTGAGCGCGGCAATGACGCCCTGGAGGGACTGCTCTCTTTCTTTCTTGAGATCCTGGAGAGCTTCGTCCAGATCTCCCATCAATGTCATGCTGCCCCGCAGTTTTAACGGCGATTGCCTCGACCGAGTTCGGTAGTGGGCGAGTTCTTCCTCTACCCGGTCATGCCATTCGGGATCGACGAGCAGTGCCTTGACCTTCGACCGCTGCGCAATCGCGATGGGCCCATTTCCCTTGTCGACTTCCGCCACCAGCCGACTCAATTTGGCGCGCGCTTCGGTTAGCGATAATTGCTTCACACCCGCCTCCTGTCGCTGTACATCTAACTGTACAGCCGCATTCGCTGCCGGTCAATCGGTGAATGCCGCGCCCGCTTCGCTAGATCACTTCACAGTTCTCCAACAGACTGCTGGTTGGTGCTATAGAAGAACAATGCCCTGCGAACGATTAAACAATCTTTCAAGGAGAATTTTATGTCTGTTTCACTTAACGGAAGAACCGCACTCGTAACTGGGAGCTCGCGTGGTATTGGACAGGCCATCGCTGAGCAGCTTGCCGCCGATGGCGCGGCGATTGTTATCAATTACACTCGCAACGAACAACCGGCACGAGCGGTGGTGAATAGGATTCTTGGGAAGGGTGGCAAGGCAATAGCGATTCAGGCCGATATTTCCAAAGCTGCCGACGTCGCGCGATTGTTCAGCGAAGCCGAAAAAGCGATGGGCCAACTCGATATCGTGGTTGCCAATGCCGGTGTCTATATTATGAAACCGTTCATTGAGAGCACAGAAGCGGATTACGACTATGTTTTCGGCATCAACACCAAGGGCGTGTTCTTCACGCTGCAGGAAGCGGCCCGCCGCGTGCGCGATGGTGGCCGCATTGTCGTGATTTCGACAGGCGGTACGAAGATGAGTTTCCCCAACAACTCAGTTTATCTCGGGAGCAAGGGAGCCATCGAACAATTCGCCCGATGCTTGGCGGTCGAACTTGGCCCGCGCAATATTACGGTGAACATTCTATCGCCAGGATTCACTGATACGGACATGATGCCCGAAGAGTACCACGACTACGCTGCCAGTCTGTCGCCGTTCAAGCGTGTTGGCACGCCGGAGGATATTGCCGACGTGGCGTCCTTTCTCGCCAGCGACGCGGCGCGGTGGGTAACTGGACAAAATCTCCAGGCCGGAGGCGGTGTGATCAGTAGCTAGCTGTTTTGGCGCATAAATTGACGGGATTCGAGCTATCAGACGTCAGTGGATTCGTTTTCTACCGAGGACGCTGCCGAACGGCAGGCCCGCTAAGCAGCGAACACAGGATGCGTTTCATGAGGGCGCGTTTCATGGAGCCCTCTCGTCGGTTGGCGGATGCGAGATCAGGCTCTTGCCTGTGAGTGGCGGGGCCATTCGTCCCAACCGATGCGGCCCAACGCACGCTTCGCCCGAGGGCACGAACGAGGATGCCAATGAGGGTGAGGTCTTGTAGTGCAACGTTCCGATGTCAACCAGTGTCCGTTATGGCGGGCCCCCGGAGAATTGAATTTGCCTTGTGATTTATTGACTGACCAGACATCGTTGGCTCACCGACCTGTCACGGTTTCCTGCTAGAGCGGCTACCGTAAGGCTCTCTAAGGTAATTCCTCCAGTAATCGGCTCGCTCCCTTTAACGGGTTTTTGACTCGCAAAAGCTTTTGCACGTACCAAATCCGTGCGGCAACCGGATGAACCACCGGAACGCCCAGATCGTTTTCCGCCGCAATGATATCTTTGACACCCCAAGCGCCGGAGCCGAGCAAATAGATGCCCTGCGCCTTCGGAAATTTGTTGAATGACGCTTTGAGATGCTGATAGATCGTCTCGGTAGAAATCTTATCCGCCTCGTCCGGTGACGTGTCCATGCCCTCCATGCCCAGAACCTCGAATCCGGCGTCAGTAAAATAGCGGTTAAAGATAGCGTTCATCTTCTGATCGCGGTAGTAGGTGCAGCCGACAAATTTTTTGATACCCAAGGCACGCAGTGCCTGGGCCTGTGACATGCCGGAGGTGAAGATCGGCACTTTATATTGGGCCTCCCATCCGCCGACGATTTCTTGCTCCGCCTTATGGCCGCGTACCATGAACGGTGGGCCACCTTCAGGATGCATCAAATCGACGCCGATCTCCGCCAGCTCGGCCATCTTAGCGTGGTAGGTTTCCATCGCACTGAGATAACCGCGTTCGGAATGTTCCTTGATGCCGGCGTACATCGGGATGCAGCCGACGCCTTCCGGAAGAAGCCGGATAAACTCCACTAATGACCCTGAACTATAAGTGGCCCGGGGCTGTCAAGGGCTGTCGTTGGCTGTCGGCTCACGATTGGATGAAATAGCCCTGGGGTCCCATCGTCGCACTTGGATGAATCGGCCGCAGAACGAATTCATTTGGGTCCGGACCTACAAAGATAA
>DASUVS010000139.1:0-5749 GCA_036378835.1 Binatia bacterium | reverse complement strand
CTCGCTCAATCCACCAACAGTATTTTTTGCGCAGCGAAAAGGGTTTCACCGGGTGCTGGATATCGGCTCGTTAGTAGAGATGCCCGGCGGCGGTTTAACGACCTTGATCAAAACGATTACGAGCAAACCGGATGAAGTCAGGAAAGTGATTCGCGCGCTGCAAACGGCTAAGGACGCAATCCGAAAATCAAAAGATAAAACCCTCGAGCTCATGGTTCGGGCACTGAAGATGGATCGCGACATTGCTTCCTCGACTTACGATGTTTATCTCACCAGCCTGAGCATCGATGGGGTGCCTGCGCGCGAAGGCATGAACAACCTTGCTCGATCGGTTCAATCGCAGGCACGGTTCGCTGACAGGAAAGTTTCTTTCGAAGATGTCGCCGACGTTAGTCTGGCCAAGGAAGTGGCGAAGGAGCTGGGGTACAAAGTGAAGTAAAACTGCAACGACTACCGAATCAACCGCCGCCAACCAGAATAATTCCTTGACGGTGCCACACCCTCGCGATAATTTTGCGGCTACTGTTTTGACAGACTTTTTAAGCTATCGATGCCGCGAGATCCGGAGGGCGATATGACTTCTACATTGTGTAAAATCAGCACACTCTTACTTGCGCTGGCGGTGTTTCTTTTGTCATCTTTCGCCAGCCGACCAATCTTCGGCGCCGACAGAATACGCATCGCCTATACTTCCCCCGGTCCGCAGCACGGTGTTCTCTGGATTGGAGATGTCGCTGGAGTTTTCAAGAAAAATAATCTCGACCTCGAGATCATCTATATGCCGGGAAACATCTCGATGGGATCGTTGATAGCCGGCGAGCTCAACTTCGGGCAGATGACCGGCGCGCTTATGTCACCGGCCCGGCTGCAAGGAAGCGATGTCGTAATGCTGGTCAGCATTCAGGAATTGCTGGACGATCGATTGGTGGTCCGGCCCAACATCAAAACGCCGGAAGATCTCAAGGGCAAACGAATTGCGGTGTCCCGTTTCGGGGCGGCTTCGCACATGCGCGTGCTCAATATGTTGCCGCGCTTCGGCCTCACGGATAAAGACGTTACGTTTTTGCAGATCGGCGACACACCGGCGCGGATCATCGCGATGGTCGGAAACTCAGCGGACGCCTCGAGCTTCTCGCCGCCCGATCATCTCGCCGCAGTACAATCCGGCATGCGCGTCCTGCTCAATATGGCGGAGTTGAATATTTATTATCAAGGCACCGGCTTGGTGGCGTCGCAGCGTTACATCGCCAAGAACCGCGATATCGCCAAACGCATGGTGAAAAGCTATGTCGACACGATTCACATCGTGAGGACCAACCCAGAAGTGGCGAAGCGAGCATTCGTCAAATACCGCAAGACCAAAGACGAGAAGCAGCTGGAAGATGCCTATCAGACCTTGCTAGAAATCGTTAAACCCAAACCTTATCCCAACCTGGAGTCGTTCAAGACCATTTTCAAAGATGTCAGCGACCGGCTGCCGGCCGCCAAGACGGCAAATGCCAAAGAATTCGTCGACACGAGTTTTCTCGAAGAGCTGGATAAATCCGGCTACATCGACGGGCTCTACCGCTGATGTATTAGACTAGCTCGGACTATTCCTTGGTGACGGCGACCGAAGGGCGAGCCCTCCGGAACGAAGACAAATGGACCTGTGCCTTGGAGCCGCCTGCATAATACAGTTTGTGGAGCGGACGCCTAGGAAAGTGCGAGCAGGGAATCAAGCACGAAAGACTTCATTGAAGCTGTTCGTCCAAATGTCTTCACTCCTCCAGGCTCACCGTTCGATCGACACAGTGTCGTAGTTTTTCTTCTGAGCATGAATAATCCGGGCTATCGGCCACCATAAAAAAGCCGCCGTGCATTTTTACGCACGGCGGCTTTTTCGAACTGTATGGTCTGTCTACTGGCCCAGCAACTTTTTGATTCGCGCGACGATTTCAGGCGGCTGGTTCATCACGTCTTTGACGATTTTTTCCAGCTCTTCGCCCGACGATGGCTCGAGCTCGAACTGCCGTTTCTCCAATTCGGCGAGAAATTCCTTATCCTCCATGGTTTTGTTGAAAGCGTCGCGCAAAATCTTCACCCGGTCCGGCGGAACGCCCGGCGTAGCCAGCATCGGACGGCCCAAGGCGCCCGATGCCAACATCACAGTGGCGAGACGCCGGCCGGCTTCCGGAGTTTTATATTTATCCATCAGCTCCCAGATGGTTTCGGTATCCGGCAGCTTGCTGTCGCGCTTCTTGCCGGTTTGGATGATGTTTCGAACAAACCCCTTCTTGCGCCAGGTATGATAAGGCTCACGCGAAAAAAACGCCTCAATGGTAAAAGCGCGGCAATGGATCTCGCCTCTCTCCACCGCCAAATCAATCTCCGGCCCGCCGGGATACCCCTGCACCAGGTTGAACTTCGTGCCGATCACTTCTTCAAACAGCTTCGGCACATAGTAGGCCGTATCCGATGTTCCCTGCGCTCCGCAGCGTGGCGGTTCCTTGGCATTGCGCACGTCATCCATTGTTTTGTACGGGGTGTCGGCGCGCATATACATCTGCAACTCTCCCTGAACCGGCGAACCGATCCAGACAAATTTGGCCCAATCGTATTGCGCTTCCTTGCGCCCAACCAGTTGGTCGAAATATAACGTCGGCACGATCGAACCGATCAAGCTCAAGCCATCCGGCTTGGTTGTCTTATAAACGTAATTCGCCGCGATCATATGGCCGGCGCCCGGCATATTTTGCACGATCACATTCGGGTTGCCGGGAATGTGCTTGACCATATGGGTTGCGAGAATACGTCCCCACTGATCGTAGAGCGCTCCCGCGGTCGTGCCGATATAGACGGTGATGGTTTTGCCTTTGTAGAAATCGCTCTGCGCCAACGCTGGAGCAGCCGATAACAAACCGGCGAGCAAGGCGCCGGTCAAGAAAGACAAAACGGAACTCTTGTGTGAATTCATTCCAGGCCCTCCTGAAGCGGAACTAATAAATAGATGCGCTGTAAGTTAACATGGACGGCACACCTGTCAAGGATCGGCATCTCTCCGTCTCAGCATCGTCAAACGTATGAAAGCAGATCCACTCCCACCGAATCTCGAGGCCAACAGCGCGTAAAATTGACCGTCACTTTTCCGGTGCAGTAATTTTCTCTTCGTCGCCCTACCTAATCAAATATTTTCGTAGACGGAATTTTGTTTGGATATTAACATACGTCCAAAAATCGAACGGAGGAATTCATGGCGAAATACGCATTGTGCATTGGCATTAATGATTATCCAGGAACCGGCAGCGATCTTTCCGGCTGTGTCAACGATGTTCGAGACTGGAGCGCCCTGCTTCAGAAGAAGGAATTTGCCGTTTTGCAGATCATCGACAAGAAGGCAACCGGCAAAAATATCCGAAGCGCCATCGAGTCGACCATCGGCGGGGCAAAAAGCGGCGATGCCGTCATCATCCAATACTCCGGGCATGGATCGTATGTGCCGGATGAAAACGGCGACGAGCCGGATGGCACCGATGAATGCATCTGCCCCTATGACATCAATTCAAAAGGGCCGATCACCGATGATGAGCTCTTCGAACTCTACAGCAGCAAGAAGACCGGTGTTAAGCTCCTGGTCATTTCAGATTCATGTCACTCGGGGACCGTGGCGAAGTTCGCGCCGATCACCACTCCGCCGACGATCAAAGGCAGGGGCGCACCAATCCGAAAAGTCCGCTTCTTGCCGCCGGCAGCTTTCTTATCAAAACGAGACATCGGCAAACTCGGCATCGGCCGTGGTTTGCGCCGTTCCACTCCTCCAGGACGGTACGCCGCGCTGCTAATGGCCGGCTGCCAGGATACCGAATACAGCTATGACGCATCGTTTCAGGGCCGCCCCAACGGCGCCTTCACGTTTGTCGCGATCCGCGCACTGTCCGGTCTCTCGCCCAAGGCGAGCTACAAGCAATGGTATCAGGCGATTCGCAAAGCGCTTCCTTCACAGCAATATCCGCAGTCCCCCAATCTTTATGGCACTTCGCGTATGAAGGCATGGAAGGCGTTGGCGTAACAGGACTGCTGAAAAGCCTCATCGGCTTTGGAAAAGATGAAATATGAAAGCTGAAAACTAAAATTCCGCTTTCCGATTTCCGCTTTCATCCTTGTCATTCGCGCGTGTCGCCTTAGAGTTTTGAGCAGCCTGTAATCAGACTTCAATAAACTGTTAGTCATTTGCGATCGACGGAAGGACTTCGAGATGCCGACGAAAACTATCGAGATTGCCGGCCGGCCAATTATATTGGATGCGCGCCCGGATCGTCTTGACCTGCGCGACTTACCCTATCGTCCATCGGTGGTTTGCCTGGCCCCAATTTACCCGGGCGAAAAGGATATTTCGAAGCTGTTACCGCGCTACCTTGCCGCCGGTCTCGTTCTCGACCAAGAATCAGAGGGCGCCTGCACCGGATTTGGTTTGGCGGCAGTGATCAACTATTTGTTGTGGCGTAGATCCGGGCTGAAGCTTAAGAGTAAAGACAAGGTTAGCCCACGAATGCTTTATCACCTGGCGCGTTTTTATGATGAATGGCCGGGCGAAGGTTACGAAGGATCGAGCTGCCGCGGAGCGCTCAAAGGCTGGCATCGCCACGGCGTATGCACGGACACTCTCTGGCCCTACAGAGATGAGAACGGCGCTCACTTCATCCCGCCCACCGATGGATGGGAAACCGACGCGATTGGCCGCCCGCTCGGTGTCTACTATCGAGTAGACCGTCAATCGGTGGTCGATATTCAAGCGGCGATCTACGACACCGGCGCAGTCTACGTGTCCGCCAACGTGCATGAAGGTTGGGACGTCCAATCGAAAAAAGGCGCGGCCACTCACAGAACCCTGCCGGTCATCAATGCCAGCAACAAAGGATTAGGCGGCCACGCTTTCGCTTTCGTTGGTTACAACGACATCGGTTTTATCGTGCAGAACTCTTGGGGCGCGCGCTGGGCCGCTTCCGGCTTCGCAGTTCTGCCATACGATGATTGGATCGCCAACGGCACCGATGCCTGGGTTATGTCGTTGGGCGCGCCGGTTCAGAACCTGCGACAGCGACAATATTTCGTCAGAACGAGCGCCGGGCTTTCCTCAACCCCTACTAGTTCCGGCCTGATCGGCCCGGCTCTCGCCCGGCGCAAACCGTCGGAGATGTGCTGGTCCGAACAGGAGGCCTATTGGCACACCATCATCACGGGAAATGACGGCCTAGTGATCAATCGTCTGCCCCACGTCGCCGATGAAAACGACAATGTCGGATGGGTAAGCTATCAGCAGCCTTTGAAATGGTTCAAAGCCAACGCGCGCACCACGCCGTGGCGCATCGCTGTTTACGCCCACGGCGGGCTCAACTCTGAAGGGGATTCGATCGAGCGCATCCGATTGCTTGGACCCTGCTTCCGCGAAAACAGCATCTATCCCGTGTTCACCACATGGAAAAGCGGCTGGCAGGAGACCTTCGGAAACATGCTTAGCGATGGCATGAAAAAGTTATTTGGCGACCAGATCCCGCCGCGGCGCGGATTGGGAGACATGCTCGTGGAAGCCTCCGATCGCGCTTTGGAAGTATTTCTTCGCGGAGTTATCGGTAAAAGCATCTGGTCTGAGATGAAAGAGAACGTGATCCGTTCCACCGAAACCGGTCGTGGTATCGATCAACTGGCGGAACAGTTGAAACGATTGGCCGCCGATGCTGGCGGCAAGTTGCAGGTTCATCTGATCGGCCAT
>DASUVS010000138.1:0-18056 GCA_036378835.1 Binatia bacterium | reverse complement strand
GATTTTAATTGAGGCGAATGCGCAGTGACGTAATCGAAATTGGGCTTGCATAAGCATTTTCGGAGAATCATCGGTGAACAGATTCGCAACGCGGTGATGCCGGCATTAGGCTAAAGTCAGTATCCATCTTGCTCATTCTCTGGTACAACATTACGATTCAAATGCAGTTGACGGCCCGCCCTAACGTCGATAACAAGCGCGAGCTCGAAGAAGCCAAAGAGAACAAAAAACGGTGAAAGTCTCCGGCCCACAAATAATCATCATCGGTGTATTGGCCGTGGCCTCGCACTACAACAACCAAAGCCCAGGGAAAATCGCGGGCGACGTCAATAGGCGAGCTTCAGGCGTATTTGAGTTCGCGCGATTTAACCATTTTAAGAGGAGAGGAGAGAGATGAAAAAGAATATTTTAGCCGTGTTGTCGGCAATGATGCTGATCGGCGGGATCAGTTGCGGGACAGGCACTCAAAACAAAGAGGGCGCTGCGAAACCAGGCGCCGTGACGGTCGATGTTGTTAAATTGACCGGCATCGTGAAAGAAATCGATCGAGAAAAAAAGATGGTGACAGTGGAGGGGTCGGGCGGCAGAACCGTTGTGATCGATGCCACGAACGCGAGAAATCTCGATCAACTGAAGGTCGGTGATAGAGTCAATCTGACGTACGCCGAAGAAGTAGCGCTTTTCGTGCGAAAGTCAGACGAGCCCCCGAGCCTGACCGAGTCGCAAAGCGTGGAACTGGCCCCGAAGGGTGAAAAGCCGGGAGGTTTAATCACCAAGATAATCGAAGTGACCGGCAACGTCGAATCCATCGACACGAATAATCGGACCATCGCATTGAAGGGCCCGGCCGGAAATGTCCGGACATATAAGGTTAGTCCAGAGGCAAAGAGATTTAACGAGATAAAGAGAGGCGATCAAGTCGTGCTGCGGGTTACCCAAGCCGTGGCGCTGTCGGTGGCGAGACCCTGAATGAGAGCTAGAACAAGAAAAGTAGAATAATCGCCAAGCAAGTTGCTGAGAACGCGTGGCACGGTTTCGATGAACTCCGCCGAAGCAATTTATCTACCATCGACTTGGCACGTCGAAAACGTAACCATCCCACCGACAACCATCAGGGCAAACAGCTTCACGGCTAGCGAGTCTACGGCCGTTTTACGGACGCGAATAGCTCGTGGGCACCGCTTCCTGCGTCCGCTTCCATCAGGAGCGTCACGTATCTTGGGACATTCTGCTCGCTGCGAATTTGTGGCTGAACGTGCTGCAAACGGTCCGCTCGAACTCATTCGATGCGCTTTGCTGCATGTGTGCAGCTCGACGTCACGGTGATGGACGGCATGTGCTGTCTGGACGAGACGCAAACCCATAGAAAACGTCGAAAATTGGTCATTTGCAAACCTCCGATTTCCGTAGTACAGGCCCTATCATTCGCACGAGAAGATGTGATGCATCAATTTACGATATTGCGAGAATGCTTCTGCTGCGCCGGCGAACAACGTGCAACGTTGCGATTCACAACGGGTTGGCTTTGATCCATTCCCGTTTCGGTCGGCGTGATTGTATGTCTGGTTCGAGCTCTTACCAATCGTTGGGCGCGCTGCGTTCCAAGACGTTGATGATACTGTTGTTGGCTGTGCTCTTTTGTTTCACGCCGGCACGAAGCGCCAGCAATGCGGAACCGGCGCCAGTGAAGCGTGTCTTGATCATCTCAGTCGGAAGCCGGCTTGCGCCGGGATTTGTGATTGCCGATCAGCAGTTGCTCGCGGCGCTTCGAAAAATCCAAACGGCGCGAATCGAAATCGATGCCGAGAATCTCGATCTGGTACGGTTTCCGACTGAACGTTATCAGCAAGTCTTCCGAGACTATTTAAGCGCTAAATACAGTGAGAACCGTCCCGATCTCGTAATCCTGGTTTACACCGGCAACCTGGGAATTACGGGAACGCTACTGCCGCAACTGTTTCCCAACACACCAATCATTGTAGCCGGCTTCACGGAAGAAGAACTTAATCGGAAGCAGTTTGGCAAGCTCGTAAGCGGCGTGGCGCAGCGTGTCAATCCTCAAGCCACGCTAGACCTGATCGGGCGTCTTCAACCCGAAGTGAACCGCGTGATCGTCATCGGTGGGACTACGGAGACTGATCAGCAAGTCACGCAGAGAATAAGAGACGCCGCAGAGCCGTTTAAGAGCCGGCTGAAAATCGAGTTCTGGGACAATTTCAGGATGGATGAATTGAATAAGACCGTGAAAGTCCTACCGGCAAACACGGCGATTTTGTTCAGTCGCGTGTTTAGGGATGGGGCCGGGCAGGCTTTGATTTCCGCCGAGGTGGCTCGAACACTGGCGCAGGAGGCGAATGCGCCTGTGTATGTCATGACCGAGACTGGTTTAGGCACGGGAGCCGTCGGTGGAGCGCTCGCGAGCATAGAGGCTTTCGGACAAAGGGCGGGAGAGCTGGCTCGTCTTGTTTTAACCGGCACAGCGCCGGCCTCGCTGCCCTTGGAAATTCGTACTGACACCGTACCCACATTCGATTGGCGGGCCCTGCAACGTTGGCGCATTCCCGAAAACCGCCTGCCTGCCAACAGTATAGTTCGATTTCGTCCGCAGTCGTTCTGGCAGGAATACCGGTGGTACATCATCGCCGCGCTGATCATTATAGGGCTTCAGACCACAATGATCGCCGATTTGCTTCTACAGCGGCGCCGACGGCGCAAGGTCGAGGCGGAGTTGCGAGACAGCCGGGAGCTGATGGAACATGCTGCCAGTGCAGGCGAGTTGGGGCTGTGGTCGCGTCATCTGACAGCTACCGAGGTCTGGATCAACGGGCCCGGGCGTTCTCTTCTTGGTTTCGGTTCAAACGAAACAGTTACGTTCGAAGCCATACAAGAGCGCATACATGCTGATGACCTGAAGCGTATGCTTTCGGAACTCAAGGAAGCGCAAACCGCCGGGCTGCCATTCCAGGGCGAATTCCGCATCGTTCTCCCCGACGGCACCAACCGGTGGCTGTTGGCAAAGGGTCGGATTACCGCCGAGTCCGGAAGTGGCCGCGACAGGCGACGGATGGGAATGGTCATCGATATCAGCGAGAGGAAGCGAGCCGAGCAGAAACTGCGCGAAAGCGAGGAAAGTTTTCGCCGGCTGGTGGAAACCACGGCTGCCGTCATATGGCAAGCCGATAGCGACAATTGGGTGTTTACCTATGTCGGCCCGCAGGCTACCAAGCTCCTAGGTTATCCGGTGGAGCAGTGGTACGAAAAAGACTTTTGGGTATCTCATATCCACCCCGAGGACCGGGAGCAGGCGGTCAACACGTGTTTGACGATGAGCCAGAGCGCAAAGGACTTCAATTTCGAGTACCGAATGATCAAAGCGTCTGGTGAAGTTGTCTGGATTCACGACATCGTCAATTGCCAGCATCAGAACGGCACGGGAAAAACGCAGCTGCGCGGCCTTATGCTCGATATCAGCGCGCGTAAACAAGCCGAGGACGCCGTGAGAAGTGAGCGCCAGTTCTTGCGCCAGGTGATCGACATCGATCCGAACTTTATTTTTGCCAAGGACCGTGAGGGGCGCTTCACGTTGGCAAACAAGGCGGTAGCTGAGGCATACGGTACGACCGTGGATAATCTCATCGGCAGGACCGATGCCGATTTTAACCCGAATCAATCGGAGGTCGAGTCCTTCCGGCAAGCGGATTTGGACGTCATCGACACTTTGCAGGAACGTTTTATACCGGAAGAGCGCATAACCAACGGTGGGGGGCGGGTGCGCTGGCTTCAGACCGTGAAGCGCCCGATCATTGAAAGTGATGGCTCGGCAAAGCAGGTCTTGGGCGTCTCAACCGACATTACCCAGCGTAAAAAGACGGAAATGGAACTGCGGGAACAGCGCGTGGAACTGGCCCATGTATCGCGGATTTCGACCATGGGAGAATTGGCGGCCTCTCTGGCTCACGAGCTCAATCAGCCGCTTACGGCGATCCTCAGTAACGCCCAAGCGGCGCTGCGTTTCTTGAGCAGCAAACCGGCCGATATCGAAGAGGTGCACGAAATATTGCGGGACATCGTTGAAGACAACAGGCGCGCGGGTGAGGTCATCCGCCGCATGCGGGCATTGGTAAAAAAAGAAGGGATCGAGTTTGCATCGATCGATTTCACAGGGCTTATTCGCGATGTTGTGGCCTTGGTGCATAGCGACGCCATTCTGCAAAGCACTAAAATCTCGCTTCGATTAAATGACAATCTGCCACCGGTGCTTGGGGATAAAGTCCAACTGCAGCAGGTTGCGCTGAATCTTTTATTAAACGCCTTCGACGCGATGAAGGGCTACTCGCCGCTTGAGCGAGAGGTCAAAGTGAGCGTGGCGCCCTACGGCGACAAGATGATCAAGGTAGCCGTGAGTGATCGCGGAACCGGCCTAAGCGTGGACAAACTCGATAAAATCTTTGAACCGTTTTACACCACGAAAGGCGAAGGGCTCGGCATGGGGCTTTCGATCTGCCGCTCGATTATTGAGGGGCACGGGGGAAATCTCTGGGCGGAGAACAATTCGGACCGCGGCGCGACATTTTATTTTACAGTGCCGATGGATCGGAACGGAATGATGATTGGCGGGGAGACGCCCGCACAGGTTGTACTGAGTGCGGAAGGGCCTGGACTAGATAAGTCATAGTCCAGCTGTTATCACTACGATTCTGTGATTGAGTTTCGGCAGACATAAGTATGTTCTGCTGTGTCAGTGGGCAGTGCGAATCGATCCGTGCAATATTAAGAGTTTAAGCAAGCCGAGCAGGATTAGAATAGGCCGACACGAAAGGCGATTTGGCTAACTCGCGACATGACCAACAAACGCTTCAACTCAATCACTCGATGATGGGAAAGTAAAAGACCACAAATGCCGAATCCCGCTCGACACTTGTACCTCCACACTCCCCCGCGTACATCTTCGACCGTCTACCCTGAGTCGTCGACACCCTCCAACGTGTTTCTCGTCGATGACGATGCCTCCGTGCGTCGGGCGCTCACGCGCCTGATCAAGGTGGGAGGATATGCGGTGCAAGCGTTCGCCTCGGCGCGGGATTTTCTTGAGTACTGGCAGGCCAACGACCAAAACCCTGCCTGCCTCGTCCTCGATGTTCGCATGCCGGGTCTGAGCGGGCTGGACCTCCAGCAGACATTACAGGCTGCGAACACACTGCTTCCCATTATCTTCATCACGGGTCACGGCGACATTCCAATGAGTGTGAAAGCGATGAAGCAAGGCGCCGTAGATTTTCTGCCCAAGCCAGTAAAGGACAAGGACCTTTTGAGGGCGATTGAACAGGCGCTTGCCCGGGCTAGTCACGATTATACCGAGCGCCTGGAGCTGGAAGAAATACAAACGCGATTAACCAGCTTAACCCCGCGCGAGGGAGAAGTGATGACTTTAGTCGTCAGTGGTTTGTTGAATAAGCAAATTGCCTTTGAGCTGGGAACAGTGGAAAAGACCGTCAAGGTCCACCGCGCGCGCGTGATGGAAAAAATGAAAGTGGAATCGCTTGCCGAACTGGTACGCCTGGCGGAAAAAGTCGGCATCCCGGCCCAAAAAAATAAAAACTGAAACAGTAGAGTAATGGAACGGGGCAAGTAATGCTCCACTTCCATTATTAGCCTCTCGAGTATCCCAACACTCCATCCTGCCAATCTCCCATCCTTCCTCTCCCGTATTGGACCCAGGTCCAATATCCACGCATGGCTTGAATCGTAGCCTGCTCCAAACAAGCGAGACGACAGATTCAAAGCCGCGCTACAGGGCGGTTGGACTGATAATCCGAGCCTACCTCGATCTATGCAGAAGTGTGATCCCGGCCAGCAACCGAAAGTTATCAAAGACAATAGAGTTCATTCGCCCGGATTCCGCAGTAGAGATGGATAACTGCAGAGTGATCGAGGCCAAGCACCATAGATAGCATTGAAACTGTTCGCTTCTGTGCCTTCGCTCCTCCACGCTCGCCCTCGTATATTGGACCAAAGTCCAATATACGGAGTTTTTCTCGTTCGCTAGAGTCCCCTCCCAGCAACGACATGACTGGTTCTATTAATGTCTCCACAAGCGCAGAGAGACCTATTGGCTTGAAAAAATCAAAACCGCTCATCGCCATCGTCGATGACGATGAATCTGTATGCCGCGCCGTTAGGCGTTTGGTGCGCTCGTTGGCGATGAACGCGCAGACGTTCAGCTCGGGCCAAGACTTTCTCGATCTTCTTCACGCGATGCCGTCGTTTAAACCGGACTGTTTGATTCTTGATGTGCAAATGCAGGGGATCAACGGACTTGACGTCCAGGAAAAGCTCACCAAAGGCGGCAAAACAATTCCGGTGATCTTTATCACCGCGCACGATGAGGTTGGGGTGCGTGAGAAGGCGCTGGCCGCGGGAGCAGTGGCCTTTTTACGTAAACCATTCAACGATGAACTGCTAATTAAAACGATGGACCAAGCCATGAAATACACTTGAGTTCAACACAGATTCCGGCACGCGTCACCCCAAAGAAATCGATACAAGATTGAGCATTGGCTACCATTCTGGAGGTATTTTAGATGATGCAGTCGCAGCAATTCTCTCCGTTTCGCCGAAACATAGCTTTTGGCGCGATGATCATTCTCTCGGTTATCTTAGTTCTTCAACCGAAGCGCGGCTCCGCGGCAGCGCAAACCGGATATGAGTCGCTGCCGGTTCTCAGTGCGTCAAAAATTCTGCCGCCCGAACTGGTGAAAGGGCCCAATCATCAGGTTCAAGAACGAGTAGTAAACGACGGCTTTTTGAATACCTACACGATCGACTCCAGATTTGGCCAGTTCAGGGCCGTTTCAACTGCTTTGCTTCGAGCGCGCATCCAGGAAATTAACGCCATGGCGGCCATGGACAAACTAAAAGGCACGACAGAGTACGGGAGGGCAGTCAAGGAATCGACTTTGTCCGCCATGGTTGCCGCTAAGGACATGGTGTTTCAACCGGTACAAACGGTTAAGACTGCCGCAAGTGGTGTGGCTGTGGCCTTTCGACGCGCCGGGGACAGCATTTTCGGCGCCAAACGCAGTGACGTTGAAGATAACCGATTCAAAAGCCTCATCGGCTTTTCAAATTACAAACGCGAGTACGCCTATGATTTAGGCGTTGATGTCTATTCCAGGAACGAAGTCCTCCAGGATCGCTTGAATGAAATTTCCTGGGTCGGATTTGCCGGCGGACTTACGGTCTCTGCGGCGATGGCCGCGGTGCCGGGCACTGCTGGCACAGTGATGACAGCGGTCGGCACAGCGAGACTCACCAGAGAGATATTCAAGAACACGCCGCCGGCTGATTTGCGGCGGATCAATATGGAAAAGCTCAACGCCATGGGAATCGATCCGGCTACCGTTGAAATGTTCATGAATGAATCGATCTTTTCGCCGCGCGAACAGACCGTCCTAGTCTTCGCATTGGACGAGATGAAGGGCATAGGCGACGCCGAAAGATTCGTGCAACTGGCGGCGCTCACGAACAATGCCGATATGGCTCTATTTCGTCAGCGTCAGGCAGAGATGTACGCCGGCTACCATAAGGCAGTCTCGCCGCTATCACAGTTTGTCTCTGTCGGCCAGGTGCCCGGCGTACGCGCGGCTAATGGAGCCTTGGTCTTCAACTTTCCGATAGATCATCTGGTTTGGACCGATTCTCTAGCTCGGTTAGTGGCCAATACCGACATGTTGGCGAACCAGTTGCCGGGCGTTACCCGGAAGGAGCTTTGGCTGACCGGAAATCTCAGCCCGAGGGCGCGTAACGAGCTGCGCAGCATCGGCTGGACAACCTACGAAAACGCGGAAGCGCTGCTAGTGGCGCAGGATAAGGCCACCCCCTCGTACCGTAAGGAAGGCCAGACGCCGGACGCTACAGTGAAACTCAAGAGCCGATCGATTGCCCTTGGTGCGGGAGTGAACTGGGGCGAGGGCGTGCTTAGCTATCAAGGCAAGGACTACCCGATAACTGTTTCGGGTTTGAGTCTCCTGGATCTCGGTGTGTCGGACGTTAGCGCCACCGGCAGAGTTTACTTTCTAAAGCAGCCTTCGGATTTTTCCGGCAATTACTTCGCCACTCAAGCGACATTCGCAGTGGCCGGCGGCGGCGGCGAGCTCGTGATGGCCAACGGCAACGGAGTCTTCATCGCTTTACAATCCGAGCAGTCGGGAACTCAACTCACGTTGGGCGCATCCGGAGTGAGCCTCAAGTTCAAGTGATGAAAAGGCCCGAGGAACCCGGGGCGAATGGTAACTCCAATCCGATATATTTCGACCACGCGAAGCCAACGACCCCTACAGCCGCGGGCAATGGGACACTGCGTTGAAGGCCACCCCGCATTCCCCTAAGGGTGATGTTTGGTACGTCGGGGCCTTAAAGCAACTGTGCGCTCGGCTGCCCACGGCTTCCGGTCTCGCCGTCCTCGCTCACAGCTGACGGTACTCAACGTTGTCGGATTAGGTTAAGCGATGATTGGATGATGAGTGGCCACAGATAAAGTGCGATTCTACTCGAAAGGCGACACTCGGTACTTGACCAGAAGGAGTGACCATGTTGGCGAAGCGATTGTTTGCGCGAGGATTCGTGTGGTTGATGGTTCTGCTGCTGGCGATAACTCCGGGAGTGATCGCCCAACAGTCCGATACCGCCGCGGTCTTCAAACCGGAAGAACTGGAGCAGATATTAGCGCCGATCGCGCTCCATCCGGATTCGCTGGTAACGCAAATCTTGATGGCAGCGACTTATCCTCTGGAAGTCGTGCAGGCTGACCGCTGGATCAAACAAAACGCCAGCCTCAAAGGCGAGGCGCTCACAGCCGCGCTCGAGAAACAGCAGTGGGACCCCAGCGTAAAATCTCTGGTCAACTTCCCCCAGGTAGTTACCATGATGAGCGAACAGCTCGAATGGACGCAAAAACTCGGCGATGCATTCTTGGCGGATCAGAAACAGGTTTTGGACACGATCCAGAGCCTGCGCGCCAAGGCGCAGGCCTCCGGCAATCTTCAGACCACCAAAGAACAAACCGTCATCGTCGAAGAAAAGATCATAAAGATCGAACCGGCTAATCCGCAAGTCGTTTACGTACCAACTTACAATCCTACGGTCGTTTATGGCGGGTGGCCGTATCCAGCTTATCCACCCTACACCTATTATCCGCCGGGCTATGTCGCATCATCCGCGATGTGGTTCGGCGCGGGCATGGCCATGGGCGCGGCCTGGGGATACGCCTGGGGCAATTCCAATTGGAATGGTGGAGAGGTCGACATCGACGTCGACCGAAACACCAACATCAATACAAATATCAACCGAGACCAAGCCAAACAAAAATTGCAGGAACGAGGACAAGGTAATCAAAGGGGTCAGGGAAAGTGGCAGCATGACCCGGAGCACCGCAAAGGGGTGTCGTATCGAGACCAGGGAACTGCGCAAAAGTTTAACCGGGCGAGCAGTAACGACGCGATTCAGTCACGGGAGCAGTTTCGCGGACGAGCCGACCAGGGACGGCAAGATCTAGCGCGCACTGGAGCAGGCGATCGGGGCGGTTTGAGCGGTGCTGGTGACCGCGGCGGGCTTGGCGGGCAAGGCGGTGGCGGTGACCGTGCCGCCGGCCTGGGAGGTGGTGCCGGCGGTAATCGCGCAGGAACAATGGATCGTGGCGGCGGCGGTGGCTCGGGCCGAGGCGGTGCTTTCCAAGGCGTTAGCGGCGGTGGCAGCGCCGCAGCCAGCGCCAGCTCGCGCGGCAGCGCGAGTAGGGGAAGTTTCAGTGGTGGCGGTGGCGGCGCCAGAGGAGGTGGTGGTGGACGAGGTGGCGGAGGAGGCGGCGGCCGGCGTCGGTAAGGCATCGCAGATTCCGCTAAGCGGGACTATTGGGGCCATGGTTCGGTTTCAGATGACAGATTTGATTGGAGTGGCCCGGGTGGGTAGAGCCCGTGAGTGTATCGATGGAGGATTCAATGGCTATGCCACTTAAACAAAACAAAACGCGCTCGACTTGTCTGCGGAACTGCTTTGCCGCGATCGCCTTGATTTTCGCGCTTGCGATTAGTTCTGAGGCAGCTCTGGCGCAGAAGACTTTCTCTTCGGCCGAAGAGGCGGTTAAAGCCGCTGTCGCGGCGGCAAAGAGCAACAATCAGAAAGAGCTGCTCGCGATCTTTGGCACGCGCGCGAAAGAGCTGTTGTTTTCGGGCGATTCGGTTGCCGACGAACAGAGACGCGAGGAATTTCTTGCAGCGTACGACGAAAAGAACCGGCTCGCCACCGAAGGGGAAAACACGATCTTGATCGTCGGCAAACAGGACTGGCCGTTTCCGATTCCGATTGTCAAGAAAGGCCAGTCATGGATGTTCGATGCCGACAAAGGCAGGGAGGAGATTCTCAACCGGCGGATCGGTGAAAATGAGTTGTCGACGATTCAGTCGCTGCTCGCAATCGTCGATGCGGAGCGCGAGTACGCGATGAAGGATCGAGACCAAAATGCCCTGTTGGAATATGCGCAGAAGTTCGTCAGCGATCCCGGTAAGAAAAACGGTTTGTATTGGGAAGCGCAGCGAGGTGAGCCGCAGAGTCCTCTTGGTCCGATCATGGCGCGAGTGAGGAGTGAAGGTTATCAGGTTTCCGCAACACCCGTTCCCTATCACGGCTACTATTATCGGATTCTTACCGCGCAAGGCAAGGACGCTCCCGGCGGCGCCTACAGTTATCTGGTCAAGGGAAGAATGATCGGCGGCTTCGCGGTGGTCGCTTACCCAGCCGAATACGGCAACTCCGGCGTGATGACCTTTATCGTGAATCACGAGGGCAAAGTCTTTCAAAAGAATCTGGGACCTAACACCGCCTCCATTTCAAAAGGTATGAAAGAGTACAATCCGGACAAGAGTTGGACGGAAGTCAAGGATTGAAAATGAGGAACGACTGGAGTGTCCCGAGAAGGCTGAGACAAGATGTTCTACGATTAAGCCTAGCAGAATGTAAGCAGCGTACGATCATTTTTTAGTAAGAAGTATTGAGCGCTTTCTTTAGTTTGTTCTATTCGCATCCCGACGCAGAACGGAGTCCAGCAGCGAGGAAGAAAGAGGCGGACGCGGTTCAGGCGCTGCGCGAAAGTTGAAACCCACCTGAAAGTAGAAGCAGTTAGATAAACTAGCGGCGCGCGAGCCTCAGCTCGCTCAGGTTTCAGCCTTTGTCGCTCCATGATTGGACTAAGGTCCAATATACAACCCCGCAACTGTTCGCTAAAAAATTTAACAACGATCCGACCGGACCAAGCGCGTAACACGAGAACGGCTATGATGATTCGTCGTACTCATCGGCCAAAGCTGATTACGTGTGCGCGCTATTAAATTAGAATTTTTGGATAGCATGATACTGAAAAGCCGCAGCTGATCATTTTCATCGTCCTTAGCCTGGTGGCTCTCGCAGGCTGCGCGACCGAGCCGGCTCCTGTCCCGGTGCCGGTGCCGAGCGCGTTCGATCGTTCTTGGAGTGCAGCGGTGTCGGCGGCGCAGGACGAAGGCGTGCGAATTATCTCCGAAGACCGAGGCAGCGGAGTCATTCGGGGGGTTAGGAACGACCAAGAAGTCACCCTTAATCTCCGAAGCCAGGCGGACGGCAGTGTGCGCATCGAGATCGGCGCACGCGGGCCAAAAGGGGCTGAGCCCGGATTGGCCAGTCGCATTTCGCGCGCCTATGACAGACGCATGGGACGATAGGAATTAGCTGGCATGCTCGTTGAGGCAAAAAAGAAGCGAGCGCTCCTAGCAATCAGTTTGCGGGGCTTGTTCTGCTGTATAGTCACATTGCAGCTTCTCGCATCAGGTTGCGCCACCCCCATCGGTGTCAACTACGTTAACCCGCGCATCGCCTACCAGTCTCTTACGGGAAACATTCTTTCCGCCGAACGGCCCAGCTCGTTTTCTGCCCGCGAGCTGATGAATCTCAATCTGTACCAACGTTTCCAGGATGATCCAGCAAAAGCGCTTTCCGAGATGCATGCCGGATTAGCGCCGAAGGGCGATGAGGATCGTCTTTTTGCATTGGTGGAGCTTTCCTTTGCGTATGCCGAACAGACCGAGGATAAATCCTACTATCTGGCCGCGGCGGTTTACGCCTATTCCTTTATACTTCCCGGAGAACACGGAACGGCTCCCCGGGCAATCGATCCGCGCTTTAGATGGGCGGCGGATATCTACAACCAGGCACTTACCCGCGCTGCGATGATCGATCAAAAGCCGGTGCCAAGGGCTGGGAAGTTCTCGCTGCCATTTGGCGAGATCGATATCGACTTCAACGAGGATGATCTGATTTGGGCGGGCTACCGATTAACGGGTTTTGTTCCTGCGGCGGACATCGCAATACGAGGTCTGCGCAACCGTTACCGCATCCCCGGCATTGGCGCTGCGCTCGCCGCGTCTATCGAGCCGTTGGCCGAGACCGCAAGTAAAGAGCATGCCCGTATTCCACCTCGGCTGCGAGTGCCGGTAACGGCATTTTTGCGGCTCGATGATCCGCGCGGCGCGCTGGGATCGGGAAAGTTGAAAGGCAAGCTGGAATTTTACACTCCGTATTCTGCGCGGACCGTGAGCATTGCAGGCATCGACGTGCCTATTGAATATGAAACAACCTCTGCGCTTGCACTAACATTAGAAGGCGCGCCCATTTGGGATTTCGAGATCGCAGGCTTTCGATCGGGCGATTTCAATATAGGCGAGGGAAATCTGCGCCAGGGCCTTTTCATGCTTCATCCACACCGTCCCGGTCGCACGCCGCTGGTGTTGGTGCATGGAACTGCATCGAGCCCGGCTAGATGGGCGGAGCTCGTTAATGAATTGGAGAACGACCGCCGCTTTTGGGAGAACTACGAAGTCTGGCTGTTCATGTACAACACCGGAAATCCGATCGCCTATTCGGCGCTGCTTTTACGCGATGCGCTGACCGATTTAGTGTCAGAGTTGGATCCCACGGGAACCGACGCCGGACTTAAGAACATGGTAGTCATGGGACATAGCCAAGGCGGATTGCTCACGAAAATGAGTGTGATCGACAGCGGCATGGCGCTTTGGCCATTCAGTGTTTCTCCCGAAGAACTCGATGTTAGCGCGGAAACTCGGGATTTGTTGACACGCGCCCTTATTTTTAAACCTCTTCCGTTCGTGAAAGAAGTCATCTTTGTCGCCACACCGCATGGCGGCAGTTTTCAGGCGCTTGGCCTTCTCGGCAATTTTGCCTCCTGGCTGGTTAACTTGCCTGGCCGGTTTACCAAACTGAGTTTCGACTTGGTGACGTTGCAGAAGCAGGGATTCGTCCTCGGCCCATTCAGCGGTATGCCCACGAGCATTACCAACATGAATCCGGGCAATCGCTTCATCAAGGCATTGCATGGAATTCCGATTGCGAATGGAGTCGTGGCGCACTCGATCATTGCGGTTGAGGGTGATGGTCCGCCGGAGCAGGGAGACGACGGCGTCGTGAAATATTCCAGCGCTCACATCGAGGGCGTCGTCTCGGAAAAAGTCGTCCGCTCCAGTCATTCGACACAGGGTCATCCGGAGACAATTCAAGAAGTCAAACGAATTCTGTTCGAGCGCAAGAAAGAATAGCGGTCCTACAGGACGGCGGTACCCCGAGCTTGAATCGCCAGATAGCTTCTATTTACCTTAGCGGGTTTCATCCCCTTCACCGGGGACGGTGGCAATTACCTGGTAAGATGAGTTTCGTATGCGGATTATAGGTTGGTTCGTTGTGGGACTCGTCGTCGGGGCGCTGACTCTCTGGGCGGTGGGCATGCTCTATTATTCGCCGCTGCTCCCGGAAAAAGCGCGCGCCATCGGCGCTGCTGGGTTTGCGGTTATTACCATTCTAGCTTTCCTGTTTTTGCCGCGCCGCGGGCGTACCCTGCTCGGCTTTGTCGCGGTTTTGGCTATACTCGTCGTTTTGTTTCTGCGCATCCCGGCATCGAACGATCGCGATTGGCAGCCTGAAGTGGAGATGACGCCCTATGCGACGATCAACGGCGATACGATTACGATCCACAATCTGCGAAATTTCGAGTACCGGACCGAAACGGATTTTACGCCGCGTTGGGAAACCCGCACCTATGATTTACAAAAACTCGACTCCGTGGATCTGATCGCGGTGTATTGGGCGGGCAAGGCCATCGCTCACATCATGGTGAGTTTCGGGTTTGCGGGCAAAGATTACCTCGCCGTATCGATCGAGACGCGTAAAGAGAAAAATGAAAGCTATTCGACCTTGGCGGGGTTCTTCAGGCAGTATGAACTCTATTACGTGGTCGCCGACGAGCGCGACGTGGTGCGGGTGCGCACGACTTACCGCAATCCCCAGGAAGACGTGTACGTCTATCGCGTTAACGGACCGATCCAAAACGTGCGGCGAGTTTTTCTCGACTACATCAAATCGATCAACGATTTGCGCGACCGACCGAGTTATTACAACACGCTCACGACCAACTGCACGACCAGCATTCTCATGCACACGCGGATGAATCCAGAGTCGCCGCCGATGTCTTGGAAAATTCTAGTCAGCGGATATGTGCCGGATTACGTCTATGAGCTTGGTCGGCTCGACACTTCACGATCCTTTGCCGATCTGGAAAAGGTCTCGCACGTGAACCAACGCGCTCATGCCGCAGACAAAGATCCAGCGTTCTCGCAACGTATTCGAGAAGGCTTGCCAACGCCGGCAGCGAAGCCGTGAGACCCGCCGTACAAAGATTGCGTTCAGAATCGAGACTCGAAGCACAAGATCAATTCACGATTCATTCGGCAGATGCTTTGCGGCACAGTTCACAATTGGTGGGAGGCAAATTCAAATGAAGCAGAATGTTCTAAGATCGGCAGGATTCTTATTGGCTTTGGCGCTCGTGATGATCGCGGCAGGTTTTAATCTTTATGCAATGGACAGCAACAATCGTTACTTCGCCTATGGAGTAGGTCAGAGAAGCTGCGAGGACTACGTCAAGTTTAGAGAGAAGAGACTCGATACTTTGGAACAGCAGCATCCGCGCTATACAAAGGACGAGCTATACGAGATCGTCGACAGGATTGTGGAGCATTGGATTGCCGGATTTCTCACCGCGCACAATTTCTACGTAAGCGACACGTATGATGTCGCCGGCAAGTCTAATATGGCTGATTTAAAGGACCGCTTGGAGAAGAGTTGCCAGACGAAGACAAAACAACATTTCGCCGAGGCGATGCTCACGGTGATCCAACAGTTAAACCCGCAGCGAGTCAAAGTCGGCACGGGGAAGTAGCTGCCGGGAATCTCTCGGCGAATATTTCTGTGTAGTAGAGCCAAAGGAGATAGTAGTGAAAAAGATGACGAATACCTCGGCAATCATTTTGGCGCTTGTTTTTTTCGGTTGCTCCGAGCCGCTTACCACCAGAGAAAAAGGCGCGGTGGTCGGGACCGTCGGCGGGGCCGGCCTAGGCGCAATTATCGGCAGCGCAACCGGTAATGCAGGGGCTGGTGCCGGTATCGGTGCCGCCGTCGGTCTCCTCGGTGGCGCGCTGATTGGTGATCAGATGCAGGCGCGGCAGCAACAGGACGCGGACGTTCAGCGACAGATCCAGGCGCAACAGGCCGAGATCGATCGCCAGCAAAGAGAGCTGGATCGATTGAAAGCGCAGCAAGCACGGTAACGATGGCGAACGGTTCAAGCGCTTTCGCTGGCGCAAACCGCCAAACTCACAGGAGGAAAAGGGCAATGACAACTTTGATCAATGGCTTCCGATCCGGTCTTCCTCCTGTGTTTGATCGCCTTCTTTGCCGGGAAGCGTTTCCGGTGCTCAAAACCAGAGCCGCCCGACGTCGAGAACCTTCTAAGAACACAAACGGTCTGTTTGCACCGCTCTCCCTGGTATTGGACCAAGGTCCAATGTTCAAGGTTTCGCGATTCGCTATAACATCCTCGCGCAACGGCAGCAGACTGGGCCGTCGTGAGCTCAAATAAACTCTCGATGCGCAAGCAAATGCGCGTCGTTGCTCAGGTGAGGAGAGACAATGCATCGTGTATTACTGGGATGGCTGATTGTCGGAACCAGCTTGCTGTTGCCGCAGCTTTCTTTCGCTGCTACTCAGGCGGCCGACGGCGCGTTGAAGATAACTACCAGAACGGTTGCTCCAGGCACCGGGCTCTCATGGGGCGAAGGCTTATTAAGCTACAAAGGCCAGGATTACCCTTTAACGTTTGAGGCGAGGGGGCTTTTCCGGAACGTCGATGCGGAAATCACCGCTGCGGAGCTATCCGGTCAAGTATTTAACTTAAAAAGTCCGGAAGACATTGCCGGCAACTATCAAATGGCTGAAGCAAAGGAGGCCGAGAGCGGCGCCGGCTCCAGCGCCACGATAAAGAACGAAAAAGGGGTGGTTATAAACCTGGTCTCGACAGTCGCGGGACGAAAGTTCAACCTCGCGTTCTCAGGCCTCGACGTAGAGCTCAAAAAACCAAAACCTTGAAAAGACGCACCTCTGCCGGTTCGAACACGAAAACCCACTGGGAGAGGCACGTCGATCTGTGACTATCAGGGACCAGAGACAGTCAAAAGATTATGGCTTTATCATGGACGACTTGCCGCTTATGTGAGGAGACGCGATGCCATTTACGATCATCGATGGAACAGGACCGATAATCAGTGCGAAGATCAGCGGCGAGCTCGACAAATCCGAGGTAACTCAGATCCAAACCGCAGCGCTCCAGGCGATCTTGCGCTGCGGCAAGGTAAGTGCGTTGTTGATTCTCGAAAACTTCAGCGGGTGGAAGCGCGGCGCTGATTGGGGTGACATCTCGTTTATGTCCGAGCACGATAAAGACATCGCAAAGATCGCCGTCGTGGGAGAGGATAAATGGCGGGATTCTATTTACGCTTTTCTCGCCAAAGGTTTTCGCGAGGCCGAAATCGAATTTTTCCTTCCTGGCGATCTCGAAAAAGCGCGCGTCTGGCTTAGCGCCAACACTCCATAGCTGCCGGTATGACACCAAAACCAATCCACCGATCGCGTGATCGACTTCTATTCTGTGTCGCGATAACTCTTTGCGTCTTTTTCATATCCTGCTCGACACAAGCAAAAATTCCTACCCTATCCGATGATCGGCTCGAACACTTACTCCGAAGCGAAGCAGCGCGTATCATAGCGGTCAGCGAGGACCGCGACAATTTTTCGCAATACCAGTTCTTTCTTTCGGACTTTCCGCGCCAGGATCTTTTCGGCATAAGTGTGGGCAACAGGCAGATCTATATCAGTTACAGGCTCGTATCGGTCGCATTAAAATATCCCGGTCAGCTCTGGCTGCTCCGCCAAACCGTGGCGCATGAGATCGCCCACGAGACGGCGGGCCATGCCAAGGGCAAGGGAATAAAACAAGTAAACTCCGGTTTCTTCAATTTCGCTGGTTCGGGCAGTGATCTCGGCTTGCCATGGTACGTGCGGCTGTACAACTATTCGGCGGACAGAGAACTCGAGGCGGATGGGATCGGGTTGGGTTATTGGAACAAACTCGGCTGGGATTGCCGGATTTGGGTGCGCATTCTGGAAAATTTCCAAGAGCAAAACTATATTGGCGACCGTTTTCATCCTACCGACAAGCGATTGCAGCAAGCGCAGAACGTCTGCAAACTCCATGGCGACGAAAAACCTTCGGCACAAAGCGCTAGACCGGCGGAGAACGGAAAATTCGCGTTCGTAAACTCAGAGCTAAATTAAAGCAGATAGTCTTTTCATGGGGATTTGCTGTCTCGCCCGGCGCGGGGTTTTACAGTTAACCCTAATCCGACAATAGTTGGCGCCGTCAGCAGTGAGCGAGGACGGTGAGACCGGAAGCCGTGGGCACCCGAACGCGCACTTGACTCTAAGGCCTCGATGTACGAAACATCACCCCTTTGGGGAATGCGGGGCGGCCTTCAAGGAACTGGCCCATTGCCTACGACTGTAGGGCTCGCTGGCCTCGCGGGGTTAGAATAATGTCGGAATAGCTTTAATTTTTGGAGTTCGTTTCCAAC
>DASUVS010000137.1:0-11049 GCA_036378835.1 Binatia bacterium | reverse complement strand
GCTCAGGCCGGCACGCTATTCTTGGACGAAATCGGCGATCTCAGCCTCCCGTCACAGGCCAAGATCCTGCGCGTCCTCCAAGAACGATCGGTGACGCGGGTCGGCGGCCGAACGGCCGTGCCCCTAGATCTGCGCATTATCGCCGCCACCAACAAAGATCTGGAACATGAAATCAAGGACGGGCATTTTCGGGTTGATCTTTACTACCGTTTGAAAGTGATCCACATCGAAACTCCGGCTTTGCGGGAAGTACCTGAAGACATTCCGCTCCTCGCAAACCATTTCCTTGGGAAATACAGTAAATTGATGAAGACCGAGCCAAAGCAGTTTACACCGGCGGCTTTGGAGTGCCTGGCCAGCTACGCATGGCCGGGGAACGAGCGACAGCTAGAAAACGAAATGAGGCGGCTGGTCGCTTCAATACGAGGAAAAACTATTTCAGACGAACATATCGATCCGGCGATTCGCAGGCCGGAAGAGACACTTGCAAGCTCAACGATCCCAAGTTCATTTAAAACGCCGCAGGTGGAAAACACTCCCGCGATATCGAGGTCGCCGAAGTCGTTGCCTGACGCCGTCGAGGCTCTCGAGCGGCGCATGATCGCCGAAGCGCTACGTGAATCCGGCGGCAATAAACAAAAGGCGGCGCAATTCCTTGGCTTGAGTCGTCAGGGATTGATCAAGAAGTTAAAGAGACTAGAGATCTAATCAAGCCCGTGACCTGTTCGCCGCCGGAAATCCTTCGCACCCAACCGTGGGTTTAGATCAGCCACGCTGGTTTGACGCCATCCAACGTTCTGAATTCATCTGACGCTGTCAGCCATGTGTCCACATCGTTAGCTCGTCAACCACCAACAAAGTAGATCTAGCGGCAACGCCGTTACCTTTTTTAGATTTTTCGACGCGATGAACGTTAACGATTTTCAGCTCTACCGAACTGGCATAACTGATGCTCTTAGAAGAAGCAGGAAGTGAAAACAAAAAGAAAGGAGATGAGAAAAATGAAAAAGACAATATCACTTTTAACGAACCTGCTGCTGTCTTCGACGCTATTCTGGGGAGTGCCGACCGCCGAGGGCCAGGAGGGGATTGTCAGAATCCCTGCAGAGACCACCAGCTATTGCCATATGACATATCCCACGATTCGCGAAGACGCCCTTCTCTGGTTGGATCCATGGCTCAACGAAAGCGCCGGCAATATCGTCGACTTCTACGGCTCCTGCGATCACAATCTCTTGAGCGTCGATGAAATCACTCAGCGGCGCGTTGTGCGACGCGGGATTTATGGTGATGCGGAATAACTAGGTCAAACATTGAGCGAATGTGCATTAGGGAAGCATCCGCTCTCTCCCCTAATAGCGGAGACAACAACATTTCGGTTACTGATTCTATGGGAGTGTCCGGATGAAGTTTACCAAAAGTATCTTAAAATGCCAAAAAAAGGCTTGACATGGAAATCGGTCGGCGACTAGAGTTCGGCCATTGTGTCCGGAGTGCCTTTAGATGACCGCAGCCGAACGGCGGTGCGTGCTTGTTTCGTAACTCTTTAGTGGCTTTGATCATGTCTCTAGAGGGAAGTTCTTATGGTGAGATATAAATGGTCTGTATCAACACTTTAAACCTACAAAGGAGGATCTATGGCCACACCCCCACTCCATAACAAGATGGTTATTACTGTGGATGTAAATACCGGTACAATTGAAAAAGTACAAAAAAGAGGGGCAGGGCAACCAGAAGACATCGAGAAATCGGAGAATCAACCGCAGGGTATACCTATCGGCACATTGATGAAGTATACGGGGTCCAACTGCATCACTTTAAACCTCCCAGGCGGTGGGTCATATCAGTTGTGTGTGTAGCATGGGTTGCTTCTCTCTCCTCGCTAACCTGCTTCGACCTTAAGGTAACGCCATAGCCGTGTTTAAGGAGAAGTCTAAAGATTAAGGCTGTGACTTTTTTACAATTAAAAGTAAAAGGCAGAACGGAGGAAAATATGACAAACGGTGGAGAATATAAGATGCTTATTACGGTGGACGTAGGTACGGGTAGAATAGAAAGAGTCCAAAAAGTAACAGAAATCAAACCGGAATCGGAAGGGGAGATCGTTAGCTTAGGGGACCAGAGCAAGCATCCATCAAATCCTCCGGGCGGATATAGATATATCGGAACTTTACTCGCCTATACGGGCTCCAACTGTATTACCTTAAATCTGCCAGGTGGGGGCTCATATACGATTTGTCCATAGGCTGAGCAGCTATTCATCGTTTGTCTCATCGTTCAGCATGCCTTGAGGACAGACGTACGGCCGTATTGGTACATCAAAGCGAACAGCATTCAAGAGATCCAGACGGTCCGCTCTCCATTGGAATCGGCACCCTTCTCACGCGGCGGTAGTCGATTACTTCTTGACGTGCAAGTGATGCCTCGGTTTCCAACGGAAAGCAGTTGCTTCGATGGACCGACTAATCCTACGGCAGGGCTAATGTCAATCTTGCGAAAAATGTCCGGTCCGGTTGAATCATCGGATTTCTAACGTCCCTATCAAAAAACTTGAAGTTTTTGTCAAAAAGATTAGTCGCACCGATAGTTGCAAAACCGTACCGGTTCGGCAGACGATAATTTATCGCCGCATCCACTGTCCAGAAGTCTTCATGCCCGGACCGGGCAGCCTGGTTAATAAGAGCAAATGTGCCGTCTTGGTTAAAGTAAGTGGCTTTCAGCCCAGCGCTTAGTCCCGAAGGATGGAAAAAGCTGATTCCGAAAGGCGCCCTGTGGGTGTGAAGCTTCTCCGGCTGAGCATCTAATCCCTCACTTTTAAAACGCTCAAACAGATATTCTGCGCTGAGCGCGACCCAAGGATGCGGTGTCAACAAAATATAGGTTCGCGCCATACGTTCATCCATGTCCTGCACTCGACCTGTCGTGCTATTAACAACGAATGGACTCTCGATATCGCGCTTGGAGAACTCGATGCCGCCGAAGAATTTTTCCGTGAATTTTTGATCGATAGCCGCGCCGTAGCGCCACGCATCCGTTCCATTATTGTCATCAAAAAACTGATTGAAGCCGGCGACTTGAGTCGGCTCAATGGTTTGGTTCGTGATAAATTTTCTCTTCAAAACCCTGAATACGGCGGCGCGAACCGTGGTCGCTGGAAATGGATTCCACGTAGTCCCGAGTTTCGGGTTGAATTGACGTTTGCTCTTGAATTCCGGACCGTCACCGTCGGCGAAATCTCCGCTCCCCCCCAGTGTAAATGTCATCTCCCTCAAGGCGTTGATATAAGAGTATGCATAAACATTCGTTTGTCTAAGATCCGTACTAACTCTAGGGAAAGTTATAATGTCAGATGGAGGGGGAAAGATCGTCCCCGCGGTAATGTCAACTTTCCCGTCAGAATTAGCATGGCCGATTCCGCTCACGAGATTAAAGTATCGGGCACGGAAGCGGTGTTGCAGCTCGGCACTAAAAGCAGTTTCTGGCCTCTTTGCATCGCTAAATGTGAAAAACGGACTCTGAGGAATCTCATCTTCTCTCGAAGCAAAATCGGCATCTTGATAAATGACTGAGCCGAGAACGATAGAATTCGGCGAAAACGCATGCCGCAAACCCAAGCGTGCGGTCTGCGTTTGTTCTTCGTTTGTCTCGTCAGGGAAGACATCGTCCGGGAAGAACCGCAATCGAATGTCGCCTCGAACCAAATTTCTATAGCGATACTCCGCTTGAACACTCGTCTGCGGAGAAAATTCAAACTGACCAAATGCGTTTCCGATCGTATCCCTTTGATTGGCATTTTTTCGGAAACCATCCGTTTGAAAGTGAAAGCCACCGAGGCTGTAGGCTGCCTTATTATAAATTCCGGACAACACTCCTTCGCCGGCATAGGTTTTATTTTCTCCGGCGAGACCGGTCGTCTGAAATGTCACGCCGTTTCGACTGAACAATGGATGAAACTCATTGAAGGAGAGAGCTGCTGGACCCTGCGCCGCGATGAGAAACAAATTGCTTTCGGCAAGATGCGGCTGAATCGGTGTCATATTGAGCGGCTGAAGCAGTTGCGACTGCAGCAGTTCGCTGACCCTGGCGATCTCGTGGCGCGGCAACGCGGAGTAGGAGTCCGCTAAAAATCGGTGCGCCGAAAAATTTGTCGGGTCGGTATTGACCGACTTCCATCCCTCTACGAGGGCGAGCTGCTGAAAACCCAAGTCGCTGTAGATTCGACTTAGCGCCGCGCTGCGCGCGGCGAGATCCGCATCGAGCAAGAGACGCGACCGATAAACCGCGCGATTGTCGTTGAGCTCAATGGCTTTCTCCATGTCCTGTAAAGCCTCGACCGGACGATTAGTGGTCTGCTTGAGAATGGCATCGTAGAAATAGGGCGTCGGATCCTTCGGGTCCAACGGCTTGGACAGCTCGTACTGATCAGCCGCTTGTTTGTCTCGTTTCTCTTCGAAATACGCTTTACCCAAATAGCTTCGGGTGAGCGCATTCTGAGGGTCCAGGCTAACGGCTATCTCTATTTCCATTCTCCCCGCTTGCAGATCGCCTTCGCGAATCTTCGCCAGGCCCAGGCCAAGTCGAGGGAGCGGGTCAGCCTGGTCGAGCCCGATGGCCCTCTCGAAAGCCTTCTTGGCCTCTTCGGTATCGACCCTGGTTAAAAAGGCAAAGCCTAAAACCGTCTGCGTTCTTGATAAATTCGGATCTATTGCAACAGCTCGTCCAGCCGCCGCCAGAGCTTCATCGAGGCGGCCAAAGGACAGCCAAAGTTCAGAAAGCCGCGCCCATGCAAGGGCATTTTCAGGATCTAATTGGGTTGCTTGTTGCAGGCTCTTCAACGCGCCATCGAGATCGAAATTGGCCTGCTGGGCGTAGGAAAGCGAGATTCGTGCGGCAGCCGATTTGGGATCAGCCGTGACAGCTCTTTGCCCCAGAGCAAGGGCTTTCTCCTTTTCATTTTGGACCACTGCAATAATCGACTGAAGCGAGAAGGCATTACTGTCATTCGGGTCCAAACCTAGTGCGCGCTCAATATCTTGATTTGCCTCATCCACCCGCCCGACGGCCAACAGCAACGCGGCACGGTAAGCAAAGAAGCGCGGTTCGCTTAGCGTCGCCGGGACTGCTTGAACGCTGTTGAAGGCGGTTTGCAAATCACCTCTGATGTAAGCCTCGAGCGACTCTCGAACCATTCCCCGCCAGTCCGAACCGGCGGGAAATTCCTGCAGGCGGAAATAGAGAGTGGGCAAATAGTACAGTGCCCAGCCAACCGCATCATCAGGTCGAATGGTAGCCGTTAATGTCGGCGCTCTGCCTTGTTCAGTTATCGCCGTCTGACCAGTTGTAACAGTCAACTTACCCTGTTGGTTCGAGGTTAGCACCGTGCCTTCGAAGATGCTGACAGCCGTTCGAGTTGCTTCAACGAGCACAAAGCCTTCGGTTCCCTCCACCCCTGCATTGACGAATGGTGTCTGTATCTCCAGATTTCGAGGAAGCCGGCTAAAAAAGTACAGAGCGCCGGTCAGTAGCTCTACCCATGCAGTCCTTTGCTCCTTTATTCCCCCCAAATTGATGGTGCTATTTTGATCGAGACGCAAAATCGGTTGATTGGCCAGGGCGACGTCGGCGCGACTTCTTTCCCCAACCTGGATGCGGTCACCGGCGCAATAAACGTCGTTTAAGCGAGCCTGCTGCCACTGAGTTTGTCCCGCGCGCCTCACTTGCACATTTCCCTGCACCGATACCATCTTGGCAATCCAAGGATCGCATGAGACTGCTGCGGCAGAGATCTTGGGATAGCTGCAGATGACGACGAAGATCATGGCAACGAGCGCTATTCGGGGTGATTCGGCAGCTTTCATGGCTTACCTGCTTTCATCGTCGGATCAGTTGCCACTTACGAGCAAAACTATCATTTCTCTTCTAATGGAATCACACCGTCCCAATCGAGAGGCGGCGTTTTTATATACGCCTGACATCGTCTTATGTAGAACTCGGACAAGCCGTCGGTTCGCCACATATCACTGCAGTGGTGAAACTTTTCTTCGGCCTCATGCCACGATTGCCGACCAAACGCGTGGAGTGCGTCGAGGAATGCTGTGCAACCTTTCTCTTGCTGTTCCGCAGCATCGCCTTGCTGGCAAAGTAGTTCATAAACAACGAGCGGTTGGGTCTTTCCCTTTAGCCGAAACGTCCCGGCTTTTCTGATAACAAATGTATCAAGCCCGCAAATCGCATCTTCCGAGACAAGAATTCCCGTGCCCAGCATTTTATTGAGATTGTCCAGTCGGGAGGCAGTATTGACTGTGTCTCCTGTCGGACCGTACTCGTAGTGATCTCCAGCGCCAATGTTGCCCAGAAACATCGATCCGGCATGAATCCCGATGCGAGTGGGAAGTCTCCAACCGGACGACTTGTTAAACTGACTGACGGCGTGGGCAATGCCGAGAGCAGCCGTACATGCTTGACGACCTAAAGCAGCCTCAGGGCGAGTCCCCTTCCATATCGCGAGAATCGAGTCGCCTTTTAGATCAGTAATCAAGCCGCCGTTCTTTCTGATCGGCTCGAACACTGCCTCGAAGTATCCGTGCATCAATTCACTTAATTCGCGCGGGCCTAGATTTTCCGACACACTGGTGTAGCCGGCTATGTCCGTAAGCAGACAGACGCCATAGACCGTCTGACCGCCTCGCCGTAAGTCAAGTCTATTCTTGGCGATTAGATCGACCATGTCGGCGGGGACATAGTACCCGAGAGCCTTCCTGACGTTCTGTCGCTCCTTATTTGTCTCAACTAGATTCCAGAACACCGATCCAAAATAAGCCATAGGAGATTGCAAAATTAGCGGAACCACAATCGGATACCACCTGCCGTCACTCTGAAACTGATACTCGGCAGCGAGAAGAAACAAAACACTCAAACCCACCATCCAAAGCGCGGCGGCGAGCGTGCTCGTGATTCGACAAATCAGTCCAACAAGAATGCCCCAAACGAGAATCGTGAGAAAGTAATCTCGTGAACCGACCGGTTTGATATGGTCGTTGGCGAGCAAGTTAGAGAAGGCGGTTGCGGCGATCTCCACACCACTGAGAAACACACCGTTGGCTTGCGAAAAGACTGTATAAAAGCTGTCTTCTCTTTCTGAAGTCAATGTTTCTGACATCCCGACGAAAACGACTTTACCGTTGAGGTCTAGCTCCTCGCCGCTTGGGTCGTCGCCGAGGTGGATTGCCCGATGAAATGGAATCGTGGTGATGGTTCGCGGAGGACCGTAGTAATTCAGATATCGACTAGGGCTGCCGCCGTGGAGTTCTATCAGAGATCTTATCAAAGAATACTTCTTAGGTTCCGCCTCTACAGTATCCAGGCTTTCCAGCTCTGCTAACATGCTCTGGTACAGCCACGGCCGGCTTTCAAAAATCTGCCTAATCGCTTTGATGAGCGTCACAATGCCGTTCTTCTTCGCCGCCTCGATGTTGGTTGGAAGTCTTGCCGCTTGATCCGGACTGAGCTTTTCCAACAACCGGCGGAACTCTGGGTATGCTTCTGTGGCATAGATGTGAAACGCCGCCACCGGAAAAGTCGGCAAATCTCCCGCGTCCGGTTGAAAGGTCCAGTAGTAGTTTACTCTGACCGGTAGCCTCGGAAGGACAAAAGGGGCCGTCGCAGTGGCAGTTTCCGAAAGAATATCGATGGGTTTAATGGCTCTGACCAGGCGGTGTTCACCGTCAGTAGAGCGGACTGGACCAGCAGCGGAAAGTTCCTTTGCCCTTAGGGGCTCGGCAAGTACAACATTCGCGGCTTTCTTTATTGCCACCGCAAGCAACCTGTCCTCGGATGACGATCTCGGTTCTATGAAATAGACGTCAAAGACGATGGCGAGCGCACCCCGGCTCGCCAGCTTTTCGACCAACTGAGCATGGATCGAACGATCCCATCGCGCCGGATTTCCGGAGACGCTCAGAGACTCCGAGGACTCTTTGTCGATGCTCACGACTACAGCTTCGGACGGTGGCTTTCTCACGCCCCTCATATTAAACAACACAGCCAGACCTAAGTTTTCCTCGCTTTTGTTTACCCAAGAAACGAAGCTTAGAAGCACGCCGAATATCCCAATCGCGACGCCAAAATATGCTGCTTGACGAAGTCGGACCATTTGCGAATCCGCTGTAGGGTTAAATCTTGAACCGTACTCCGGAACAGGACGTGCAGGACTCTGTGGGTCCGTTCCCCGTTTAGGATTTAGATCTGTGCTCTTAGGTGCGCATTAAGCGCCCCAGCTATGTTCATCCAAAGCGATCGAAAGAGTAAAGCTCGCACAGCTGACTATGATATCGCGGCCCAAATAGCCGAACCGCAACCCGAAGCTAAGAAGTGAGCAAGGATATAGTACTGCGCGGATTTTTAAGCAAGTTCAATCGTTCAGGGGAGGTACGCCCTCCCCTGAACTGGCGCTCTTCGGTTCACTCGCCGTCGGCGAAGTACCCGCGCAGAAGCAGCTGTCGCTGAGAGCGGATCTCATCTACTCCTAGCGGATCGTGATCGCACGAGCCATAGAAATCGATGCTGCTGCCGGCGCTCTCGTTCAGCACCGGGCTGCCGGAGAATAGTGACTCTTCGCTGATCGGGGGAAATTTCATATGGCAGTAGCTGGTGATTTCGGCAGGCACATTGAGCATTAGTTCCTGGCCGCCCGCTGTCTGCACTCCCCAGAACAAGGTCGAAGAGATAATCAAGTTGGTTAGAAGCGATATGGTTTTCATCTTTCTCACCTCCTTTCTGTTCAAGTTTCCACTTCCTGCGAAGCCTTCATTGCATCGGTTGTGCCATTTGCCTGAAGACTTTTGTCTGCATGGTAACCGGCCAGTTCACTCGAGTTTCAAGCAATGAACGTTTGAAATGACTGCCTGTCAAATTTCTGGGTGATACTTTTGGACACCGCAGAGTGTCCGTTAGATGGTATCGAAACAAAACTAGCAACATAGTTTACATCTAGACCGGTTCCTTATCGTCCATTTCAATTGACGATTACCTCGCAGACGTCGTTGCGCAGGACTGATCGGATGTTCACAGAGTCAGCGGCAGTTGACATTAAAGACCCTAGTAAATTACGTTCGTCGGAGGACACAGTGCCAATCAGATCCACGGAAGGATACACATGACTGAGACCGGCTACAGAGGATTTCGCCTTGAAGAAATGGAATATCAATATAATCCGCGCGAATCAGTGCCGGAGTATCCGCAGCTGGCGAAAAAGCGCGCCGAAGAAGCGCGCCGGGTGCGCGCAGGCGCAAAATCTTGGCTGGGAGTGCCTTACGGCAATTCGCCGCGTGAGAAGCTGGACATATATCCCGCAGATCGACCCGGTGGCCCGGTTCTGATCTATATTCATGGCGGCTATTGGCGCAGCGGCAACAAAGAAGATAACTGCAACTTCGTCCCGGTATTCACCAAACGCGGCGCATCGGTAGTCCTGGTCGAGTACGACCTCTGTCCTAGCGTGACCCTCTCCGACATCGTCCGCCAGACGCGCTCTGCCATCACCTGGGTTTATAGGAATATTTTACGTTACAGCGGTAATCCTTCGAAAATTTATCTCTCCGGACATTCCGCCGGCGGACATTTGACGGCGATGGCGTTGGCGTACGACTGGGAGAAAGAAGGTCTACCGAGAGACCTGATCAAAGGTGCCGTCGCGACCTCCGGTGTCTATGATCTTGATATGGTAATGCGCATCAGCGTCCAGGAACAGGTCAGGCTCACGCCCGAACTAGCGCAAGAAAACAACCCGTTTCGACACCCTCCCTTGCCAATCTGCCCGCTGATTATTGCTGTCGGGGGCGCCGAGCCGAAAGGCTGGCAGCAAATGTCAGAGGATCTTTTCAAACTTTGTAAAGCGCGCGGCTTAGATTGTGAATACCTCATCATTCCCGGCGTCAATCACTACACCATGTCGGAACATCTGGCCGATGGCGAGAGCCCACTCGCGCAAGCCATGCTGCGACAAATGGATCTGCACTCCGCGCGCGCACTGAAGTGAGCTTTAGCTCAGGAGAGTCCCGTGACGTACTGCTATCCCCCAGATCCAAATACCAAGAAGCCGCACTTCATTCCGCCAGCTGAAGCCTGCGATACTCATTTCCACGTATTTGGCCCACCGGAAAAATTTCCCTTCGTCTCAACCCACGAGTACACTCCCCCGGCGGCGCCACTGGAGCATTATCTAAAAATGATCGCCATTATCGGTATCGAGCGGGCCGTAGTCGTGCAACCGAGCGTGCACGGTCTCGACAATTCAGCGACACTCGACGCCATCGCCAATTCGGGCGGACGCTTCCGCGGCGTCGGCCGGATCGATGACAAAACATCGAAAGCCGAGCTACAAAGATTGAATGACGGCGGCATACGCGGGGTGCGTTTCAATTTGCTCGCCCGTCCGCGCGGCAACGTAGAGCTGGAAATCTTCGATCGCTGCATCGAGCACATAGTTCAATTGGGCTGGTCAGTGGATCTGCACATCGATGCCAAGAACTTACTCGAACAGGAAAAGCGCATTCGCGCACTGCCCCTGCCAGTTGTCATCGACCATATCGCGCGCATCAAACCGACCGAAGGTTCGAATCAGCCGGCTTTTCAACTGCTGCTCGATCTATTGAAAGAGAAACATGTCTGGGTAAAGGTCAGCGGCGCCGACAAGATCTGTAATAGCCGAGTTCACGGCTATTTCGGGTTGCCGTTTGTTGAAGTGGTTCCGTATGCGCGCGCGGTGATCGCCGCGGCGCCGGATCGGGTGATCTGGGGTACCGACTGGCCACATTCCAACAATTTCGCGCCGGGCCATACACCCAATGACGGCGACTTGGTGGATTTGCTGGCTGAATTCGCGCCCGACGAGCAAACAAGAAGAAAAATTCTTGTCGCCAATCCGGCAAAGTTATATGGATTCAAACCCTCTTAAAGGCGGCACTTTGAAAAATCTGATTGCAGGCTGTCCGGACGCAAACAGACAAAGATGCGGTTTGCCTGACGGTAGACTAGCTGAAAAGGTTCAGC
>DASUVS010000136.1:0-11908 GCA_036378835.1 Binatia bacterium | reverse complement strand
GATTGCACCCTTCTGATTGTTTAAGCTGCTCATAAACCCTCCTTTGACTATCCGCCAGACCTGTCGGGCTGACATAAAAACAATCCTGCGCGACGATTCCGCAATGCACGTGCCAGCGAAATCATGCGTGCAATTTCGGTTATAACTAATACGAATGCATTTCCAACGTCCCAACACTGAAACGTCGGTGGCCCAGGCGCGACACTCCGCCGAAAGAGAGTGACTGTTGCGCGAAAAATATATCGAAACCGCGACGCAGAGACTTCGATGTACATACGAGGTTCGCCGCACCGGCATTCGAAGAACATAGCGACGAACAGCGCGTCACAAAGATCCGTACGCGCATCGCCTTTATCGCTGCTTGACTCCCCTACCGCTTCACAGTATTCACCCGGGAGTATGAAACAATTTCTCGGGTTAACGACACTTTTGTTGCTGGCGGTTTTTCTCTTTGGGCCAGCAGTGGGCGCCGCCGATCGAGTCAAGGCATCCTATGCGGCGGTGAATGCCAGCCAGTCGCCGCTCTGGGTTGCACAGGACCGGGGGTTTTTTGCCAAGTACGGGATCGAAGCCGATTTGGTGTTTATCAGCAGCGGCTCATTGAACGTACAAGCGCTCGTCGGTAATACGGTTCAGTTCGCCGCCGGCGGTCCCGCTGCCCTGGAAGCGCGGCTGCGCGGCCCGAAGTTAGTGACCATCGCCAATCCGCTGACGGTGCTCGCCTCCAACTTGGTGAGCCATCCGGATATCAAGAGCATCGCCGATCTAAAGGGGAAAGTAGGCGCGGTTTCTCGCTTTGCATCCTCTTCGCATCAAGGGCTGCGCTATCTGTTCCGCAAAAACGGGTTGAGCGAAAGCGATCTCAAGCTACTGCAACTCGGCGGCGACAGCGGCCGTTTGACCGGCCTGACAACCGGCAAGGTTCAGTACACGTTTCTCGGTGCAGCGGCTAGCGAGCAGGCACGGAAGCAAGGATTGACGATCTTGGCCACGGCTAAACAAATGGCCATTCCGTTTCCGTGGACCTCAGTGGTGGTGCATGAAACTTGGCTCGAATCAAATCGAGAGCTGGCCTATCGCTATGTCAAAGCCGTCACCGAAGCAGTGTCTTTTATGAAACGCAACCGGCCGGAGAGCGAGCGGATAATTTCCAAGTACATGAAACTCACGGATCCGAATCTTGTTGCGATCGAATACAACTTCAACGTGGCGCTTTTCCCGGACTTGCCCTACCCCACGCTTGACGGCGTGCGCCTCATTCTCGATAACCTGGCAACGGAAAATCCCGAACATGGCCGCCGCGATCCCAAAGAATTCGTCGACAGTTCCATCGTCGATCGACTGAAACAAGAAAAGTTTTTAGAAAGCCTTGGTAAATAGGTTATGCCCCTCCTTTCGGCCAAAAAGATGGCGGTGTCGGCTTACTGTCTGATGTTGAGCGCCCTGTTTTTGCCGGCTCGGGTTTCGGCTAAAAACGTTAATTTTGCCTACAACACCCCGACCTTGAGCGGGACGCTGCCGGTTGTCGTGGCGCAGGACTTCGGATTTTTTGCCGCCGAAGGTTTGGAAGTAAAAACGGTATTTATTCGAGGCGGCCCCACCGCAATGGCCGCGCTGGTGGGCGGCGGGGTGGATTACACTTTTGTTGCGGGAGTAGCGGCGGTTCGCGCTATCGCGCAAAACGCGCCGATGCTCATCGTCAGCGGCATGCAACCCTATATGGATTACACGCTGATCGGCGGCAAGGGGCTCAGCACCGTTAACGACCTCAGGGGCAAGGTGGTCGGGGTCACCGGTCCGGGTGGCGTTGCAGAATTTGCGGCTGTCGAAGGCCTCGCCAAGAAAGGCATGGTGCGCGACCGGGATTACAAAATTCTTTACGGTGTCGGCAACAGTCCCGCCCGCGCGCAGGCGTTGGAAATCGGCAAAATTCACGCCTCGCCGTTCTCTTTCTTGGAAAGGTTGGAGCTCGAGAAAAAAGGGTTTCCGGCCATTTTCGACATCGGCGAGGCCATACCCGGCTTTCCGTTCGTGGTCATCGCATCCGGCAAACAAAAGATCGACAACGATCCCGAAGGCATCGTTGCGCTACTGCGCGCAATCAATCGTGGACTCGAATTTCTCAAAAAAAACCGCGAAAAGGTCGCGGAAGCGGTCATCAACAAGAATACTTTCGGCGATCCGACAATGGTCCGGCGAGTGATCAACCAGTTCGCCGATCTTTACTCGACTTCGATCTCAAGAAAAGATATCGACGCCCTCATTAACGCGACGCGCATCGAAGCCGAAGCAAAAAAATTTGGCGGGCCGGAAAAGTTTTTCACCCGACAATTTTTGACCAAGGCCCTCGGCCAGAGCCGCTGAGACCATAGGGAGTTTATCATGGCGCGTGATCTCGAATTGACTCTGCTGCTGGCCGATTATCACCGCACACGTCCTATTCTCGACGGTGACGTCACGGCCCGCGGCATCAAGCTGCAGCCGCGGCGCGCGGAAACCGGCGAGGCGTGCATGCGCCCGGTTTACGAGGAGTTCGACATCACCGAAATGTCACTGTCCTGGTATATGATGGCGCGCTGCCGCAAGGAGCCGGTGATCGCATTGCCGATCTTCCCGCTGCGCATGCAGATTCATCCGTATATTTTTTGCTCACCATCATCGGCAATCGAGCGACCGGAGGATTTGAAAGGCAAAAAAATCGGCATGGATCAGTACCGTCTGACGGTCGGTCTGTGGGCCCGAGGCATTCTTCAAGAAGATTATGGCGTGAGCCCCGAGGAATGCGAATGGTTCACATCCGAGCGCGAGGGCGCCGGATACCAGCCTTCGCCCAACGTTAAAATCACGGTCACTCACCAGCCCGCAGAAGCTATGCTGCTGAAGGGTGAAATAGACGCGCTTATTCCGCCGAACATCGTCCCCTCTTTTCGAGCCAAGGATGCTCGCATTCGCCGGCTCTTCAAAGATCCGCGCGCCATCGTAAACGAATATTTCCGTAGGACAAAAATTTTTCCAATCACGCACACCTTGGTGGTGCGCCAAACGCTCTTCGATGAAAATCCCTGGCTTGTCTCTAGCCTTCTCGATGCTTTTAATGAAGCCGAGGAACGCTGCCGGAAATCTTACGAATATGCCAAGCGTTTGGCCTTCCCCAGCGCGGTGCTTATCCTGGAGGAAGAGGAGGAAGTCTTCGGCGATAATCCCTGGTCGCACGGGTTAACCGCGCAGAATCAAGTCGTGCTCGATAAATTCGTCCAGTACGCGCACGAGCAGGGTTATATTCCCGAACGGCCGCCGCTTGGTGAATTGTTCGCGCCTCTCGGCAGCTAGCCGCTCTGAAGCCTACGGTACTTTGTATCCTAGCTCCTTAGCGACCTCGATGGCGAAGCGCGGCTCGGCAACTTCTTCAAAGGAAACATTTCTATCCGTGAAGCGGCCCTCGGCCATGATCGCCTTGACGATATTCGCCATGCCCTCGGGTGAAGGGATTCCCGTATCGTTGAAGTTCGATTCGACCAATTTGTAAGTCTCCGCGGCTGTCTCTCGATCCATCCTGAGCACGCCCGTAATCAGGTCCAAGGTTCGCTCGCGCGACTTAAGCATCATACTCTTGGCCGTTTGCAACGCTCGCACCACCCGCTTCACTTCATCCGGTCGGGCTTTCATCGTTTTGGACAGAGCGGTAAGGCCGCCCGAAGGCATTTCTACCAAAGCGCCGATGTCCAAGAGCTTGGCTAGACCGCGGCGCTGAGCAAAAAACATAAACGGCGGATTAAGCGACGCCGCATCGACAAACTTGGATTCCAAGGCCTGGACCAATTGTGCCGAAGGCACCGATACGGCGACATAATCCTTCGCGCCGAGCCCGCTCTTTTCGAGCGCCGCGGTCAGTGCAACATGACTGGTGCCGCCGAGACCCGTCACACCGATTTTCTTCTGGCGCAGATCCCGCACGCTTTTGTATTGGGGGTTAGCCATCAACCAGTAAACAATCCTGTTTGTCGAAGCCCACAGCGCTCGCGCATCGAGGCCGCTCAGGGTCGCGCTGACGGACGCAGTCCCGATACCGGATTGGTAATCCAAGTCACCGGATGCCAAAGCGGCAGCAGCGGCCGATGAGCGCATCAGGATCACTTCGATATCGAGTCCTTGTTGGTCGAAGAGCTTCCATTCCCGCGCCGCAACCAATGGCAAAGCCGTAAAACTCAAATTAGCATTGGAGATTCTGATCTTCCGCCGTTCCTGGGCAAATCCGCTTGCCGGTATAACGGCGCAAACGACTAGAACGATACTAATGAACTTATTCATTGCCTTCCTTCGGTGGAATCCGGATCCGCCTCATCGCTTGAGCATTGCCAGCTTTTCCATGGCGTCATGAATCAGTTTTACCTCGCCCTCGGGGACCGGCACTTGCGGCGCGCGCACGATCATATTGTCCAGCAGGCCGGCAAAATAAGCCGCGACCTTGTAGCGGCTGTGCTTGTAAACATTCGGCGCCTTGTAGACCGCGGCTTCCAGCGCCCAATTGATTTCGTGCAACCGGCGCGCTTTGTCGAGATCGCCTGCCTTGACCGCGTTGTAGAGATCGACACAGAACTGCGGCGCGAAATTGGCAAACCCGGTCAATGCGCCATCGGCGCCGGTAATGAAGTGCTGGAATAAAGAAGAGGTCGCGAGAACCGAGATTTGCCGCGGCAACGCGCGCATGCCGCGCAGGACTTGCTCATAGCGCCTGATGTTGGCGCCGCTCGCCACTTTGATGGCGACGACACTGTCGACTTCGCGGGCGATCCGAATCGCCGTGTCCGGCAAATAGCCGGACGCGGTCGAAGCCGGATAGTGAAAAATCGTAATCGGGATCTCCACTGCGTTGGCCACGTCGTGAAAATATTGAATCGCAAATTCCGGGTTGGCTGTGGAGCTCCAGTCGTAAACATGTGGCGGCGTAAGCATGATGGCCGCCGCGCCCGCCGCTTTGGCTTCCTTCGCCTGATCGATAGCCTCGCGCGTCGATAGCGCTTCGATACCAGCGACGATGCATTGATCGCTACGAATCTCCTCGCCGATGATCTCGATGATCCTAACCCGCTCCTGACGGGTGAGCGCCGCCCCCTCGCCTGCTCCGGCGTTGCATACCATCGCCGAGATGCCTTCGGGCCGGGCCTGGTAACGGATGAGTCTGCGCAGGCCGTCCTCGTCCAAGTCATAGTTCTCTTTGAAGGGCGTTACATTGGCACTGAGAATGCCTTCAAGTTTGATGCTCATATCGACTCTCTTCCTGATTATGCAGCCGCGGTCGGAAGCTTCCTCATGGTATTTAGCAGCCTCAACAGCGCGCCAGTCGAGACGAATCGTCGCCTAGCCGATCCTGCCGACTTGTTCGGCCAGGGAAACGGTGCGAACAAATTATTTGTGAAACTGTTTCGTGCCGGCGTAAGCCTTGGGATTTACTCTGCTATGTTCTTCCTGCATTAACCACGCAATCTCTGCCGCCAATGGCACGCTGGTCGCTTCCATCGAAGCATGCGCCGCCATTTTACAATATTTCAAAGTGGTCTTGTCGAATCGTCCGATTTCTTCGCCCCATTGCCATGCCGCCTGGTCGAGTTCTTTGTGCGGCACCACGCGATTGATCAATCCCGCTTCCATCGACTTTGTCGCGTCCCAGTTTTCTCCCGTGAGAATCAACTCGAAAGCCAACTTGGTCGGAATAAGGGTTTTGAACATCGTCGCAATGATTGGATAAGGCAGGAAACCGCGCTTGATCTCAGGCAGTCCGAACTGCGCTCGATCCGAAGCGATAGCGAGGTCATGAGGCAAAAGAATCGTGATACCGGCGCCCAGGCAAAAGCCATTTACGACGGCAATAGTGACTTTCGGAAAAGTTCTAATGGCTTCCGCTACATGGTAGGCGCGCGGCTGAGCCCGGCGCTCCGGCTCCACTGCAGCGCCGCCCTCGGTGGGGAACTCCGATAAATCGCGGCCGGCGCAGTAAGCAATGTCCCCCGCGCCCGAGGTTAACACCACTGCGATAGACTCGTCGTTACGGATTTCTTCAAAAGCACCGAGCATCTCTCGAATCACGTCCCGGCTCAAGGCATTTCTCTTATCCGGTCTGTTGATCGTGATCTTCGCGACCGGGCCGCGCTTTTCCACGAGCGTAAATTTTCCTTCCTTGATCATGAACAAGCCCTTTCTTAGTTTGCGAGTTTATACGCGATTAACACCGCCGCTGCCTGCGGTCAATCCCTGTCGACGCTTGAATCACCACCGCGACTCGGATAAATCGAGGGAGCTATGAAATCTCGAATAGATCAAATCAGTCGATCCGTGTATGCGGTGATCGGCCCGGAAGGATCGACCAACTTCGGAATCGTCAAAGGCAGCGACAACAGCGCCGCGGTCATCGACGCAGATATCCGCCGCATCGACGAAATCGAAGACGCGCTGCAGCTCACCGGCTGTTCGAAAGTCAGCTATCTCATCGACACCCACGAGCACTTCGACCACACCTCGGCGAATTTTTATTTTGCGCAGCGCGGCATACCCGTCGTCGCCAGCGCGGGCTGCGCCGCGGCCATGCGCGAGGAAGGCGGAGCGGATTTCGCGCGCATGATGAAGCCGGTGCCCGAACTTTATGAACGTTTTCCCGGCTTGTGTTTGACGTTACCGGACGTCGTGTTCGGCCATTCAACTCAAATCGCGTTCCCGGGGGTCACGCTGCATCTCAGATACTGCGCCGAGAACGGCCACAGCCACAGCAAAGGCGATACGACGATTTACTTCGAAGAAGAAGAAATTCTCGTTGCCGGCGACCTGCTCTACACGGAAGTTCACCCTGTAACGTTCTTTGGTAATATTCCCAATTGGCTAACGGCCTTGAAGCCGCTCTTCGAAAGCCACTATCGGCAACTCCTTCCCGGCCATGGGCCGGCAGTGGCGGGCGAGCAGGCGGGCAGAGCCTATTTCAAAAAGATGTACGACTACTTGGAGGATTTTCACGGCCGCATGGTCGAAGTCAAAGCCGGGCGTCAAAACGCTGAAGACGTGGCCCAGCACATGCTCAGCGGAGCGTACGCATCGTTCGGCAAGACCCGGATGGTGGAGAGAAACATCAATCATTTTCTCACAGGAAGATGGTTTTAGATGGCGCCACCGTTCTTCAGAATGGCAATCGCTCTCATATGAATCTAGAATCGTCCCCGCAAGCACGGCGAGAGATCTTCCCGATGCCGTGCCGTTTCAGGGAAGAACTATTTTTCGCTGCGTTTGACAGGACACGATGGACGCTTGCTCGACGGCACCTCACATTGCTTGTGATCGTCGCCGCGTCGGTTTTAGGGTTCAGCGCCAAGCAGGCTCGCACCGCCGAAAAAATCCGGGTCGCCTATCCGGCGGTAGCTCCCGGGCTCACGCCTTCATGGGTCACCGCCGAGGCGGGAATCTGGCGGAAATATGGCTTGGACGTGGAAACCATTCTCGTCAGCGGCGGCGCGCGCGCCCTTCCGGCACTGATCAGCAACAGCGTTCAGTTTTTGATGGGTTCCGATACCGGCGTCACCACGGCGCGCTTGCAAGGTCTACCCGTGGTGCGACTGGGCGTGACGATGAACACGCTCGGCTCGGCCCTGGTCACCCAACCCAATATCCAGTCGGTGCGCGACTTGAAAGGAAAAACCCTGGGCATCTCGCGCGGGCGCGATGCGAGCTACATACGTCTTGCCAAGCTGCTGCGCGATCACGGCCTCAACCCCAACGAAGACGTTAAGCTCTTACCGATTGGCGGCGGCGAGGGCGGCCGATTATCCGCATTGAAGGCGGGAGTCATCCAGGGAACGATGCTTTTCCCGCCGTTGGATCTCATCGCCAGCAACGACGGCTTGAAAGTTCTCGAGAAGTTCGACGTCGCAACACCGGGTGGCGGGATCAACACCACGGCGGCATTGCTCAAACAGAACCGCGCTCTGGCGATCAATTTCCTCAAAGGCTACATGGAAGGGATTCACTATATGGCTTACCACAAAGACCAGAGCCTGAAAATTTTGCAGAGGTATTTTAACAACTCTGACATCACTGCCATGGGCTATCTCTACGATGAAACCACCCGCCGTCTCGAGAAGGACCTCCACGCCAGTCAAGAATCGATTCGCTTCCACCTTGATTTGGCCGCCCTCGACGATCCCCGCGCCGCCAAGCTTGGCGAAAAGGACTTCTGGGACGCCAGCGTCGTCGAAGAGATTCGCCGCTCCGGATTTATCGACCAGCTGTATAACAAATAGGAGCTACCGCATGGGTTATTACCCGAGTCTCAGAGAATACGTTCAGACATTGGAAAGCCGCGAAAAGCTTTTTCGCATTGAGCGTGAAGTTTGCCGCGAGACCGAACTCCATCCCTTGGTGCGCTGGCAATTCCGCGGCCTTCCGGAGAACGAGCGGCGGGCGTTTCTGTTCGCCAAAGTTTCGAGCGTCGCCGGCCGCAAATACAAGATGTCCGTTCTATCGGGAGCATGCGCCTCTTCACGCGCAATTTATGCTTTGGGGATGGGATGCCGGGAGGAAGAGATCTTCGACCGCTGGATCAACGCCCAGAAAAATCCGATCGAGCCGATTGTCGTGCCGGAGGGTCCGGTGCAGGAAATCGACATCGACACGAACCTCGACGATGCCGTCGACGGCATTCCAGTTCCATTGGGTAATCCGGGCTTTGACAGTTCGCTGCGTTTAACCGCGGCCCTGTGGGTCACCGCTGATCCGGAAACCGGCGAACGCAACGTCGGCATCTACAGCGGCTATATTCGCCAGGGCGGGAAAATTTCCGTCGGCTTGGGCGCCGGCAAAGATTCACGCATTCATTTGGACAAAGCGCGCGAGAAAAAGTTGCCGCTCAAAGCCGCCGTAGTAATCGGGCCGACGCCGAACTTGATCTATGCCGCCGCTTCTACTTTTCCCTATGGCGTCGATGAGTATGCGGTGGCAGGAGCGATCGCCGGCGCGCCTCTGGAGCTGGTTCGTTGCCGCACCGCCGATCTTTATGTGCCCGCTCACGCTGAAATGGTTTTGGAGGGCGAGATTTCTCCGGACCAGATGGATCACAACTGGCCGTTCGGAGAATTCTCCGGCTACATGGCCGGACGCGGCCGCTATCCGCGCTTTACCGTCAAGCATATCACGCAGCGCAGAGATCCGATTTTGCTCGATCTCGTGGCTGCTCATCCGCCTTGCGAAGGAAGCAAACTCAAGCAAATCGCGACCGAAGCGATTTTTTACCACGGCTTGAAAGACAACGTCGGCATGAGCGGCATCAGGCAGGTGGCGATTCATGAGGAAAGCGGCGGCTGGGGACTCTTCGTTATCCAGCTAAAAGCCCGGCAACCGGCCCATGCCTGGCAAGCGCTGAATTCGGCCGCCAGCTTGACGCCCGGGATCGGCAAGATATTCATCGTCGTCGACGAAGACATCGATCCGCACGATCTCGATGCAGTGATGTGGGCGCTGGTTTTTCGAGTTCAGCCGCACCGCGACATCCAAACCGTAACCGGCAGGCGGCCGATGATGGATCCGTCTGCAGTTTCACCCGCTGAGCCCGGTTGGCACCATCACTATCCCGAGCCACACGGATCTTCGGCCCTGCTCATCAATGCGCTAAAAAAATGGAACTATCCGCCCGTCGCTCTGCCCGCCAAAGGGTACATGGAAAGCGCGCGCCGGTTGTGGGAGGAACTGGGATTGCCGCAACTCAAGCCGAAATCGCCATGGCACGGATACGAGCTCGGGCACTGGCCCGAGGAATTGCGCAACGCTGCGGCCGCGGTGGCGGCCGGCCGGAGCCCGGACGAGAGTACTAAAAAGGAACCATAAGTCGGATGACACTCAGATTTTTTTCGATCGTGCCCGCGATCGGTGCTGTTCTGATAGCGTCCTTGATGAACGGCCGAGCGCTGGCGCTCGATGATGTGAAGGTTCATACATCCGGCAGCACCAGCGCCAATGTGGTCATCTATAAAATCGCTCAGGAGCAAGGCTTCTATAAAGAAGAAAACCTCAACGTTCTGACCATCGCTGCAACCTCCCAGGCCGGCATCCAGGGTTTGGTGGGCGGCAGTTTTGACTTTAGCCAGATTCTCGGCCAAACCTCCGCGGCGATTCTACATGGCGCTCCGCTCAAGAATGTTATGGTGTTCGATACCAAGCCGCTTTTCTGGTTTTTCGGCAGCAAGAAAATCAAGCGCGTGCAGGATTTAAAGGGTGGCAAATTGGTCGGCGTGTCGAGCCTCGGCGCCAACACCGATCAAATGACCCGTGAGATCCTGGCGATGAACGGTATCGATCCGCGCAAAGACGTGGTGATTCAAGGAACCGGAACCGGCGCCGTGCGGTTGGCGGCCTTGATGGGCGGCAGTCTCGACGCCGCGATTACAAATCCCACCGAGAGCCTCGTAGCACGTAAGCAGGGGCTGAACGAGCTTTTTTTCTATGGCGATTACGATCTCAACATCGTCTCAGGCGGAGCCGCGCTCACGGAACGAATGCTCAAGGAAAAGCCCGATCTGGTTCGGCGTTTTCTGCGCGGCACGCTCAGAGCGCTGTTGTGGTTTCGGACCAATGAAAAAAACGCCGTGGCGCGCATGGCCGAAGGGTTCAAGATTTCGCCTGATGACGCGCTCGGCATCTATAAAGCAACGCTCAAGAGCTATACACTCGACGGCACCATTTCACGCGAGCTCCAGGAAAAAATTGTAACTTTTCAGCGCAAGCAGCTTAAAGTTGAAAAGGAAGTCCCGCCCGAAACTGTCTATGACTTCACGATCTTGCGGGCGCTCAACGAAGAGCGTAAAAAATCGAGATCATGAAAATGAAACTTCTTTATTCACTGGTTGTTTCGCTGTGCCTGTTGGCAAACGACTCCAGCCTCGCTCATGCGCAGAAATTGGAAAAGCTCGTCATCGGCTATCCTGCTCCGGTGGCCTCGTTGGGTCTTATCGACGTCACGCGTAAAGCCGGTCTGTTCAAAAAACACGGGCTCGACGTCGACCTCGTCTATATTCAAGGAAGCCCGATCCTTACGGCAGCGATGATGTCGGGACAGGTGCCGCTGAGCTTTCTTGGCGGCGCCGCCATCGTAGCTTCGGCGGTCGGCGGCGCCGACACCGTCTATTTGGGGTGCGCGATCAATACGCTCTACTGGCGCGTCTTTTCATCTCCTGAAATCAAGGATGTCGCCGATCTCAAGGGGAAGAGAATCGGTGTCACCACAATCGGTTCACAAGAAGACAGCGTGGTGCGCTATCTGCTCAGAGAACGGGGTCTCAATCCGGAGCGCGACGTGACGGTCGTTGCCGTGGGCTCGGCGCCCACCCGGTTGGCGGCGCTGAGCAAAGGCTTCGTGCAGGCCTCGACTTTCATCCCGCCGCAAGACATCGCCGCCGAAAAGCTGGGCCTGAATGTTTTGATCGATATGAGCAAATTGGGTTTGTACAATCCCGGCAGTTGCTTTGCCAGCACAAAGACCTACGTAAAAAGCCATCGCGACACCGTGATGCGTGTCATGAAGGCATTTGTCGAGGGACTTAAGTTTTATCGGGAGAATAAAGAATTCGCTCTCAAGGTAACCGCCGACTTCGCGCAGAATAGAAACATCGACGTGCTTAACTCCACTTACGACGTCGTCACCCGATACCAAGACCGCGTTCCTTACGTCAATATGCAAGGTATCGAGTTCATGCTCAAAACTCTGGAGGTGCGCGATCCGCGGGCTAAAACATTTGATGCAGCCAATGTAGTCGATTCGAGCTTTATTCAGGAATTGGAAAAAACCGGCTTTATCGATTCGGTGTGGAAGAAATAATTCGGCATGATCATCGGTGAAGCTCTGCCGCGTAACGCGCAACATTTCGCAACCAAACCCGCG
>DASUVS010000135.1:0-7859 GCA_036378835.1 Binatia bacterium | reverse complement strand
CTGCGAAAACTCTTCACCCCGAAGTAGACAAGCAAGAAATACGAGCTTGCATATTTGCAAGCAAGGCTTCGTTGTCCGCATGTGCCTCCTATGTAATGTTGGTTCTTGGATAACTATAAGAAATAATCTGGTGTGCTAGGTCAATGAACCACGTGGAGAGCATTGAATTACTCGTGATCCCGCAGGTCTCCGATCAGGTACTCGAGCGCATCGGCAAGGTCGACCAGCGGATCAAACTTGTCGATGTCCGAGGATGGTTTGACGTCGAGATCCGCGCCAGCTGGCCGCAGTGGACCATCGATCGTTATCTGGGCAATCGAGCTCATCCGGCGAGCACGCTCGAGCAGCGTAACCGCGCCTTGGCCTCGGCGCAGGTCGTCCTTCTGGGCTGGCCGCCGTTGAAAGATTTATTTAGCCGCGCACCTCGCCTGAAGTGGGTCCATGAACTCCCGGCCGGAGCGAGTAATCTCGTTGGCACCGATTTGTGGGAAAGCGATATTATCGTGACCACCTCACGCGGAGTGACCAACAAGCGTCCGATGGCCGAGTATGTCCTGGGCAGTTTTCTCCACTTCTCTCGAGGTCTTCATTGGAGCTACCGCGATCAACGGCAACATCGCTTCGAGCATCAAATTTATAATCCGATCATGCTCCGCGATAAGACGGTCTGCGTTGTCGGCGCCGGCGGCATCGGCCGGGAAGTGGCAAAGCTCTGCGCAGCCGCCGGGATGCGCGTCGTCGGTACCCGCCGCCATGCCGATCCAGAGTCCGCGGCCCCGCCAGGATTTGCCCGTTTGGCATCCGCCGACGCTCTGCACGATTTGCTGCGCGAGAGTGAATTTGTCGCCATCTGTTGTCCCTGGACAAAAGCGACCACACACTTGATCGACGGAGCGGCGTTTGCGGCGATGAAATCCGGGACCGTTTTAGTCAACATCTCCCGCGGCGAAATAATCGATGAAAATGCCTTGATCGGTGCATTGGCCGAAGGCAAGATTCGCGGCGCCGCTCTCGATGTTTACGACGGTGAGTTCGAGCGCCCGCCCGATGCGCGCTTGTGGGACGATGAGCGCGTCATCATCACGCCCCACGTTTCCGCGGCAACCGACGTGTCGGAACACGGCGGCGTAGACTTGTTTTGCGAAAACCTGATCCGCTTTCTCGAAAGCCAGCCGTTGGAGAATGTCATTGACTGGCAGCGGGGATACTAAGGTACAAACGTGGCCTACGACAGTCGGAGTTTTACCGGGCCCACTACTCTCTGAGTATTGGCACGCCAAAAAGTTGAAACACTATCACTTCGGGAGTCAGGGCCATGTCGTTTTTCGGCTTATGATTTCGCGCTCTGACATGACCCCGACTCCAATTTACTAGGATGGAAGCTCGTACATTATCCCGCTAATTCAACGAAAGCGGCTGTGGCTCGCCGTAAAAAAAGTCATCCATCATAACTATGTCGTTTTCTTCATCATCATTCGGCCCCGCGGCTACGTTGCCCGTCGTGATCCGGACCCGCGCGATGCGAGCGTCGTCAAAGACGATGCCGAAGAAAGAAAGAGTGCCATCTCCGGGCGAAGCCGGAACAAAACCGCTGAATATCGAGTTGCCGTGCTGATCGAAGTACTCAATCAACGTGCTTGCACCGCGCGGGTTTCCGCGTCTCAGCCGAGCGTTAAGACCATTTGGCTCGTCAACATCTGTAAAGACGGCGCCGAAGCCACGAACGGTTGCGGGAAATTGTCCCATAAAGCCGGGCACAAAGAATAATGCCTCAGTGATGTTGCTGCCGACGGGGGTGAACAGGCGCAACGGGCTGAATGCGGTAAAGGTGTCGGCGTAGGTCGGATTGTTGAAGAGCCCCGCGAGGCCATTCGTCGCGCCGCCTGAAGGAGGCGCCTGTGAAAGTCCCACCCCAGGTGTGGTGAACTGACCGCCGCGCGAATCCAGAAACACGTTGAACGGCGTTACCGGAGGCGTAGTGGTGTCATTGTTACCGCCACCGTCCCAGTTGATCTCACGCCGACCGTTTGCGAGCGGCCCGGGAGTGTTGGCGTTGTTCGGTTCTCCGAGAGCAGCACGGAACTCATCGACCGCACCCTGAATCGACTCTGCGCTTGGCCCGGCCGCCTGGAATACAGCCGGCGTATCAAGCTCCTTTGATTTCCTGCTTGGCGAATCTGCTGCTAGGCTCACCGGAGCCACCGCGAAGAGAGTCAAAAAGTTAAAGGCGCCAACGAGCGCCAGAATGATACTCTTCTTCATGGTCGCATGCTCCTTTCTTTATTCTCTTGATTGTAACAACATTTTAGTCCAATGGATCGGGTTTATTTGTACCGCACTCCGCCTGGTCGTCGTAGATTGTTGCGCGCCCGGGGGAGCTCTCGCACGGCTGATGAGTTGCACTCTGAGGGGAGAATCAATTCGGAAGAGAGTGTTAGCCGCAAATCGAAACTGGTGCGAACGGACAAGCAGCAATGGCCTCATCGGCATGCCTCTCATCGGCGACAGTCGTAAAACGACCACCACAGACACAGCACGCACAGCAGCCACGAGCAATGTGGAGTTTCTCTTGCCCGTTTATCACAGGCTTGGAATAGGTCAAGAAAAATCTCGCGCAGCGAGTACGAGTCGTTGTCTACTTTTTTTTCATCTTCATCGAGGTCAGCAGCGGAATCACGATAATTGCCAGCGCAAACAAATAAGTCACATTCATCGAAGCGACAAAGATGTGCGTATTTCCGGGATCGGGCGTTGTCCCGGGGATCCCTGAATAGTATCGGAACGCCACGGTCAAAAAAATTCCGCTCAGCGATATGCCGAGCATCTGCCCCAGCCCAAAGGTTCCATTGATGATCCCGATCGCTGTGCCCCAATGCTCTTTAGGCAACGCGCTAATCATCACCGCCTGCGAAGGCGTGTTGAAAAAAGCCGACCCTACCCCTGTAAGCGCGAGCAGGACAGCGGGCCAGAGCCAGTGAGAGTCGGCGCCAAGATTCGCTCCGATGAGAAAAGCCGTCATCAGGATGAGCACACCGGTCATCAAGAGCAAACGGGCGCCGATGCGATCGGTTAAGGCACCGCTTACCGGCGATAACACCATGCTGAGAAGCGATGGCGCCAAAAAGATCATTCCCATAAAGGTGGGCGTAAGCTTTAGCACCTCCTGAAGGTAGAAAGGCGTGACAAACGTAACCAGCCCTTGTGTGATGCAGCAAATGAGTAAGCCGACCGAGCCGTAGCCGAACGCAGGAACCGAGAAAAAAGCCAGATCGATCATCGGGCTCGAGGTTCTTCCCTCATGCGCAATGAAACTCCATAGCACTCCCACAAAAGTCACAGCCAAAAGAGCCCGGCTATATTCGCCCAGCACCTCGGCAATTTTTTGATCGAGAAGCATCGTCACCAGCACGGTTAATCCGAGGAAGATCGATGCTCCCCGGTAATCAATCCGCTCGCGGCGCGAATCTGATGCCGCAATCGAGCGTCCGGTCATAAAACAGAGCGCCATGCCGACCAGGCTCGGAACGAACAGCAGAAAAAAAATGCCGCGCCAATGAACCAGATCGATGATCAGGCCGCCGATCGGCGGGCCGATGAAAAATCCAAACTGATGTGACATCGCCATCAATCCCTGAGCCTTGCCCTCGGAACCTGCAGGCATGGCGCGAAACGCCAGTGTACGGCCGGAAGATTGAATCATCGCGCCGCCAACTCCTTGGACAAAGCGAAACAGGATCAACTGGAAAACATCCTGCGACAGGCCACAGAGAAGCGATCCAACAGCCATGATGCCCATCCCGGAGCCGAACATTTTTTGATGGCCGTAGATATCGCCCAGCCGGCCGCAGATGACGCCGAGTCCGATGCCCGCCATCTGATAAACGATCAATGCCCATGAAATGCCCAGGATGTCGGTTCCCAGCGCCGTCGCCAACGTCGGCACTGAGATCATGAACACACGGGTCGAAATTCCGGCGACGGTAACGCCGATGACCGAATTGATCAGAGTCAACCGGCGCGCCCGTTCATCTATGAGGGATCGACTATCGGGTAAGTGATTTTGCAAGTTCAAAGGGGCAACTCTTACAGGCATTAAGATGTTGACGGTTTTCTAAGATGCGCATAGAGGTGGACCGTCCGAGTCGAGTGTTTCCGCCAGACGCGCACAACGATGTGACGTGCGAAGATCGCCGGATTCGTACTCGGTCCTAGTCGCATTTTATAGGAGAGGCTCGGTTTAATTGCACGATGACAGACTTTTCTGTCGCGCCCGTTTTCGAGTCTTACGGGGGCGAGCCTTGAAGGCGCAACTTCATAGGCGCCCGACTCAGCACGCCGCTTGCTGCTCTAGTTACGACATACCGGGCAACGCAGTCGATCAATACCATGCTGGAAATTTTCTTGACAGTGTGCCAAGTCTTCGCGATAAGGATCCGGAATACTGGCGATACTTCGCTGATCGAGCATCCTTGCTGAGCACCGGATGTTATGCCCCAAAGTAAGACAATGGGTTATAGAGAAAGGTGAATAGGATGCGCAGTTGGCACATTCAATCTATGATCATCGTCGTATCATTCCTATCATCTCTGCTCATGCCATCGTTTATTTCGGCGGCTGACAAGCTCAGCGCGCTCTATTCGGCTCAGTCGGTGTCCTACTCGCTCCCATGGATCGCGCAGGATGCCGGTCTTTTTCGCAAACACAATCTGGATTTTCAGCTCGTCTATATCCCTTCGTCGGGTGTAGCCACGGCGGCTCTGCTCGGCGGCGACGTTGAGATTGCCCTGGCAGGAGGAGTCGGCATTGTGCGCGCCTTTGCTCAAGGGGCCAGCGATCTGGTGTTTATCGGCGGCTTCAAAAATGCCCTGACCCATAGCATCGTCGCTAAACCGGAACTGACCAAGCCTGAGGATCTCAGAGGAAAGAAGATCGGCATCACACGGCTGGGCAGCAACAGTCACTATTTCGCCGTCCAGGCATTGCGACGCATGGGCTTGGACGCATCACGCGATGTGACGCTTATTCAAGCCGGCGGCGAGCCGGAAATCGTCGCGGCTCTCATCAACGGCGCCATCGATGCCGGATCGATTACCACGCCGGCGGACAATCGAGCGGTCGCCCAGGGTTTTCGTTATTTATTGTTCGGCCCCGACTTACAAATTGCCTATGCCGCCGCCAACATCGTCACTCGCCGTTCGATGATCGCTAAACGGCCACAGGCTGCGACCGCGTTTATGCAGGTCATGGCCGAAGCGGCAAAAATCCTCCACACCAACAAAGAATTTACCTACAAGGTCCTGGGCAAATACCTGGGCATCAGCGACCCGAAGATTATCGATGCCGCGTTCGCAACCGAGATCAAAGTGATGGAGCGACGCTTGGATGTTAAACCGGAAGGTATTCAAGCGATTCTCGAAGAAGTTGCTAAGACAGACCCGCGAGCGAAAACTATCCGGCCGCAAGACCTGATCGACCGGCGCTTCCTCGATGAAATGACCAAGAGCGGCTCTTTTGACAAACTATGGGCAAGCAAATGAGAGTTGCCGAGCAAAACTCAGCTTAGATTGAATGGAGGAGTGTTTTCATGAAACCTTTTCTGGTCGTTGACGCCGACGGACACGTCGAAGAATCATCGAAAGGACTGCAAAAATATTTAAAGCCGGAAAATCGCGGTCGCCCGCTCTGGACCAGCGACTCCTGGGATCGCAACTTCGGCGGCGCCTTGGGCAAAGTCAATGAAGATCCTCATGTCCAACTCGAAGACATGGACGCCGACGGCATCGATGTCCAGGTGATCTACCCGACACGCGGGATTTCTCTCAGCGCGGCAAGAGAAGTGGATTTGGCGGTGGACCTCGCCCACGCATACAATGATTGGCTTGCCGATTTCTGCTCGGTCAACCCGGCGCGGCTCAAAGGAGTCGCGCTGGTCGCACTCCAGGACGTAGGTGCCGCTATCGCGGAGGCGCGCCGCGCCGTCGAGCAACTGGGATTCATCGGCGTGATGATGCCGACCAATGTGCTCGATCAGGACATCGGCCACAAACAATTCTGGCCGTTCTACGAAGCGGTCGAGGGACTCGAGGTTGGCCTCGGGTTTCACGGCGGCATTCGCGCTTCGCAACGGATGCACGGTCGATTCGGCAGCTTCATAGCGGTCCATACGTTGGCGTTTCCCCTTGAATGCATGGTCGCTCTGACCGGAATGATTTATGCCGGTGTTCCGGAATTGTTCCCGAAGCTGCGCGTCGCCGCTCTGGAAGCGAGCTGTGGGTGGGTACCATTCTTAATGGACCGGATGGATGAGGAGTTTGAAAAACGCGGCAGCAGAGAAGCGCCCCTACTCAAGGCAAAACCGAGCGAGTACATGACCAATGGCCAGTTCTACTATGCGTTCGAACTTGAAGAATCGACGTTGCCCTATGTTGCTGAGCGAGTGGGATCCGATAAATTACTCTACTCTTCGGACTATCCGCACTGGGATACGTCATGGCCCAACACGGTACGAACGGTCCGGGAGCGTCAAGACATTACCGAAGCCCAGAAGAAACAATTTCTGTCGGAGAATGCTCAGAGGTTTTACGGTTTCAGCACAGAAGCGCCGATGCGGGCAGGCCTACACCAAACAATTGATAAAGAAACAGCTAGCCCGCGCGGATAGCTTCCATCCCAGGCACAGGCTCATTGCGTTTACCTCGAAGGGCTTACTCCTCGACCATGATGTGATAATGCGGCCTAGCTCCATAGAGCGTCTGCTGTTTTAATCACGAGCTGCAGTTTACGCCGTTGGTCTTCAAACGAGATATTGTTGCCAACGACCGAAGAAGCAAAGCCGCACTGCGGGCTGACTGCCAAACGCTCCAGCGGCACGTAACGAGCCGCTTCGGTGACTTTCCCTATGAGCGACTCCAGAGACTCGAGCTCAGGCTGTTTCGTTGTGATCAAGCCGAGGACGATGATCTTGTCTTCAGGCACTTCTCTGAGAGCCTCAAACGAGCCGGAGCGCTCATCGTCGAATTCCAAAAGCAATCGCTCTGGCTTTAACTTGCGAAACAATTCGCCGCTGATAGCTTCATATCCTCCCTGCGACAACCAACGGCTGCCTTGGTTACCGCGTCAGACGTGAAACCCGAAAGTCACATCGCGAAACCCGTCCACCACCGCGTTGTCCAGTTCGAGGCCCAAAGAGAGCCACCGATTGAGACTCCAGCCAAGGTTTTCGTAGAAAACGCGCGTTCGGGCATCGAGTAACAGGCCATAATGCGGCGCGTCGATTTGGATGTAAGTGCCGCCGAGGCGCACGAGTTCGGTAACTTCCTCGCGCAGAATGCTGACGATGTCGGCGAGAAACGCATCGAGCGTGGGATACGCCGTTCGCGAATATTTTGGCGACCAATAATTGGCCCATAGTGTCGGGCTCGGAATGGTCACTTTGGGAATGCGGCTGGTCTTCTTCTTAAGGTAGGAAAATTCATCGGCTGAGAGATATCGACGGCGCCTTAACTTTTCGACCACACCCAATTTATCTGGCCGCCGTTGCCGATGCACACCTTCCGCGTCGTACCAGTCGCCCCAGAGAAAAGCATCGAGCCCGAACGCACCGAAACCGTCGACCGCGGCCGTCATTTGACTCTGAAACGATTGCCGCCGCATCTCGCCATCCGTAACGATCTCCAACCCGGCATTTTCTTGCAACGCAACCGCCTCGTCGACGGCGTGATCCTCGATTTCCTTAAATCGCGCCGTGCTGAGAGTGCCGGCGGCGAGTTGTTTTTGCGCGGCAAGCAGCTCCGCAGATCGCAGCAGACTTCCCACCACATCGGCATGTAGTGTGATCATAATCGCGTGCAGTCGTCCCC
>DASUVS010000134.1:0-4558 GCA_036378835.1 Binatia bacterium | reverse complement strand
GGTCTTCGACGACCCTGCGGTGGGGCTTAGGCAAGAACCCTTCGTATCCGGCGCCGATGCGATCATCGAGCGGTTGGTTCAACAGATCCCCAATGCTGTGTCGGGTTTCACCCTGCTCTTCTCGGCACAACCGTTTCCCGGATATCAAGCTGAGTTCGATTGGCGTCGTGAAGAGTTCAGCGGGAACTGGTACTACTGCCCTGAACTGGAAATGGAGGGCTGGCTCTGCCCCGCTCTCCTGAAGTATTTTGATGCCGCGCCGAAGAAGATTTATGCGCAGTTCCGTCCGAAAGCTCCGAACGGTCTCGAACTTGATCCACCGAGCTGAACTGGATAGCAGTCTCGGCTATTTCGCCTACCAACCAGTTTGCACTCGCCTTACTCGCCGGCTGCGCTGCCAGGCCGGCGCATCGGTCGCTCTTTCGATGATTGGAATCTTCAGCGGCCTCGCTTCATCAGGACTATTAAAAAGGTGAATGACTATGGACATCTCTAAAATAACTACAGGCCGAAACCCGCCTATTGACCTACATGCGGTTATAGAAATTCCGGTTGGCGGCGTTCCAGTTAAATACGAACTCGATAAAGCGTCCGGCGCGATGTTCGTGGATCGCTTTCTTCACACGGCAATGTTCTATCCGGGCAATTACGGATTCATCCCGCACACTCTTTCAGAGGACGGTGATCCGTGTGACATCCTGGTTGTTGGCAATGTCCCGGTTGTTCCAGGCGCGGTGATCCGGTGCCGTCCCGTCGGCGCGCTGCTAATGCAAGATGAAGCAGGTCTGGACGAAAAGGTTCTAGCGGTTCCAGTCGACGATCTCCATCCGTTCTATTCAAACATTCGCAGCTACCGTGATCTTCCATCCATGCTGATTGAGCAGATCGCTCACTTTTTCGAACACTACAAAGATCTTGAAAAAGGGAAATGGGTCAAGGTTGTACGATGGATCGATGCGCCTGAGGCGGAAGCGCTGATTCGAGCCGCGATCGAACGCTGTAAAGCCAAGCAGGAACCATGATCCGTACTGGCTACCTACAATGACGATCGAGTTGGAGCATCAGCTATGAATAGCGGAACATCCAGCACAGCATTTCGGTATACCGTCAGGCTCGTAGCATTTCTTAACCTGGCATATTTCGGTGTGGAGTTTGCTATCGCCATCGCGATTAGGTTCGTGTCACTCTTCGCAGACAGTATAGACTCCTCGAAGACGCTTCCGTTAATTTCCTAATTTTAGCTGCGCTCAAATGGAGTCCGATGCCGTGTCCGTATGTTGCTTGCCGGTATTCTGCTTGTGCCCGGACTGGCGACTATGTGGATGGCTTGGCAAAAGTTCAACATGCCTGTGCCACCCGATCCACTGCCCCTTTCTCTCGCTGGTGCCGCGGCGCTGGCTATCAATTTCGTCTGCGCCGTCATGCTTGCGCGATACCGGAGTGATCGGAGAAGCCTCATTCGTGCGGCATTTCTGTCAGCCCGAAACGATGCACTTGCTGACGCGGCGATCATTACAGCAGGATTTGTCACCGCGTACGCCTTATCCGCCTGGCCCGATCTGATCGTCGGCGTGGGCATCGGTATTATGAATGCCGATGCGGCCCGGCAGGTCTGGGGAGCAACTAGAACAGAACACGCTGAAGCCGAGGCTTGAAGCGTCGGATTTGACCCGCCTCTCCCGAAGGCTACAAAGGTCCCCACGAGGGGGCCTTTTTTATTTTCCGCGTCGAGATGTCACCGTGCGAATCATGCGGTCACTGCAGAGCTGTATCGGCCTCCAACCTCGACCATTGTGTCGAAAGCTTTCGAGAAGTTAATTTCAGCTTAACCTCACCTGATCTGGGCCTGCAGTTTTGGTCACTCAGAGAGCGGGTGCTTGACAGCCCTTTTTACGATGCTTAGCAATTTTATCAGGGTGATGAACCATGATTGAAACGCCCCAGAGTAGTGCATTTAAACGACTGCACAATTCGCTCGGCGGCAATCAGAGAGTTCTCCTGTGCGACTATCTCGAGACGATCACACGCGTAGTTAACTTTAGCGGCTGCGTCCCTGTTATGCGACAGCCAAACAATGAACAATGCTAAAAATGATTAGCGAATATTCAGGCCCAGCAACGAATTTACCCTTGATTGAGATTAACTCTTGTTACGCAGCCGCCGCGCTCGAAAAGCTACCGAGTGAGGGCTCTTCAACGGTCCGAATCCTAAAGGCTATTTTCCAGCTGGCCTCGCTACCCACGACCATTCAGCAAACATCGCCTAAACACCAACTCATTTGTCAGACTTTTTACCCGGTAAAAACATTTGACTGTATACACCTAACGCGACTTGATGGCACGACAGTTGCGCCGCGAGAGTACGGCTGGTTGAATGCCTCGGCTCTGTTTCAGTACGGCGACAAAATCAACCCGAACTGACTTCTCGCAACAATGATCTAGCTGACGAACACGGGCCGGTGGCTCACGAGTGAATAACCGCGTGTTAGGACACTTTCCGTGCGCTCGCCAGCCTCAGTTACTCGGGCGATGAGCTTCGATCCGTAATAAAAGAAAGGGAGGAGATGCATATGGCGACATGGCAATCATTTGATCCGTTGCAGGCTTTACAAAGAGAAATCGAAAATGCCTTTGAGCGAGCTGGGCCGCAGTTCTCGCCGACGTTCCGCAGCGCGTTCTTACCGGGACGGGCGGCCCGTGAATATCCGCTGATCAATTTATACGAGGAACAGGATCAGGTGCGTGTAGAAGCGCTAGCTCCTGGCGCAGAACCAAATTCTTTCAACATTAGTGTGGTTGGAAGGACGCTTACGATCGCGGGAGAAAAACCGCGGGTATCCGGCGATGTCAAACCGGAAGCGTTTCATCGCGAGGAGCGGGCGGCCGGCAGATTCAATCGGAACATTGAAATTCCATTCGCTGTCGAACAGGGCGAAGGTCTCACCGGCCAGTATCGAAACGGCCTATTGGTGGTGACCTTGCCGAAATCGGAAAAAGCCAAGCCACGGCAGATTAAAGTTCAAGTGGCCTGACCTGCTCACTAAAAAATATCTCGAGAGGAGAGAATCATGGCAGAGAAAACTGTCGCGGCAACTGGTAATCCAATGCCCAACCAAGTTGGGCAAGGCAAAGAGCGGACGCGCGGCATGGAGCGATTCGTGCCTCCGCCAGTTGATATCTACGAAAGCCCGGAAGGACTGGTGTTGCTCGCCGACTTGCCCGGCGTGGCGTCAGAGGAGTTAAAGGTCCGGCTTGAAGACAACACGCTGACCATTCAGGCCAGCCCAAAACATCTGGCGGATGGCGAAGCCACCTACAAAGAGTTCGAGCTGGTAAACTTTTTCCGGCAATTTGAACTCAGCGAAGAAGTGGACCAGGAAAAAATCTCGGCATCGCTCAGTCACGGTGTGTTGACACTGCGCCTGCCGCGAGCTGAAAAGGCCAAACCGCGTGAAATTCCCGTGCAGGTCCAGGGTGACAGATCACGGGTTTAAGCTACTGTATTAGGATAGTGGCATGTCCCTTTCACGAAGATTCGTTGTCTGAGGTCCAATGAGTCGACGGTATGAATGAGTATTACTTCAGGCTCGGTATTTCGCCCGGTGAAACTGCGGCGACGATCCGTCGAGTTTTCGACAGCAGGTTAAACTGTATGATCCCGAAAGCCTCGGCTGCGACCGCTTGCAGTTTTTCCAAGAGCTGGTCCGGTGTTATCACGCGCTATCAAATCCCGAGCGGCGCGAACGTGACCGTATCCCGTCCCCGGTTCAAAGCACCGGGAACGCCGATGCAATGGCTGGCGAACAGGTTGCCAATAGCTTTCCCGGATTACCGCAACCTCGCCAGCCCTGCTCGCTCGGGCCATTTTTGACACCTCAATTTTTGAGCCGGCCTTGGCGCGGGCGGAATTTAGTCACCGGTACCATCGATCAAGGGATATCTCCGAAAGGCCTTGACCTCCAGGTTGTCATCTCGCCTTTCCAGGCATTGACGGGCGGGGTGTTGATGTTAACGGTTCCAAGCTGTACGCCGTGCAGCCGGTGCGGCGGCGCCGGCAAACAAGGCCGCTTTCCGTGCGCACTCTGCGACGGCGAGGGCTTGCTAAGGCAGACCGAGGAGGTGCGCTTAGGTGTGCCGGCCAACGCCGGCGATGTTACGCAAATCAAAGTTCCTCTACGCGGCCTCGGTCCGCACAATTTTTATCTCTCCGTCCGCGTCCGAATCGCCTGGTCGATCGAAGGAAGCAAAAATTTCCGACGTCGGTTCATCGGAGAGCATATGCCTAAAGCAATCGGTATAGACCTAGGAACGACCAACTCTGTGGTCGCAGTGATGGAAGGCGGAAAGCCTACGGTGATCATCAACAACGAAGGTAACCGGGTGACCCCCTCGGTCGTCGCCTATACTAAAGCTGGCGAGCGGCTGGTGGGCCAGATTGCCAAGCGCCAGGGTGTACTCAACCCGGAAAACACCATCTATTCGGCAAAGCGTTTCATCGGCAGGCGCTATTCGGAGGTTCAAGCGGAAATCAAAAATGTGCCGTACAAGCTTGTCTCCGG
>DASUVS010000133.1:0-35209 GCA_036378835.1 Binatia bacterium | reverse complement strand
GATTTTCTCTCACCGATGTATCGGCAAAGTATCTCAAGCGAGACGCGCCCGGCTACCTCGGCGGCATGATCCGTTTCGAAGCCTCGCTCTGGCATTGTTGGATGTCATTAACCGAGGCTATTCGCGGTGGCCGGCCTGTTCGGCCCGCGGATATGTATCAAGATGATCCTAAGGAAACCGCGATCTTCATCGATGCTATGGACACTCTTGTCAAGGCGCGGGGCGACGCGGAGATCATGGCCGGAGCCTTCGATTGGGGCAACGCTCGCGAGCTTCTCGATGTCGGTTCCGGACCAGCCACCTATCCCATCGCGCTTTGCAAGCGATTTTCGAATCTGCGGGCGACGATCTTCGATTTGCCGGCCACTCTTGCACTAACTGGATCATACGTCCAAAAGGCCGGTTTAGGCAGTCGAATGCGACTGATCAGCGGCGACTACCGAGTTGACGAAATTCCCGGCAGCTATGATGCGATTTTGCTTTCGAACATCGTTCACGGCGAAAGCTTTGAAGTAAACCAACGGCTCATGGTCAAACTTAGCGCTGTGCTCAAGCCGGGCGGCAGCGTTATCGTCAAGGATCATATTCTCGATAGCACGCGCGTCAACCCAACGGTCGGCGCCGTGTTTAGTTTACTCATGCTATTAACCACCGTGGCGGGACGTTGCTATGCATTCGATGAAGTTAAAAGCTGGATGTTGTCAGCCGGTCTGATGCATATAAAGCAGATAGATTTGCCGCCGCCGCTGAACTCATCTCTGATCATTGCCTCCAAGGAGGACAGCATTAAGAAATCGTGTTAGACTACGGAGTTGAAAGGGATGCGCTATCAACGAACTTGATAACGAGGCCAGGAAGCAGGCTGTCATAGATAACCTTCGCCCCATTTGCCTCTGCAATAAGATACGTAAAGGCATCGTGGTGAAAGCCATTCAAGCCGGCGCCAAGACCTTCGAGATGGTCAGCAAGCGCACCGGCATTGGCACCGGTCCTTGCGGAGCGAAGCGCTGCGGCGCCGCGGTTCGCGGACTCTTGGGAGAACCGGTGACAACCTGCGCGGAGTGTGGCTGGGCAATTTTACTTGGGCCCGGGCCGCTCATCTGTCCGCGCTGCGAAGCCGTACAAAGTGAGAGATAGACGAGTTACCAACGATCCTTGCCCATAGCCCAACGGTCCAGGCTGTTCAAGTACTCACGAAATAGCACGAGGCGCATGGCCACCGCCCTGCGGGCTCTCTCCTGACGCTCTTCAGTGGTCGCGTAACGCTGCAAAATCTCTTGGGGTATGCTGCCATGCCCTTCTTCATCCTGCGTAATTTTTCGGTAGGGCTGTTTAATCCAGTCGGGCACTGTCGATGCTTGTAAACTCTTCTGTGTCAAATAAGTTGCTACGGCTTCTCCGGCTAGTGAGAATCCCGCCATCCGTTGACAGGTGTCCGTGAGTCCCTCGATCGCATTAAACATCGCCATCTGCGCAGGAAGCGGTAGATAATCAAACGGTTCGAAACCGAAATTAGCGATTCTCTTTGAGAGCAGTTGCGCGTGCTCCATTTCCTCATGCGAGGATTCCGCCATTATCGCCTTGACTTCCAGCTCCGGCGTTGTCTTGAGCCACGTTCCAAATAGCTCGGCAGCACGCACTTCGTTATAGAGACGGCTCTTCATTACCCGAATGCGTTCTTCATCGGTGCGGAGTGGAATATAGCTGTAAGCTGGCGGCTGCGCATCGAGAGTTCGGCAGAAATCATTCACCATCGCCAGCAATTCTTTGAGAAAATCTTTACTTGTCATCATAGATATAGCTAGCTAACGCCATCTGATGAGTCAATCTCAGAGCTTCACTGTTCGCTCATCAAGCCTTCGACCCTGCATGCTGCGAGGTTCCCACGACACTTGTAAGGGGCAGAAATACACTGAAGACACTTCCCAAACCGAGTTCGCTCTTAACACTAATCTTACCGCCCAGCGCCGCAGCAAGCTTGCTGCACAGGCTTAAGCCGACGCCGGTACCGCCGAAACGGCGCTTAGAAGACCCATCGAGCTGGCGAAAGCTGTCGAAGATGATTTCCTGATCGTTCTTATCGATACCGATTCCGGTATCCGAGACAGCAATCTCCAAGAACCCGCCGCTTTGATCGGTCATGGTCGCTATTTTAACTTCAACCGCCCCTTTTTCAGTGAACTTAAGCGCGTTTGTTAATAGCTGGACTAGTATCTGCTGAAGTTTTCTTGGATCGCTGTTGATGGTTTGGATGGCGTCTTCGATGTTCATTCTGAACTGAATAGGACGGCCGCGGATAAGTCTCTGCGTCATGAGCTCCAGCCCGCCCAATAGATCTTTTACGTTGATGCGCTCGAAACTGTTCGGCACAGCGTCGGCCTCCATGCGCGAAAAATCCAGTAGGCCATCCATCATATTGGATAGATCTTGTCCATTGCTCAACATCGTCTTTAAGATATCGCGTGTGTCGGCCGGAAGTTCGCGGTTGAGGAGGATTTCGCTAAAGCCTATCAGGGTACTGACCGGCGTTCGCAGTTCATGACAGACGTTGGCCACGAAATTTTTCTTAATGCGATCCTCGTCGATCAACTTCCGTTTGGCGCGCTCCGCTTCGTCATAAAGCCGGTGGTACTCGTCTTTGGCTTTCTCCGACTGTTCATACCTTATGCCGTTTTCCAGTGACAGGGCCAACTGCTCAGTCAGAGTGCCCAGCAGGGTCAAGTCATCGCCGCGATACTCCCTCCCCCCTCTCTTCGCCGAATAAGAAACTAAGCCGCGCACCTCATGTTCAAAGACAATCGGTATCAACAGTTCAGAAGCGAGCGGCTCGAACATGGCCAACCACTCTCTGCGCTCGGATTCGAAAACGGGATTTGCGAGAACCTCGCTCCGTGACAACCCTCTGAATCCCGCGACGTGCTCAGCTCTCCACAAAAGTCGTGCGCGATCAAGAAGCGGGGCAAACTTTACTTCGTTCCCGTCGGTTGCAGCGGTCAGATCGTTTGGCACGGCAGCAGAACGGTAAATCAAGACGGCCTTCTTTACGCCGAGAATCGATGTAACCTGCTCTAAGAACCCATTGGCGATTACCCGAGCGGTTGTCAGCGACCTCAGAAATAGACTGATATCGCGCTGGGCCCTTACCGGATCATACTCTTGTCGATAGATGTAACGATCGACCAATGTTTCTATACCGCGTAGCACGGGATTGAAGATCAATACCACAAGCATCGAGAAAAATAGCGGCGTCAGGGGATCCTTGTCGTAGACGCCGACCGAAGGTCCGACGAGAAAGAAAATAGCCGCATAGAGGGCTAAGAGGAACACCATCAATGATAATCGGGTAAGTCCTGTCTTGAGCGTATTACCCAGATCGAAGAGGCTGTACTTCAAAAGCGCGTAGGCAACCGAAAGAGGAAAAAACACCGTCGAGATCATTGCCAGGTTATAAGGTATCGCCCATTGGAACGTGCTGGTTAAAACCGTGGCAACAGTGGGCAATAAAAATCCGAGAACCGCGCCGACAAACATGACCCGCAAACGCGAGCGCTCGAGAGCCGTGGGGGTCTTCCTCAAAGCCGAGCCGATAATCGATAAGAAGGCCAAAGCTCCGATGCAGGCGTAGAGATAATTTATTCGGAATATGTCGATCCATCGATCCACCGGTCCGTAGAACGTAATACTGCTCAAAGCGCCGAGAGCTAGGGCCGTTCCATAGATGAATACCAGGAGAAAAGGCTTCGTGTGTCGTACAGGCCGTCCTTGTTTCAGTAGCAAGGCCAAATGAATGCCGGCGCTGGGAGTGAGAATCATAGCAAATAGGCGCATCTCTTTAGGAACAAACCCATCGGTCATAAAATCGAAGGTGCTCTCAAACCAAACGAACACAGCGATCACCATGAAAGACAGGGGCAGAGCTGCCGGCGAGTTGGCTCGAAAACAATAAGGCGCCACGCCGATTGCGAAGAATGCCAATCCGGTAAAAACGTAAACTCCAAAACTCAAGAACCAGTCTTGCCAGGTGAGCATCATGCTGGGAATGGTCAATTCGACGATATTTGAACGCCGGCCGATTGTATAAGTTAAGCGAGTTCCTACCGAAAGATTGCGCAGGCGTTCGTAGAACTCGGCGCGCCCGCTTACCGGGCGACCGTCGACCTTGATGATAAGATCTAGAGACTGGAGTCCTGCAACACCGCCGCTCCAGTGAGGCAAGGAGTACGGGCCGACAGTGAGATTCTCATGCACGAAGAACCCGGGAAAGGGTTTGGAGATCCACTGGACAGATGACAGCACTGTTCCGCAGACGATAACAAATGCAAAAGCAGCAAAGATAACCAACAGCCCTCGCCGGTGCCAAGCTTGATGGCGCATGTCGTCCTCCCCTGAAGTATGACTTTTGAGCGCCTGGCATTTATCAACAGCACTCAGGGCATGTCAAGGTAGCGAGGGTTGCGACGGCGAATAGTCTGGCGTCGGCCTGAAACGTTGGGATATATAAGGGCAGGTCGGGAACTGAAAGGTCAAGTTCTGTTGACAGTTTCGCTGGGCAGAATGAGCCGTGTTTGCCGACCGAGAAGCTCAAGTAAGACGGCAACGCGCTCGCTGCCCTTCATTTTCTTTTCAAAGATAGCCTGCAGACCGGCAAAGGGTCCTTCGTTGATGGTAACCGAGTCGCCAGCGGTCAGCGACACCGGGTTGACGGCGGCGACGCCCTCGGGGCAACGCTCCTGTAATGCGACCATGATGTCGTTGGAGATTTCGGTTATTTCATTACCGAATCGGAGAAAGTCCTTTACGCCCGGCGAGTAGCGCGCCGTCTTCCCTGATACAACTATATCCAAACGGCAGAATAAATAACCTGGAAACAACGGCACCATAACCCAATGATACTTGCTACCGATACGCCTCCGATCGCGCAACCAAGGCAGAAAGATTTCAAACTTAAGATCCGTCAGTCGCTTGGCTACCTCTCTTTCCTTGTTACCTTTAGTTTGGATTGCATACCATCGGAGGCCGGGTTGAATCATCAGTTCTCCAGGTTTCATACCAGTCGCCTCTTTCACCGCTCTTTAGTCAGCACGAACTTAGCAGATCGAATGTCAGATGATAACTGAGCGTATTCGACACCCGCTATGATGCCAGCATGCCCATAATAATCTTGACATTGCGCACAAACGGCGCTTCAATGTCGACTGTAAGCAGCGGGTAAGAATGAAGAAACTGTCCTTTGGCCACGTCTAATCAAGGAGCATGGGTTGAGAAGACCAGCACGTTGGGTTAACGGAGGTCGAATGCAAGCCATAAACTTCCCCCGATTCTTGCTTTACCAACCGCAGCGCCACACCGCTCACCCCTTCCCAGCTTTCGGCCTAACGTGAAGCACGTTTGGGAAAAATCATTTTTGCTCTCTGCGCCTATAGCGCAGCCTGGCTACAGGTCTTATTCATCCCTCATTTATCTCGGCCGCTTATCTCTACCAACGTCGTCGCTGAACCTGCGCGATAAACTTTTCTCCAGAAAGGGGAGCTTCTGGCATGGACCATAACAAGGAATTCCAAGAACTCATTCAGAAAGATCGAGATCTGCACCAAAGCCAATCATGGCGCGGAAATCTGCTCGGGTATCTCGACAAGGTCAGAGATGATCCGGGAGTCGCGAAGTTGGCTCACGCGCGTCTCTATGACGTACTCATAAAAGCGGGCGTCAGAGATATTAACGTAGACGACGATCCACACGCCAAACGCATTTACAAAGACGAATCTATAAAAGTTTATGACTTCTTCGCCGATGAGTTCTTCGGCATTGAAAAGACCATCTCACAGATTGTTCGCTATTTTCACGCGGCTTCGTTGAAGGGAGAAGAAAGCCGTCAAGTTCTCTACCTGATGGGACCCGTGGGTTCGGGGAAGAGCTCGCTGGTCGAAAAACTTCATCGGGGACTGGAAGAAAGCCCACCCTTTTACGCCATCGAGGGCTGCCCGATGTTCGAAGAACCTCTTCACTTGATTCCCCGCCACCTGCGCAAAGAGTTCGAAAAGATGCTGGGAGTGCACATCGAAGGCGACCTCTGCCCGGTCTGTCGGTTCAAACTACAGCACGAATATGGCGGAAAGTACGAAGAATTCCCGGTCTCGACTATCGAGTTTTCCAAGCGCGCGCGTGTTGGTCTTGGCGTTGTCCCGCCGGTCGATCCAAACAATCAGGACACTTCCGTGCTCATCGGCAGCGAGGACATCTCCAAGCTCGACTTATATTCTGAAGGAGACCCGCGGGTTCTCGAGCTCAATGGCGCTTTGAACGTTGGTAATCGCGGGATGGTCGAGTTTATAGAAGTCTTTAAGAATGAGATTGAATATCTCCACTGCATGATCACCGCAACCCAGGAGAAAGTTGTGCCAGCTCCCGGACGGCATGGGCTAGTGTACGTGGATACCGTTATTATCGCTCATTCGAACGAGGCTGAATGGCAGAAGTTCAAGGCCGACCACACCAATGAAGCGATTCTAGACCGGATCGTGGTTATCCGTGTCCCGTATAATTTGCGCCTCTCTGAGGAAGTTAAGATTTACCAAAAAATTATCCGCCACTCGGACTTCCGCGCCCATGTCGCGCCGCACACATTGGAAATCGCCTCGATGTTTGCCATTCTTTCGCGGCTCGAGCCGACGAACAAATGCGATCTGATGACGAAGTTGCGCCTCTACAATGGTGAAGAGGTCGTCGAAAAAGGCAGAAGCAAAAAGGTCGACGTACAGGAGCTCAAGGAAGGCGTCAAGCGAGAAGGTCTGTCCGGCATTTCAACGCGATTTATCATGAAAGCTTTGGACAACGCCTTATCGGATAACACGACCGGGAATTGCATCAATCCGATCAACGTGCGCGAGGCATTGATCAATATGGTCAAGGAAGCCGATCTCCCCGACGACACCAGGAAGCAATACCTAGAATTGTTGCAGGATGCGCTGCACAAGGAATATCTAGAGGTCCTAGAGAAGGAGATCACTCGCGCGTTCGTGTATTCCTACCAGGAACAAGCTGAAGCGCTCTTCCAAAATTACCTGGATCACGCTGAAGCTTATGTCAACAAAAGCAAGGTCAAAGACCGAAACACCAAGGAAGAGCTCTCGCCCGACGAAAGCTTCATGAAGTCTATCGAGGAACAGATCGCGATCATCGGCTCGGCGGCCGACGGTTTCCGTCAAGAAGTCATCGCATATCTTTGGGCGGCAAACCGGCGCGGTGAAAAGATCGATTACAAAAGCTATGAACCCTTAAAGGAAGCGATCGAGAAGAAGCTCATCACTTCGGTCCGGGATCTCAGCCGGGTCATCACCAAATCCCGTATGCGTGACGAGGAACAATCCGAAAAGTACAACGTTATGGTTAAAAACCTGCTGGAAAACGGCTATTGCCCGAGCTGTGTCGATGTCATTCTCAAGTATGCCGCCAATAATCTCTGGAAGGACTGAAATCATGACGGTCATGCGTGACCCGCAGACCGGGATCGATCGCACGGCTGAGACCATCTTCCGTCCGTACAACTCGTCATCGGGCCAGCGTAGTGATCGGAGCGCGGGTGATCGCCTGCGGCACCGGCAGAAAGTAAGGGAAGCGATTAGAAATAACATAGCCGACATCATTGCCGAAGAATCCATCATCGGTAAAGACAAGAACCGCATTATCAAAGTCCCGATTCGCGGAGTTAAGGAATACCGGTTTGTGTATGGTGATAACGCACCCGGCGTCGGCCAGGGAGGGGATCAAGAGCCGCAGCCGGGACAAGTTGTCGGCCAAGGCGAGAAAGGAAAACAGCCGGGGCAGCCTGGAGATCAGCCCGGCGTCGATTACTATGAGACCGACGTTCGGCTCGATGAGCTAATCGAATTGATGTTCGAGGATCTGGAGCTGCCCGACTTGGAGCGCAAACGGCTGCGCCAAATTGAAGTCGAGAAGCAGTTTCGTCAAAAAGGCTACAGACGCAAAGGCGTTCGCGTGCGTTTGGATAAAAAGCGGACCGCTCGCTCGCGTTTGAAACGTAAGAAAGCCTCTCAACGCAGAGATCTGATGGGCGCGCGCAGCCGGTTTCCGTTCCATAAAGACGACCTGCGTTATCATCATTCAGTCAACGACTTGAGACGGGAGTCTAACGCCGTTGTTTTGTGCATCATGGATACGTCCGGTTCCATGGACACTATGAAGAAGTACCTGGCCCGGAGTTTCTTCTTTATTCTCTATCAATTCATTAGCACGCGCTATCAAAATGTTGAGATCGTTTTTATTGCGCATCACACCGAGGCGCAGGAAGTTACCGAGGAAGATTTCTTTCACAAGGGCGAATCCGGCGGCACCTTCATTTCTTCCGGATACAATAAGGCCTTGGAGATTATCAACGAGCGCTTTCATCCCGCGCTCTGGAACGTGTACGTTTTTCATTGTTCGGACGGCGACAATTTCGAATCGGACAATCCGGCGGCTTTGAAGGCAGCCACGGAATTGGCACGATCGTCTAACCTGTTCGGCTACGGTGAGATCAAACCATTGGGAGCGGGCTACTATGGCAGCAGCTTGATTCCGCTATTTTCACAATTGGATGAGCCGAACTTTCACACCCTTCAGATTCATCGCAAGGAGGATATCTGGACATCGTTTAAGACTTTCCTGGCTAAGGATCGCGGTCGGGAGGATGCCGCTTAGCGTCCTCGATAGGTAGTTTCAGGATATGGATTATACGATTGAAGATTTGGAAGCTTGGAACAGCCGAATCCTTGAGATTGTTCATCAGTTTGGTCTCGACCCCTATCCTCAAGAGTTCGAGATCTGCGATCATGAGGACATGCTTACTTACATGGTTTATTCCGGCATGCCCTCTCACTACCCTCATTGGTCTTACGGAAAAAGCTTCGAAAAGTTAAAGACGTTATACGAGTACGGGGTGAGCGGCCTGCCTTATGAAATGGTTATTAACTCCAATCCCTCGATTGCTTATTTGATGCGCGATAATAGCCTGGCTTTGCAGGTCCTCACCATTGCCCACGTATACGGCCATAACGATTTTTTCAAAAACAATTTCACATTTGGCGCCACACGCGCGAAATATACGATTGAAACGTTCAAAAGCCATGCAAATCGCGTGCGCCACTACGTGGAGGATCCGAGTATCGGATTGGAACGCATCGAACGCATTCTTGATGCGGCACACGCATTGTCGCTCCAGTGTCGCCGCAACCTGTCGATTCGCAAGCTGTCCTCCCAGGAGCAAATAGAAACTAAAGTGCAGGACGCGCAACCGCCTGCGGACCCATTTGGCGCGATTCATAGACGGCAGGATTATGTGTCTCCGGATCTCAACAAAGTTCCTCTTTATCCGGAAGAAGATTTATTGATCTTCATCCGCGACCACAATCCGCATTTGGCTGATTGGGAAAAGGATCTTTTAACTATCGTGCATGAGCAATCTCAGTATTTTATTCCGCAAATTGAAACCAAAATAATGAATGAAGGTTGGGCGAGCTTTTGGCACAAACGAATTCTTGAAACCTTGGAGTTGCCGCAGAACCTGCATCTGGAGTTTCTGGTGCGGCATGCGCAGGTCTTGCGCCCTGCCCCCGGCGGGTTAAATCCGTACCACGTGGGCATGAAGATTTGGGAGAATATCGAAAAACGCTGGGACCACCCCTCTGCTGAGGATGAGAAAGAGTACGGACGCCGAAACAAAAGCGGCGCGGAGAAACTTTTCGAGGTGCGGGAAGTTGAACGTGATGCCTCCTTTATACGGCGCTACCTCACCGAAGAGCTCGTGCGAGACCTCAACCTGTTCGAGTACCGAACCCGCGGCAATGAGCAGGTCGTCAGCCGCGTCGCGGATGATCTTAACTGGCGTCAGATCAAAGAAACTTTGATTCAAAATGTCGGCACCAGCACCATTCCAATGATAAAAATCGAAGATGCCGATTATAACAAGAATCGGACGCTGTTCCTCAGGCACCATCATGATGGACGGGATCTGCAACTCGAGTATGCCGAGAAAACGCTTCAATATCTAAACCAGCTGTGGGGACACGAAGTCGCTTTGGAAACGGTTCTCGATAGCCGCAAGTCGCTGCTGTGCTACTCCGATAACAGACTGGCAATCAAAAACGGCATATAGCGCGATTCAACAACTTCCCTTCCTGCGGAAGCATCCCTGAGTGCGACTATGGGGCGATGAGCTATCTGCCATGACATCTCGGAAACAAATCGCTGCCATTCAAAATTGCATCGGTAATGCGATCGACGCCAGCCTAATTCATAATAAGCAAATAGCTGGGATTATCGGCGACGCGCCGTCTTCCTACTCAAGAAGCCCTGCCCTATGGAATGCCGCATTCAATTATCTGGGCATCAACGCAGTTTATCTGCCCTTCGATGTCGCTGAGCCACGCTTAGGGGAGCTAATCGCTATTCTCAAAGGGCTAGATAACTTCCTAGGAATCAATGTCACCGTGCCGCACAAGATCCGAGTCATGGACTTTTTAGACGAGATTGAGGCAGGGGCGAAACGAGTTCAAGCGGTCAACACCATCGTTAAGAGCTCGTCCGGCAAACTCGTCGGATATAATACCGATGGTTCAGGATTCGTTGAAAGTTTGCTAACGCCGCTGCCAGAGGAGACTGAATCATTCCTGACTTCGCTGGCGGGAACCGAGGTCTTGCTCATAGGGGCCGGCGGTTCGGCGCGCGCCATCGCCTTTCGGCTGTCGGATATGCTCGCTCCGGGCCAGCTGGTGATCGCCAACCGAAACCTAGAACATGCTCTTTCCCTATCAGCGGAACTTCAAAAAAACGGCGGGAAAGCTCAAGCTATCGACGAAACTGAAATCGGCCCTTGGGCTCGTAGGGTCGGCTTAATCGTTAACACAACCACCAAAGGGCAAGGAGGGATTCGTAAACTACCGAACGGCGAGCTTACCAGCCTGGAACCCTACTCCGCTTTAGCATCCGCTCACCCGGTATCGATCACTGAATCAGATTTCGCCGGCTCGCAAACCCGGCAGAAGTGGGTGTGCGCAGCTCGGGCCGATATCGATGAAAACAACCAAGCCTCCATGACTTTAGCGCGAGCAATAGCACCAAACGTTCGTTTTTACGATTTGATCTATCATCCGGAAGAAACGGTTTTTCTACGTCACGGCAGACTGAGCGGCCACCTGACTAAAAATGGCAAGGCGATGATCATCTTTCAGGCTGCGATTGCATTGTGCAGCCATGTTTGCAAACAGCACCTGATCGAGTCCGGCAAGGACGTTGCAGCTATTTATCGAGCGGTATGCCAGGTAATGTCGGAAAGTTGGTAGGAAAGAATTTCATGAAAGAAGCAGAACAGCAACAGACAAAGCCCGTGCAGTTCCGATTCCAGAGCTCACTCTTTAACACCATCTGACACTTTCAATACGCGAGCCGGACCCGGCGCGATACTAACATGGCCAACCCCACCGCTATCAGAATCAGGCTGATCCACTGAGCCTCGCTCAGACCGGCCGCCAAGATCGGATTGACGCGCCAGAACTCAATTGTAAATCGCGCAAGACCCGCCAAGACCAGATACAGCCACGCGAGCGTCCCAGGGGCAAGCCCCCGGGTTTTGATACTCCAGAGGATCGCAAATATAACGATTGATTGGAGAAACTCGTAGATGGGCGTTGGATGCACGCGAACACCGGCTGGATAAGGAATGCCGGTCATCGGGTCAACCCAACCAATAATCGCGTTCGTGTACGCAACGCCCCAAGGGGCCTTCGTGATCGAACCCCAGTCTCCGTCTCCGGCAAAATGGCAACCGAGGCGGCCCACGCCATAGGCAAGAGCCAGCGCCGGAGCGGCAATATCCGCGCCGACGAGCCATGGGATCTCATTCTTCCTGACGATCCAGGACACCGCCACCGCGCCGCCGAACAACCCCCCGTACCAGGTAAATCCTGCACCGGTAAAAATGTAGCTTGAGGGAGAATTTAAAAAATCATGCCATTCGCCCAGGATGAACAACAGCCGAGCGCCGATGAGCCCGCCAACGGCGGCGGCAAAGATCATTGAAGATGCCAGTTCGGGATCATAGCCGCGCCTTTTTAGCTCCGAGTGAACGACCCATGCGGCGGATAGCGCGGCCAGCGCCATGAAGACACCAAAACTATAAATCGTTATTGGCCCAAGCTGGAAGATAATAGGATACATGGAAACCGATCATACCGGAGAGATCGCGACTATCAAGATAGCAAGAACCTATGACTTTATTTCGGGTACTCGATTATAGATAGCGTCGAGCAGAATAGTGCCGCTTTGGGGGATAGAAATTTGCGCGGTCTTACTGCCCAGGACCTCATGCCAGATCTCGAGCTCGTACTTTCCTGCTGGGATTTCTTGGATGTTAAAAAAACCGGTCTCATCGGTGACGGCGAAATACGGGCTTGAAACCACCACGATAGCTGCGGTCATCCAGGTATGAAGCACATCGCAGTCTATTCTGATGACACCTACTCTGTCGAGAATCTTGGACACCTGCCGCCACCGCGGTAAACCTACATTAAAAAGCGTCTCCTTGCCGAGCCGTGCATGCACGGTATGGAGAATCGGATCACTGTTTTTTAGCAGTAACTCGCTTCCAATGCCGGCGATTTGCACATGCGGTATGAATGCACATTGCTTGTTGTCCAATAAAATCCTGCTCGGATAAACCTTCACAGTTCGATCGATCGGGCGCAGGATAACGACTGCGTTGCGCAACCCACCGCTCTGATCCACAATCAACGTTTCGTTCGGCACGCTCAAACCGCAGAAACTGCGGCTCTTTACCACTTTGAGCGGATCTGGCGGTTGGTATTTTCCCGAGAGCAAAACACTTCCCCGGAGTTGCCCGTGGATGGCGATTGGCTGCGCAGGCCGGAAGTGAAAGTCAGGCGATTCCGCAGTTCCACTGCCGGGCTTGAGCGCAAACACAAGCCATGTCAGCATGCACAAAATTTTTATCTGTTTCATCTGACTTTCGTACTCTTGGAACCGAGAACGTCGGGAGCTAGCGTGAGACGAGCGAGATCGGCTCGTACGAATCGGATCCACGAGTCCGTCCGGTTGAGACCTTGCGAATTCTCTGTTACGACTCTTCGCAGTGTCTGGTGATTCCACTCTTTACTAGAACCCGCCTCAGTACTGGCATAAGCGTTTTGGGTTGACAAGGGAAAGCGTGCGCGCCGTCATTCAAAGGGTCAGCAAAGCTCAGGTCACGGTCGGCGAAAACATCGTCGGCGAGATAGCATCGGGCCTATGCATTCTACTAGGTGTCGGCCGAGACGACGATCTGCCGGATGCCGATTTCCTCTCAGAAAAGATCAAGAATCTTCGCATCTTCGAAGACCAAGAAGGCAAGATGAATCGATCTTTACTGGCGATCCGCGGCGAGGTTTTGGTTGTCTCGCAATTCACTCTTTATGCCGGCTCGAGAAAAGGTAACCGCCCGTCTTTCACGGATGCTGCGCCATTGGCCCAGGCCGAGAAACTGTACCATCATTTCATCAAGCGGTTCCGGGATGCCGGAGTCTCAGTTGAGACCGGCCAGTTCCAAGCAAGGATGAAGGTTTCGCTGGTCAATGACGGTCCGGTTACTTTCGTTTTAGATAGTCGAGCATGCACGTAGTTCTATTCCAGCCAGAGATCCCACCGAACACCGGCAGCATAGCCCGGCTGTGCGCAGCTACGTTGACCCCTCTCCATCTAATAGAACCACTCGGATTTAAAATCGACGACCGTCATCTCAAGCGCGCCGGACTTGATTACTGGGAGTTCGTAGATCTGCGGGTACATAAATCTTGGGATGAGTTCCTCGCGGCAGCATCGATGAAACAGTTTCTCTACTTTTCTAAACGGGCGACGAGATCCTATACCACAGCACGCTACCAAGAGGAGCACTATCTAGTCTTCGGTCCGGAAACGCGAGGCTTACCGCAAGATTTGTTGGAGCACAATCCAGAATCTTCCTACCGTATACCCATGGCTGGTGCGGGTGTTCGGAGCTTGAATCTTTCGAATGCGGTGTCGATTGTTCTCTATGAAGGATTACGGCAGCTGGGAAAAGCTTAAGTTTAGCGGGCAAGCTCTTGACCCTATGGATTAATATGGTTATTTATGGCCAAATTTCGCACCTTAGGGGGTTTTCGATATGAGCTTCGTGCGTCTACGTGTGCGCCTGCGAATGATGCTTGTGCTGTTCTCGTGGTTTTTACTTTGCTCTGCTTCGCTGGGAACGTCAGCGGTCGCCGCCGAAAAGGCCGCCGAAAGCACGGGACAGAAAGACGCTCCGTCGTCAAAAGAGAGCTTCAATCTGATCATCCCGTACAAAGATCTAACTGTTGGACAGGGGCAGGAAGTCACCATGGACACGGAGGTTGTCAATCGCACGAAAAATCCGGTCGAGGTTAATCTCTCTCTTGAGTCTATTCCCAAGGGTTGGGAAGCGAATTTCAATTCCAGATATCCCAGCTATCCGGTTCGCTCCGTTACGGTGCAAGGAGAAAAATCGACGACCATTGAATTCAAGAGTAAAGTTCCTCAAAACACCAAGCCGGGGAATTACGACATCAAGGTCGTGGCCAAGGACACGGAAGGACCGACTTCATACTCGGACACAATCAACTTCCGTGTGACTTCCGCTAAAGTCGCTACCGGCGGCTTAAGACTCACTAGTCAATATCCGGTTCTTACCGCGCCTTCCGGGCAAACCCTTAAGTTCACGATAGATCTGAAGAATGAAACCAACAAACCGTTGCCGGTGTCACTCACCGCGCAGACACCGCCGGGCTGGGCCGTTCGTTTCAAGCCGCAATTCGGCGATACTCAGTACTCGTCAATTCTTTTGAAAGAGAATGGTTCCGAAACCGTTGCTGTTGAAATCGATACGCCTGCCAACGCTGAGGCCAAAGAGCAACCGGTAAAGGTTGTGGCGCGATCAGGAGCGTTCGAAGCCAGTGCAGATTTGAAGGTGAATCTTAAAGGAACCCAAGATCTTAAAATGGGTTCATTGGCTGGGACGCTCAATACCTCAGTGACCGCTGGCAACCGGACCCCGATTGATTTTGTCGTTGCCAACGCCGGTACGGCGCCGATTCGCAATCTGAATTTCATCAGCAAGAAGCCCAGCGATAAGTGGACGGTCGAGTTTAGACCCGACAAAATCGATGCTTTGAACCCTGGTGAAGTGCGCGAGATAAAAATGGATATCCTAGCGCCGGACCGAACGATTGCGGGTGACTACTTGATGACCCTGACGGCAAACTCTCCCGAGGTGAATCGTTCCGTGGAGTTTCGGGTGACGGTCTCAACGCCGACTCTCTGGGGCTGGGTAGGATTCGGAATCGTTGCGTTGGTAGTGCTTGGATTGGTGATTGTGTTTTTCCGTTTAGGACGGCGATGAGCGCAGTCGTAGACACCAAGAATTTGACCAAGCGTTATCGTGAAAAGCTTGCCGTTAATACTCTGACTCTGTCGGTCCAACAGGGAGAGATCTTCGGTTTCCTTGGTCCTAACGGTGCCGGTAAGACAACCACAATCCTGATGCTGTTGGGGTTGACTGAACCGACTTCAGGAGAATTGTCCGTGTGCGGGTATAATCCCACGCACGATCCTCTCGAGGTCAAAAAGCGAGTCGGCTACCTGCCGGAAAATCCAGGCTTCTATGACGATATTAGCGCGCAGGAAAACCTTCTCTATATGGCGCGCCTCAATCGGATTCCGGAGAAGGAAGCGCAACGCCGCACCGCGGAAGTCCTGGAGCAGGTTGGCCTGAGCGAAGATGGCCGGCGCTTGGTTCGCGAGTTTTCTCGTGGAATGAAACAGAGGCTCGGCATCGCCGAAGTTCTGGTTAAAAATCCGATAGCGATCATTTTGGACGAGCCAACCTTGGGAATCGATCCGGATGGGGCGATCCGGATTCTCGAACTGATCAAGAATCTCAATAGAGATCACAACTTGACCGTGATGCTTTCATCGCACCAGTTGCAGCAAGTCCAGCAAATCTGTAGTCGGGTTGGTATCATCGTCAAAGGTCGCCTCATCGTACAAGGCGAAATGGATGAACTCGGGCGAGCGATTCTCAAGGGTCGGCAGTGGAACTTTCTGGTTGAAGTCGGGGGTAATCGGGACAGCCTCGACCGAAGCCTGCAATCGATCGACGGCATCGACGAAATCGAAAAACGCAGCCAAGGCTGGTTTTTACGCTGCACCAAAGACGTACGGCCGGAAGTCGTTTCCCTGGTCACGACCAAAGGACTTCCTTTGTTACAGCTGCGATCTGAAGATCCGACTCTGGAAGAAATCTATTTGAAGTATTTTCGCGAGGCTTAAAAATGAGTGTGGTCTTTTGGAAAGAGCTGGCAGATCACTTTAGCAGCCGCCGGTTCATGATTTTGATTTTTATCATCGTACTTACCGGACTTTGGGCGACTTATGCAACCGGCCAAGCAATCAGGCAGAACACTGAAACCGTTCCCTCACAATATGCCTTCCTTCTCCTGCTAACCTCGAGCGGCGAAACGCTTTTTTCGTTGGCGACGTTTCTCGGGTTTTTCGGGCCGTTAGTCGGCATTACTTTGGGATTCGACTCTATCAGCGGTGAGTACGCCCGCGGCACGTTGAGCCGAGTTCTCTCACAGCCAATCTACCGCGACAGTTTCATCAACGGTAAGTTTTTTGCCGGTCTGACGACAATTGCTGTTTTGTGGGCATCGATTCTCTTGCTAGTAATCGGGCTCGGTATTACTTTGCTTGGCTTTCCACCCAATGGTGAGGAACTGTGGCGGATGCTGATCTTTGCCGTCGTGGGTATTTTCTATATCGGGTTTTGGCTGGCGCTAGCCATGCTCTTTTCATTGCTCTTCCAGAAGACGGTAACCGCTGCTTTGGCTTCAATTGCTGTGTGGCTTTTTATGACCCTGTTCGTAGTGATCGTCAGTCAAGGCATAGCGAGTATCGTTGTTCCCGATACTTCAACTCCTGAATCCGTCGCTCGACGAGCCGACATCGAGAACATCATCGGTCGTATCTCGCCAAGCACTCTATTTTCGGAAACCGTGCACATCTTGCTGAATCCAGCTGCTCGCGTTTTCGGGTTAGCCTTACAAAGCCAGGCGGAAGGTATTTTACCCACGCCGCTTGCGCTTGGGCAGAGTTTGACCCTTATTTGGCCCCACGTCACGACTCTATTCGGTTTGGTGGCGGTCTGCTTCGGAATTTCCTACATCTTCTTCATGCGCGCTGAAATTCGTGCCTAGGCCGGTCATTATCCTGCTACAAAATTTATACGCGTAGAGAGCTCAATAGGAGTTCTCAAGTTCTCAAGAAAACATCAACTTCGATTTGCTCATGGACTCGCCTATAATAGTCCATGGGAGAAGACCCCACCCGCAAGATCAATTTACTGCTAGCGACTCACGGAAGTGTTATGGCACGCCTGGATCTTCGATCTGATTCAGCTTGCTGGCAAAAACTGAAGCGGATTATGACAACAAGTCGTGACTGGAGATTTGATGCTTGAGCTGGGCTAGGTCGTGGAAGCCAATCACATGATCGTGCGAGTGATAGCTAAGAACTCGTTAAGCGAGCCGACACGTTTGTACTTCCTCGATCGAGACCGACACGTGAACAAACCAGCCCAGAACGGAAACTAGCCGGTGATCTGGTCCAAAAGGGCATCTGAGAACGAAGAACCTAGTGGGTGGCCTCAGAGATATTTTTGGCGGCGGCCATGATGGATTCGATGATCTTTTTATACCCGGTACAACGACAAATGTTGCCGTGCATGAAATGCTTTAGTTCTTCTTCGGTGGGATGAGGATTTTGATCTAATAATGCCTTGGCGGCCAGAATCATTCCCGGCGTACAAAAGCCGCATTGAAATCCGCCATGTTCAATAAAGGCTTGCTGGAGTGGATGTAATTTGCCATTTTCCGCCAAACCTTCGATGGTCATCACACTTCGGCCTCTGACTTCAAAGGCTAAGGTTGTACAAGCGCTCACCGGTCTCCCGTCGACCAACAAGGTGCAAGCGCCGCAAACTTGCACGTCGCACGACCGTTTGGCTCCGGTGAGCCCCAACCGATCCCGTATGACGTCCAACAGCAATTCATGCGGCTCGACATCCAGTTCCTGCAATTTACCGTTGAGGGTAAACGAAATGGGTAGCGTCTGTAAATCCGAACGTCGTAACGTTGTCATTGCCATCTAAAACTCTCCTGAATTCAAGTGCACTGGCTAAGGGCATTCTGAAATGAGCGCTTCAAAAGTACTTGGATAATATGCTCCTTGTAATCTTGCGCGCCATGTAAATCGCTGATTGCCTGGGAAACCCGCCCAGCCGTCTCCCCCGCCTCCGGAATCTTTTGCGTCGCGTCATCGAGGCTTTTGCCTTTCAAGAACGCTTCGGCTTCCGCAACTCGCTTGGGCGCCGGTCCGGCACAGCCAACCGCAATTCTGATATCGTCAATCGCAGTTTTGCCGCTATTAAGCTTTACGGCGACCGCTACTCCCACACTGGGCCTTTCGAGGTAACCAAATTTCATATAGCAAATTCCCGAGGGTTGTGCCGGTACCGGAACGACGATTCGCGTTAACACCTCGTCCGGTTCGAGCGCGGTTTCATAAGCATCGACGAAGAAAGATTCCGCCGGTATCTCGCGCTTTCCATCTCCTTTCTCGGCAACGAGATGCGCTCCGAAAGCGATCAATAAAGTCCCGGGATCCGCATGAGGTTCGGCAAAGCAAAGATTGCCACCAAGAGTGCCTACTTGACGCACTCGGACGTTCGCCACATTTTCTTCGAGCTTTACCAGGGAAGGCAACTTTTCCTTCGCTAGCGGGGAGTTTTCAAGTTCGCGATGTGTGCAGAGCGCACCGATATGAACCTCCCCATTATTTTGTTTAACTTCGTTTAGGCCGGCGACCCCTTTAATATTGACAAGTCGCTCATATTGAACCAGGCCCTCTTTCATGGCGAGCAGAAGCTCCGTTCCTCCCGCATAGATTTTGGCCGAATCACCGAATCTCCCCAGTAGTTCCGACACCTCAGCTACGCTGGTCGGCTCTTCTAGACGGAATCGTCGCAGCATCTCACGAGTCTCCTTCCAAACGCTTCTTCACTGCCTGGGCAAACTCGTCCAGAACCTGGTCGGCCTTGCGTTTGATAATACCGTGTCCCAAGGCTGCGAGTTTACCCAAGATATCGACTCCGGCAACAAATTGCAGAATGGTTTTGTTGTCTTCTTCACGAAGCTTCACTTCCAGATCCAATTTCATGCGGCTGCCGATTTTGTTATCAGCGCCAGAAGCCTGAGCCTTGATACGGGACAACTCGTCCCGTTCGAGAACTTCTATGGTCGTCGGAAACTCAACCTTGAACGGTCCAACTTTCTCGACCATAGTTGCGGAATACCGCTTCCCTTCTTCAACCGTCTTGGCTTCCTTACAACCTGGAACGCAAGCGATAAACTGATCGACATCCCAGATGAAATTCCAAACCTTTTCTCTGGGCGCCTGAATCTCAACCTGTTTTTCGAACTGCAATGGTTTCCTCCCAAGTGAATCTATTTCTCGTACCAAAACTCAGCTGAACAGACAAGATCCCAAATGCGAGCCTTTCGGAGTGATGGCATCTGCTCGGGTCAACGGCTATTAATCTGCAGTTTTGACGGTTTTGCCGTCGTTGACATCATCCAATTCTTTGCTCAAATATGTCTTAAGCTTCTTTTTGAGCCGCTCTTCGATCTGCCTTACACGTTCTCGGCTAATATTATACTTTTCGCCGATCTCGCGGAGTGTAATCGGGTCTTCATTCAGCAGCCGCTCGCGAAAAATGACAAGCTCTTTATCTTTTAAGGTGCGCGCAAACTCTGCCATTTTTTGTTGCAACAATTCGCGGTACTGACTTTCGGCGAAATGCTCTTCCGGGTTTTGCTTCTGATCAGGCAGAAAATTGAGCATGGTAGCCTCTTCGTCTTCACCGATCGGCATATCTACCGAAAGGTCGCGATTCGCTAGCCGTTGCTCCATCTCCACAACTTCGTCTTCTTTAACATTAAGCCGCTGCGCCAGCAGTTTAGGACCGGGCGTCAGACCTTCTGCCTCAATTCGCTCCTTCTCTTTCTGTAAGTTAAAAAAAAGTTTTCGTTGAGCCTGAGTCGTTCCGATTTTGACCATACGCCAGTCGTTCATTATGTAGCGTATGATGTAGGCACGAATCCACCACACTGCGTATGATGGGAATCGCACACCGCGGTAAGGGTCGAAGTTCTTTACGGCTTCCATCAAGCCCATGTTGCCTTCTTGAATCAGATCGAGCAGGCTTTTCAATGCCTTTTGATATTCTCGGGCGATCATTACCACCAATCGCAGATTTCCCGTGACAAGCTTATAAGCGGCTTCGATATTGCCAAACTCCTTGAACTCAACCGCCAGCTTATGTTCTTCCTCGCGTGAAAGCAGCGGAAAACGGCGAATCTCGGCGAGATATCGCTGCAACGGATCGAAGGGAACCAACGCTTTTTCTTTCGAATCAGCGTCTTTCAAATCCTCTTGCTTTGACAACTCGATGTTGAGAAATGGTAAATCGATGGGTAGTGTTTTGTCGTCTACGGTCATTTGCGGTATCGAAGATTCAATGAGCTATGCGAGGCGAGCCCACCAGTTCGGCTGGAAATAACCGAATTGTTATTTTCTAATGACCTTTCCGGCGTTTCGATCTGAGCGGCAAGCTCATGCAGAGACCACGATCCTGCCATTCTCACAACTGGTAAGTGGTCCGGCGCTCTTTAGCTCGTTTGAATCCAAAAAGCGCCAAGCTGGCTGGCAGTCCAATCCAAGTTCATATTCAAGCGCTGATCTGGGACAGGTCACCTAATTTTCTGTCGAGATTCAATCAGGTTTTTCGCCCTCAGTCAACGAGTTACAAGCCCAACTGCTTGACATAAAAGCAACTTAAATTTATCGTCGGAGGCGACGATCTTCAATGCCGAGCACAATCGCCAAATCAGTGAAGAATTTTTTCTTTCCGGGACTCAGCAAATTAAATGGTCTTCACTATGAAACAGCCGTGGAAGGTCTAGTCCTCGCCCATGAGCTCATTTTACAGCTGGCCACTCAAATCGAGGCTCATGCTGCTGGTGCGCCTTACCCTCATATGATGCGAACATTACAGAGAATGGCCAGCGAAAAATACGAGGGTGCTAGAAAGCTAAGAATCCTGCTCGAGAAACTTGGAGAACAGCCGCGATCAGCGACGGGTGAGTCGAAAACAGGAATAAACCATTGGGAGCGACTAAACCTCGACTTGCAGGATCAGGTTGCCGTGGATGATTTACTGTTCACGCTCGAACTAAAGGCAGGAGAAACAACAGAGATCGCAAAATTGGTAGAAGAGCTTAGGGGTACCCAGAGATCACATCGCCGGATTCTGTCGGATCTAATCGCGCTCGCAGATCCACAGGCAACTCAAACTTGAGCATCAGAGAAGAAGCTTCGCTTCGGGAACAGTAACTCGCACCTACTGTTCATATTGGATCGTTCGGCGATTGTTTGAAAAAGCCGCATCCAGAGCAAGCCCGGTAACTATCGCATGCCAGGCCTCGTCTTCTGACAAACCCTTTTGCTTTATCGAACGCCACAGGATGATCACCTCTTCCTCGGTGACGCTTTCTAGAAGATCCTGTTCCCGTTCTTGCTCAATGCTAGGTTTGGGGTTGTATCTAGTTAGCCGGTAACTCATTTGTTTTGACCCTTCCTATTTGCCTCGGTAGGTATCGAAGCAAAGGAGATGCCATTCCGACATGGGGTGAAAATACCAGGACTTCCCTCTCTGGGACGGTTAGCGAAGGTAAGCCGGCAAGTGCAAAGTTGTCACAATTGCGCAATTTTAAGACAAGAGCTGTAGGAAAAGCCCTTCTGGCTGTCAACTGATAACGGCCAAGCCTGAAATCTCAACCATACACTCCGCATTGTATAGGCTTTTCACTTCCACCAGTGTTATTGCGGGGAAGTGTCGACCAAATATCTCCTGGTAAACTGACCCAAGCGACTTTTTATTTTTCAGGTAGGCTTGTAAGTCCGTGATATAGATGGTGAGGACAGCGTAATCCGGCGGGTGTCCGCCAGCTGCAGTGATTGCGGTTTTTAGGTTGCGGACGACTTGAGCGAACTGCGCCACGAAATCGCCCTTGCCGACGACCTGACCCTGAGAGTCAAACGGCGCCTGTCCAGCTACGTGGACGATTGTGCCGCTGGTAATTTTGGCGATATGAGCGTAACCGACTGGCGACTCTAAACCGGCCGGGTTCAGCAATTCAAAAGGCATCTAGCTTCTCTCCTCAATCGACCGGAGTCGTAATCGAACTCCACTTCTCGATGAAACCCTTCATCTCTCCTACAACCTCATCACTCGCCGCAACATACGGCAGAATAATCCTGGTGGCACCGGCGGCCGCGTAGGGCCGGATCTGCTCGAGTATTTCGTGCGCAGACGTCGCGGCAATCAGCGGCAAATCCGCAAACATTCGGTCAGTCACCAACTTACGCGCGGAGTGAAAACCTCCGGCTTTCCATGCGCTGCGCATTGCCTCAACTTCCGCTGCGAATCCCATGCGCCCGAGGAGGTCGCGATAATAATCCGCCAGCGCATAATAGGTCAGAGCGTGGCTCAAAGCATCTCGCGCAGCCGCAGAGCTTCCGGCGATAGAGCAGCGAATTTTACAGATAATCTGCAGATCGTCCGGATTTTTCCCAGCCTCTTCAGCGCCTTTTCGGACCTCATCGGATATCCGGCGAATTTGAGCGGGGTTGGCCATATTAATTACAACCCCATCGGCAATCCTGCCCGCCAAGCGTGTCATCTTGGGACCGAAGGCAGCGAGATAGATCGGTATAGCGCGTCCCGAGGGCTTAAATGCCATTCTAAAATTGTGGGCGGTAAAAAAGTTGCCATCGAAGTCGAGCTTCTCCCCGCGTATAGCGGCCCGGACAATATTGATGTACTCGCGAACCCGGCCGAGCGGTTGATCTAGGACTTGTCCGTGCCACTTCGCAATAGTCGGATTGGATGAACCGATGCCCAAGAGAAATCTTCCGCCGGATAACTCCTCGAGACCCACCGCTTGCAACGCTAACGTTGCCGGCGTGCGGCCGAGGATGTGATAAATCGCCGAACCTATTTTTAACCGGGTGGTTACCGCGGCGATCGCTGACAACATTACCGTAGGATCTTTGTTGTTAGCCTCTCCACCCCAAGCACAATCGAACCCATTTGCCTCGGCGAGACGCGCCAGCTCCGGGATTGCATCCATCGGTAGCTGTGCCCCGGAGTTAAATTCGATATCAATTTTCATTGTGCATCAAAGATGGTCTCGGACGGAGTCAAACATAACTGGCCGGCAAATTCTTCTTGAGAATCTCAACCTGCTCCGTCATTTCAACGTGACGAATGAAGCGGTACTTGTTTTCCACTTCATCGAGCGGATATGGGCTAACCTCAGTTCGCTCGGTTGTGACCTTGGCGCCAATAAATCTCAGCTCATTGGTAGTCATGCCCGCCAAAATCGCTCTACCAAACTCGCTGAGATTATTTGCCCAACCGGAGTTCTTGATTCCCGCGGCGCGCGCCACTCCGACTAAGTCAGTCCCACAAGCAGTCGCCGTTTTCTTGCTGCCGGAGGCCTCATAAACTTCGTTATCGAAAACAATATGGACTAAGTTGCTTGGGCGCATGCGAGCGATCGTCGGCAATGAACACAGATTCATTAACAAAGATCCGTCTCCATCTAAGGCTATGATCTTGCGATGGGGCAAACCCAAGGCCATACCAAGCGCGATGGACGAACACAGACCCAGGGTGCGAACCCGGAAATTGCCGTCCCCCGGACGCAGGGCATTCCACTCCAGAGTCATGGCTCCGGCAGAACTGACTACCAAAGCGTCCTTCGCCTCCTCAGCAACCAGTTTTAAGCAATCAAATCTTTTCATACGAAACGTTCAGCTTTGCTTGATGTCAGAACCACGGCTAGAGCGACTTAAGCGCGGCGCGGAGCCCCAGGACTTCTTTGGTAAGGAGCAATGCCACCGGCCTTTTTGAATCCTCGGCTAAAATCTGCGCCCGTTTTATGAGCTCCGGCGCGTCGGCGGTCTCGCGCATGATGTAATATCGGATTCCAAGTGCCTGAAGAACGGGTTCCGTCATGCTGCCTGAAGTGCTGAAGGTCCGGTCACCGACATCGCCGGCATAGTAGATCAGCAGCAGCAGCGGGATTTGATACTGTAAGAGCGTGCTGATGATGGCGTTATTACTGTTGAAGAAGCCACCGTTCTGCATCACCGCGGCACACTTCTTTCCGACAAGATAGGCCCCTGCGCAGATACCGATTCCTTCCTCCTCGCGACACAGCGGCACGTGGAGAAGATCGGGGTCTTCATCGACAGCGTACAGCAGCTGCGCGAGGTTGACGTCGGGCAAAGTGGCGATCAAATTGATACCGGCTTGTTTTATCCCGGTAACGATCTTTGTAGCAGCTGCTTCTTCCGCGCTCATCGAAAAAACTCCGGCTAATCGCCTATTCGCTTAACATCAAAGACTAGCCATATCAAGCGAGTTTCAGCTTCGCCTTTGCGTTTAAACGGAATCTCAGTATAAGTGCGGTATCAAGCCTGATCTAGAAAGGATAGACAATGATTAAGCTATACGATTTCAAGTCGTCACCTAATTGCCAACGGGTGCGGGTTGTTCTGGCGGAAAAAAATCTGCCTTACGAAACAGTTCCTGTTGACCTGAGAGCGCATGCGCAAAAAACGCCTGAATTTCTCAAACTGAATCCAAATGGGAAAGTCCCCGTCGTCACCGATAGCGATACGGTGTTGTATGAATCCTGTATCATCAATGAATACCTCAACGAGAAATATCCAACACCGCCCCTCATGCCGCAGGATCCCGCTAAAAAAGCCAAAGCTCGCATCTTGACCGATTACGGGCTAACCCATCTAGAGAGTCAATATCAAAAACTACGCATGGAAACGGTGAAGGATGCGAAGGAACAAAATAAGGATGTGATCGCCGGGGCGCAGACCGAGCTTAGAAGAATGCTGCAAAGACTGGAAGATGAGATCGGCGATCAACCCTACTTGGCAGGAGATTTTTCACTTGCGGACGCAGCACTGATTCCCCGCTTTATTCGGCTTGAAGGTTTCGGCGTGCTGCCGGATAAATCGCTGCCGCGACTGGGAAAATATATTGATCGGATGAAAGATCGACCGTCAGTAAAGGCGATTCTATAATTCGGCGCGAGCTTTTTTAATGACTCACGCCTCAGCATTCATGAAGTGGAGAAGTAATTTTTGGATTGATGTTCGGCGATTCATCGCCGTCTCATATGTACGACTCGGTAACATATTACGTTAAGGAGCAGTCTCAAGGGGCGCCTCATGTGTTAAGCGAGCCGAATTCCGTTTCTGCTTCGACCATCAGTTGGACTGAATAATCGGAGATAACGGCGGTGAGTTGATGAAGACAGCCACATACAGCGAGTCAGGCTAATGTCTGTTATTTGGGGCTCATTTGCGGTTGACAGTACCCGTGAACTGAGACATAAAGCGGAAACTATCGGAATTCGGAATAATACTGACCCGAAGTTCTCGTCAAAAGGGGGAAGCGATGAAATCAATCGCAAGACTCATATTTTCTTTGGCATTAGCAATGGCTGTTGTTGCCGCCGCAAGTTCGCCAGCGCGGGCGCTCGAGGTCGGCGATAAGGCGCCCGACTTCGAGCTTGAGAGCAGCAAAGGCGGTAAGCTTAAGCTAAGTGATCTCAAAGGTAAGAACGTCCTCATCAACTTCTATGTTCTGGATTTCAGTCCGACCTGAATCAAAGACTTGCAAGCGTCCGGTTCGGACAATTATTCGTCGTTTCAGGCAGAGAATACTGAAGTCGTTGGAATTAGTGGTAACGCTCCGTTCTCACAGAAAGCTTTTGCCGACTTCGCAAAAATTACATACCCGTTGTTGAGTGACAGAGACGGCAAAGTCATGCAAGCGTTCGGCGTCTATGATGAGCCGAGGAGGGTAGCCAAACGGTCTTATGTCATCGTCGACAAGGATGGAGTCATCCGCTATCTCAACATTCGCCCTACCAATAGCGAGAAGGATCTTCTCTCGACCGAAGAATTGCTCAGCGCGGTCAAGAAGGTAAGCAAAGGGAGCTAAGATTGTCACGGAAGGAGAATTACTATTGTTAGTAATTCAACCTATCTAATGGCCGCAATAGTTTCATCCCTTGGCTCTTTCTCGCAGCCTGGGTAGGCCGACGTGATCGGTCAAGCCAAAATTTGATCAGTACGTGACGCAATAAACTTTGCTTTGTTTAAGCCTTTACTCGACTCGTAAATGAGCAAGCCTCTCCGGCGGCGGGAAGCTTGCTTGTTTAGAGTTTGGTCGTCTAGTACTATTTACTTAGATTCTTCCTGGAGGACCCAATGAGACTTTTCAGAGCATACGCTGCCGCAATATTATCGATAGCATGTCTTTTAGCTATCCCCTTATTCGCCGGGGCACAATCGGCCCGGATCAATGTCGGGTATAGCGCGATCAGCGCCGACCAACTCCCGGCGTGGGTTGCTAAGGAAACTGGAATCTTCGCTCAAAATAGCATAGATGCCCAACTGATTTTTTTCACCGGCGGCACCACAGCAATCCTTGCGCTGGTTTCCAACGATGTTCCGTTTACGCAGGTGTCAGGACCTGGTTTGGTCAATAGCGTTTCGGCTGGTTCAGATGCGGTGTTTATCGCTGCGGGCATGACATCGCTAAATTATGTTTTGATGGGCAAGGCCGGGGTCAAAAGCGGCGAACAACTTAAAGGTGGGACGGTAGCAATCAGTCGCTTCGGTTCAGCAACGGATTCGATTGCGCGGTTTGCGCTTAGAAAAATCGGCCTCACCCCGGGCAAGGACGTCACTCTGGTACAGGTCGGTAGTGGACCAGACCGGCTAAGCGCGGTGTTGACCGGGCGAGTCACTGCCGCAGTCATCAATCCGCCTTCCAACTTCATCGCAGAGAAAAAGGGACTGAGCGTCGTGGCGGACGTGGCCCAAATGGGCTTGGTCTTCCAACATACTGGCGCGGCAACGACCCGAAAATACATACGCGAACATCCCGACATCGTCCGCAGATATGTCAAATCCCACGTTGAGGCCGTTCACAGAATCTGGACCGATAAAGAAGCCACCGTTAAAACGCTGGGCAAGTACATGGGAAGCAATGTCGATCGCGAGATCTTGGAGAAGAGCCGCGAGAATATTTTGACTGAAGCGTTGCTCCCGAAAAAACAGATTCCGAGTCTCGAGGGCCTAAAAACGGTCTTGGAAGATATAGCTGAACGCGATCCGCGCGCAAAGACAGCTAAGCCCGAGCAATTCGTGGACTTTACTTTCATCCGAGAACTCGAGCAAAGCGGCTTTATCGACGGGCTTTACAAGAAAAAATAACGTCAACGTGGCAGTTGATGTTGGCTGAAAAACGAGGTGAGGCGGCGGCTTCCGAGGTTGCGGATTGGGCCAACCGTGTTGCCCGGCAAGTAGATGAACAAGTGAGCGTAGATGTCGACTACGACGGTGACTCCAATACGTTTCTCCTACGGCTCGCAAAAGGTTCGAGGATCCTGCTGTTCCGGCTTTCGGAATCTCAGGTTCACGTCTCAGGGAGAGAAGCGGAATGCGAGCGCACACTTCAGCGAAAGATCAAGGATCTATCAAATTTAATTTGAGGGATGACGTCCACAACACCTTCCGCTGGATTAGTGGCTTGCGATTAGAACACGCCACCGACTGCTTCCTAAGAATCTAAGACGCGCGCTAACTGCTTCGCGAAATAGGTCAAGATCATATCGGCACCCGCGCGTCTGATCGATAAAAGAACCTCCAACATAATTCGTTCTTCGTCGATCCAGCCATTGATGCCGGCCGCTTTGATCATTGAGTATTCCCCACTGACGTTGTACGCAGCAACCGGATAACTAAACTGCTGTTTTACGCGGTAAATGACATCAAGATAGGCCAGCGCGGGCTTGACCATGACAATGTCGGCGCCTTCCTGAATGTCGAGTTCGACTTCCCGCAACGCCTCATCGGTATTGGCAGGATCCATTTGATACGAGCGGCGATCGCCAAATTGCGGCGTTGATTCCGCCGCTTCTCGAAACGGCCCATAGAAACCAGATGCATACTTGGCCGCGTAAGCCATTATGGCAACTTGATCGAAGCCCCTGCTATCTAAAAGCTCACGGATTGCGCCGACCCTGCCGTCCATCATATCCGACGGCGCGACCATGTCCGCTCCGGCCTCGGCATGGGAAAGCGCTTCCTGAGCAAGAAGTTCCAACGTGCTGTCATTATCTACAGCGCCGTTTTTGATCAAGCCGCAATGGCCATGATCGGTGTATTCACAAAGGCAAACGTCGGTAACGACTAATAGGTCGGGAACGTTGTCCTTGATCGCTCGCACGGCTTGCTGCACCACACCATTACTCATACAGGCTTCCGAGCCGAGCGCGTCCTTAGTTTCGGGGATACCAAATAGAATTACCGCCGGGATTCCGAGGCCGGCAGCCTCACCGCATTCGACAACCACTCGATCGACCGAGAGCTGGGCAACGCCGGGCATGGAAGAAACCGGTCGGACGACGTTCGTTCCCGGTCCGACAAACAAAGGGTAAATAAGGTTACCCGGCGTAAGCGTGGTCTCGCGGATCAGCTGCCGCAGCTTTTCGTTCTTGCGTAACCGTCTGGGGCGATAAGCGGGGAAATGCATGTTTGCAAAAGCTCCTTACGATCCGCTGGGCGTCCAATTTTTGCTATGAGGCGATTCGTAAAACTTAACAATCGCACCGACTAGTCCACGGATCGTATATTCGGAGGAAACAATAGCCACCCGCAAACCGCAATCCATGGCGGTTCGCGCGGTGATGGGTCCGATACAGGCAAAAATGATTCCCAGCGATATTCGCTTAAGATCCTCACCTTCCAATAGGCCCATGAAATTCTCAACCGTGCTTGAGCTCGTAAACGTAATTAGGTCAATTTGCTTTTCAGATAGTTCGCGCAAAGCAAATTGGCTGTCTTGCGGCAGCACGGTTTTATAAGCGTGGACGACATTGACGATGGCACCCCATTGACGCAGAGTTTCCGGCAATATCTCTCGCGCCTTAGCGGCGCGCGGTATCAGGATTTGACGACCGCGAACCTCGGCGGGGTCCAAGCATTCAAGGATTCCTTCGGCCTGGTATTTACTGGGCACCAGATCGACGTGAACGCCTTCAGCTTCCAGACGCCTCGCCGTTTCTGGTCCGATCGCAACCACCTTCAGATGCTCGAGGTCCTGAGAATCGTTGCCGAAGTGCCGCAGCCGATCGAAGAATGACTGCACGCCATTGATGCTGGTGAAGAACAACCAGTCATATTGATTTAGCTGGGCGATAGCGCGGTCCATCGGCGCATAATCGAATGGCGGCTCGACGGCAATAGTCGGGAATTCGATGACCTCCGCTCCTAGATCAGATAACCGACGCGACAGCTCCCCCGCTTGGGTGCGCGGTCGGGTGACGACAATTCGTTTTCCCGACAAAACTGAGTTATCAGCTCGCTGCGTTGAGAATTCTTTAACTGCCATAATCCGCCTGCGCTATACGCGGGTTATCACTCCGGCAAGCAGCTCCCCTGCTCCCTCCCGTATGAGCCGCTCAGCCAACTCGGTTCCCAGCGCGGCCGCCTGTTCTGTGGAGCCTGCAATTTGACCGCGGCAAAGGCGGCGGCCGTCGGGTTCGGCAACCATGCCTGTAAGATTGAGAACCTCGCCATCGATGAAGGCGCGCGCCGCCACCGGCACATGACAGCCTCCGGCCAGCTTCCGTAAAAACGCTCTCTCAGCCGTGACTTCTACAAAACTTGCATCATGATGCAGGAACGCAACCGATTGACGAGATGGCTTATCGTCACGGGTCTCTATGGCTAATGCTCCTTGGGCGACCGCGCTCAAACAGACATCGGGGGTTAAGTATTCCGTAATCCGATCTTCTCTACCGAGCCGCTTTAACCCAGCGGCCGCCAACACGATAGCATCCAAGTCTTGTTCGAATAGCTTCTGCAAACGGGTATCGACGTTTCCTCTAATCGGAAACAGTATTAGATCAGATCGATAGTTTAGTATCTGCGATCTGCGACGAAGACTGCCAGTCCCAAGCCTTGCGCCGTCCGGCAAAGCTTCCAATGGGATGTTCATTCTGCTAACCAACACGTCGCGAGCATCCTCTCTCTGGGGAACTGCAGCAATGGCCAAACCCTCGGGTACTTCAGTGGGTAGATCCTTCATTGAATGAACGGCAAGGTCAATCGCGCCACTGAGCAGCGCATCTTCAATTTCTTTGGTGAAAATTCCTTTGCCGCCCAGAGACTGAACCGGATGATCGACAAACCGGTCGCCGCTTGTTCTGATGATATTAATCTCAACGTGCAGACCCGTCTCCTCGAGTTTTCTTTTTACCCATTCAGCTTGCGCCATCGCCAATGCGCTACCGCGGCTACCGATCTTTAAGATAGTCATCGGACCAAACTTTCGCTACCGGAGCCGGCAAACCGATGAGACGATCCGTGGCGGCTCACTGCTCCTCCAAGTCAAACAATCTTTTTAATGCCGCGATATACACCAACTCATATTCGCTGTCCGTGTTCTGCTTCAAATGCATAATCGGCGCATGTAGAATTTTTTTCATCATAGCCGTGGTCATGTCTTCCATCGCCTGTTTTTGTCTTTCGGACAAATCCTTAAGACTGCCGCTCAGAGATTTGCTGATTTCTTTCTGGCGTATGAACTCCAGCTTCTCTATCAAGGCCGTAATCGTCGGCACCTGCTCTAGTGAACTGACCCAATCAAGAAAACTTCCGACCTCTTCCTGCACAATGGACTCAGCTTTCTCGGCCTCGCTTGATCTTTCATTTAAATTCTCTTCCGCCACGCTCTTCAGATCGTCAATGTTATAGATATAAGCGTTATCGATGGCGTTGATGCCGGGATCGAAATTCCTTCGGTCGCCAATATCGATGAAGAACATCGGCGCCTGTTTGCGTTCCCGCAGCACCTTGTCCACCATCCCGGCATCCACCAGCGTTTCCGGCGCTCCCGCGCACCCGATCACCAAGTCAGCCAATTTTAAATATCGCGGGAAATCATCATATCGAATCGGATTTCCGTGAATCTTTTCCGCCAATTCTACTGCGCGCTCAAAGGTGCGGTTTGTCACCATGATGCTCTTTACTCCGCAGCGCTGCAGATGGCGCGCCATCAGATCGCCCATCTTGCCCGCGCCAATCAACATAACCGTTTTCTCGTCAAAGCGATCAAAGATTCTCCCTGCCAGTTCCACCGCAACCGAACTAACGGACACGGCGCGACTGGCTATCGCGGTTTCGGTCCGCACTCGTTTGGCAACAAAAAAAGACCTGTGAAACAGCCGATGGAGTACCGCACCGACAGTCCCGGCCTTTTGCGCCGCGTTATAGTGCTCTTTCAACTGGCCAAGAATCTGCGGCTCGCCAACTACCATGGAGTCAAGACTTGCGGCGACGCGGAACAAGTGCCGGACGGCGTCGGCACCGCGGTAACTATAAAGATGGTCGCTGAGGCTGCCATTATGTGAAGGTGATCGTTGTTGGTCGAGGAATCTTTTGACCCCTTCCATGGCATGATCGGTGTCCGGCGCGGCAGCAACCACTTCGACGCGATTGCAGGTCGTAAGGATAACGGTTTCCCGAGCCTCCGAGATTTTACGAAGCTGTGCGAGCGCTTCCGTAACCTGGGATTTTTCAAAGGCGACACTTTCCCTTACTTCGATGGGCGCGCTACGGTGGTTGAGGCCAACTATGAATATTTCTGTATGCACGAGCTATTCGAACCGACCTCCATGCCGCCCGGGAAAAATTGCATCTCCCCACAAGAAATAACCGAGAACCACGGTAAATCCGACAATCGTGAGAAAAGCCGCCTTTTTGCCTCGCAGGCCGGCGGTGATGCGCCCGTGCAGAAGCGCGCCGTAAAAAAGCCAAGCGATGCCCGATGAGATTTGCCGCGGTTCCCACGACCAATAGTTACCCCAATAGATGCCTGCCCAGATGCTGCCGGTAATAATCCCTAGAGTCATGAACGGAAACCCCCATCCGAGTAGGACATAATTAAGCCGATCGAGAGATTCCAACGATGGAAAGCGCTTCATCAGGGCGGTCATACGTTTATGTTTGAGATGGCGCTCCTGAAGCAGATAGATCAAGCTGACGCTAAACGCCAAAGCGAATACCGCGTTCCCCAGGAACGCCGATGTTACATGAAGCGGTAACCAGAAGGTGTTCAGATCAGGCGGAATTTCTCCGCTTCCGCTACCGAACGCGATACCGGCCAGAGACATTAAGAATGCCAGGGGCGCAATGATCCCGCCGAGAACGGTAAGTCGGTACTTTATCTGGATCAAGAGATAGCATGCGACCATCAACCAACTCTTAAATAGTAGCGCTTCGCGCATTTCGGTTAGCGCCGGAAACCCTTCGCGCATAAAATACGCGCTCAATGCCAAGGTATGAACGATAAATCCAGCGCCCAAGATCAACGGCGGCAGCCTGGAAGCGGTGTCACGGCGGACGACGTAGAAGACAAAACTTCCGGTCGCAATCAGATAGAGTATCGCGGTCAGTTTAAGCAGGATCAAACTCATACCGACCGTCATTATAAGCTAACCTTCTCACCCTTCAAGCGACACGTCGGTCAACCGTACGCCTAAACTTCTGGATATTTGAGGGCGAATCGCTTTCCCGTGAAACCGAGCCCTTGACGAATGCAAGACTGGCCGGAGATCTTTGGATCATCTCTCATCTCATCGCCCAATTTCGATCACTTAACCAAATTTCGATCAATTAAATTGACCCCATCCGGTAAAATCGATATTCTCATTCAGATTTGACGTGGGACTTCCAAGTTGTTTGCTGCGAAGGTTCTTCTTTTCTCTTTATTGACGATCACCGGCACGTTGTTTACTGGCTGCAGGGTAGGACCCCGGGCCAACCCCTCCTTGAACGATTTGGTGATCGGAATCGAGAGCAGCCCAAGCCAGCTAGATCCGCGCTACGCTACGGATGCAAACTCTGTCCGCATTAGTGCGCTAATCTATAGTTCGCTTCTTCGCCTGGATGAGAAATCACGCCTCGTCGGAGACCTGGCCGAACGGTGGACGATGATCGACGCACAAACCTATAGCTTCCGAATTCGTAGAGGCGTCACCTTCCACGACGGTAGAGCGTTAACAGCCCGGGACGTAAAGTACACCTATGACTCAATTATGGATCGACGCAATCGCTCACCGAAGCTGGGATCGCTGCGGGTTCTAGAATCGGTTGAGCAGTTAGGAAGCGACGAGATCCGCTTTCATTTATCCGAACCGCACGCCCCTTTTCTTGAGCATTGCACGATTGGCATAGTCCCGGTCGACAGCCGGGTACCACGGGAGAATGGCAGGCAACAGGCGCCACCTGGTTCGGGCCCGTTTGCACTGGCAGAGATCAATCCAGGTGAGAAAGTGTCTCTAAAAGCAAACGCGTCGTACTGGGAGGGGCAACCTCGCTTGGCGGGACTGGTCTTTCAAATTGTGCCCGATGCCATCGTTCGGGTTTTAGAGTTCCAAAAAGGAACCATCCAGCTTTTGCAGAACGATATCGAGCCCGATACCCTTCCATGGCTGGAAAAAAATACCGATGCAGTTGTCGAGACCAACCCGGGAACCACATTTCAGTACATCGGCATAAACCTCACACATCCGATACTGAGAAACCGAGACGTCAGGCAAGCATTAGCCCACTCCATCGATCGTGACGGCATCATCCGGCACATTCTCAAAGACCAAGCGACAGCCGCCAATGGGCTGCTTTCGCCGCTTAACTGGGCGCATGACGACTCTGTCCCGCGTTGGCGCTTTGATCCCCACAGAGCCCAGCAGCTGTTGGATCAGGCTGGCTATCCGGATCCCGACGGAGAGGGGCCGCGGCCGCGTTTCAAGCTATCTTTTAAGACTACGAACATCGATTTGCGCAGAAGAATTGCCGAGACCTTGAAGGAACAATTAAGCCGGGTGGGCATTGAGCTCGAGGTGCGCACCTATGAGTGGGGAACGTTTTATAGTGATATCAAAAAAGGTAACTTCCATCTTTACTCGCTCGCATGGGTGGGCATAGTGGATCCCGACGTTTATTACAATATTTTTCATTCCTCGAGCGTACCTCCCAATGGGGACAATCGCGGTCGTTATGGCAATCCTGTTGTCGATCATTTGCTCGAACAGGGCCGGCGAGAGTCTGATCGAAGACAACGAAAAGCGCAGTACCACCAGGTGCAGCAAATAATTAATCAAGATCTGCCGTATATCCCGCTTTGGTGGGTGAAAAATATAGTCGTGCGCAAGCCCCAGGTGGTCGGCTTTACACCCTATCCGGATGGCGATCTGTTTGCATTGAGACGGACCTCATTGAGCCATTCGCCGCACCTGCCGTGAAGCGATATTTTCTAAATCGGCTTCTGCTGCTTCTACCCACCTTATTTGGCGCCTTGACCCTGGTATTTTTCCTGATCAATCTGGTTCCTGGAGATCCGGTCGAAGTAATGCTGGGAGAGACCGCCAGCGCTACTGACAAACAAGAACTACGCCGCCAGCTCGGTCTCGATCAACCGGTACTGACACGCTACACAAGTTTTCTCGCCGATCTATGGCGCGGCGATTTGGGGCATTCCCTTTATGAGAACGTCGAAGTTGCCGAACTCATTGCCGCTCGCGTGCCGGCCACAATCCAACTGACGATCTCCGCCATGATTGTCGCCATTGTGATTGCGTTTCCCCTTGCGACACTTGCCGCTCTTAGACGTGATACTTGGATCGATCGTGTGGTGTTGTTTTTCTCGCTTCTCGGGCTCTCGATCCCAAACTTTTGGCTGGGTCCATTGCTGATGATCCTAGTTTCCATTCAACTTGGCTGGTTGCCGGTCTCCGGGCGCGGCGACTTTTCGCACCTGATTTTACCGTCGCTCACACTCGGAATGGCCATGGCGGCTATCCTCACGCGTATCCTGCGCGCCAGCCTG
>DASUVS010000132.1:0-4824 GCA_036378835.1 Binatia bacterium | reverse complement strand
CAACTCCTCCGCCTTAGCCCGCGGCATCCAGTTGGCCAACGCGAATACCGCCGCCTCGGCAAGGACAACATCGTTAGCCCGGACCATGTTAACCCGCATCGCCGCCTCATCCACTTGCAGATTCTGCGCTAGATCGAGGGCATGCTTGAGCGCGCCTCCGGTAATGATCATCATTTGCGGCAAAGTCAGCCATTCGACTTGCCAGCCGTGAGTCGCCCGTTCGTGCTCTTGGATTTGCGCGTGATGCAGCGCGGATAGCAAGGAAGCATTGGTGCGCGCCGCCGCGAGTATGAGCTCGCTGGTGATCGGATTGCTTTTTTGCGGCATCGTACTGCTCCCACCCCTGCCCTGCTCGCCTGATTCGGCCGCTTCGCCAACTTCGGTTTGGGCCAGCAAGATAACATCCTGCGCCATTTTCCCGAGGCACCCGGTCACCAGGCTGAGCCAACCACCGAATTCTACCAAGCTGTCGCGCTGAGCATGCCACGACATTACCGGCACGGATAGATTGAGCTCGTCTGCCAATGCTTCGCTAACGGCCAGACCTTTGTCCCCCAGAGCCGCTAAGGTGCCTGCCGCGCCACCGAATTGGATAACAAGCAGGCGCGGAAAGATCTCGTCGAGGCGTTCAACATGACGAAGCATTGGCGCAATCCAGCTGGCGACTTTCAGGCCGAAAGTGATCGGCAGCGCCTGCTGCCCATGGGTACGCCCAGCCATCACGGTAGTACGATGCCGCTGCGCCAGTTCGCTCAGACGTCGAATTATATTGAGAATTGTCGGTTTGAAAAGTTCGATAGCGGCGCGCATCTGCAGCACAGAGGCAATATCCATGATGTCCTGGGTGGTCGCGCCCCAGTGCACGTAGGGCGCCGCTTCCTCACCCGCCTGCCGGCGGATTTGCTGCACCAAGGCGATGATCGGAAACCCGGAGCGAATCGTTCCCTTTGTCAGGGCAGTGATATCGATGTCGGCGGCTTTTACTCTCGATAGCTGCTCCGCCGCAGCGGCAGGAATAACCCCGACCCTGGCTTGTGCGCGAGCAAGCGCGCCTTCGACTTCGACCAGCGCCCTGACAAAGGCCTCATCCGTGAGCAGAGCGGAGATTTCCGCATCTGAAAACAACGGGCTGAAAATCGCTGAGTCGAGCACACGCATAGTTCGAAGCTAGCGGACGTCACATATCGAAGAAAACCGTTTCATTCTCACCCTGAAGACGAATGTCGAAACGGTAAACGACTTTGCCGCTTTCTTCTCGGCGGTTTGCGATCAAAGTCTGCCGGCGCTCTTTTTCGATCGAATTTAGCACCGGATCGGTTTCGTTGGCTGGTTCGTCGCTGAAGTAAATTCTGGTGAAGGCGTGCACCAGCATGCCCCGGGCAAATACGATCATGTTGATGTGCGGCGCTTGGACGGATTCGTCCGAACCGGGCACCGGCCCCGGCTTGATCGTCTCGAAAAAATAAGACCCACTCGGCTCGCTTCCCGAACGGCCCCAGCCGGTGAAGCTCGGATCGAAGGGTTTCTCCTGTTTATCGTCCGGATGATTGTAGCGGCCCGCGGCATTGGCCTGCCAGATCTCGATCATTGCGTCCGGCACCGGCTTGCCATCTCCGTCGATGACCTGTCCTTCGATACGAATGCGCTGGCCCTGAGTACTCTCGCCAACTAGCGTGTTCATCGCTCGATCGGTGAGGCCAATGGAGTAAAACGGCCCGACTGTCTGGGACGGTGTTTGCTTCATCGACGATTCCGCAGTTCAAAATGACACAGCGATCGAGCGGCAAGCCCTCCGGAGCAAAGGCAATGGGCCAGTGGCTTGTAGCAGCCTGCAATCTTCGGTTGCTCGAGCGGGCCCCCGGAAAAACTACTATCCCTAAACCAGGTACCATCAAATGCATTGAAAGTGTTCGCTTCTGTGCCTTCGCTCCTCCGGGCTTGCCGCTCGCTCAGTACACAGTCGACCTCTTCTGCGATATACGGGTTCATCGCCCGTTCTGCTCGAAAGGAGTGGCTTGACGGCCGCGCAAAACGATGTCGAACCGATATCCCAACGCAAATTCCGGCTCCGTAACATCGTGAGCATAAGCCGCAATCAGCCGCTGCCGGCCCGCCTTGGTGGGAATCGAACTTAGAATCGGATCCATTTCCAAAAGAGGATCGCCTGGAAAAAAGAATTGCGTAACTAAACGGGTGACGAAACTAGGCCCGAACATCGATAGATGAATATGCGCCGGACGCCAGGCATTGGCGTGATTGAGCCACGGATAGGCGCCCGGCTTGATGGTCAAAAAGCGATATTCTCCTTTTGCATTCGTAATGCACCGTCCGGCGCCGATAAAGTTCGGATCCAGCGGCGCGTTGTGCTGATCCACCGGATGGCGGTAGCGACCGGCGGCATTGGCTTGCCAGATCTCGATCAGCGAATTCGCTATCGGCCGCTCGTCGTCGTCGATCACCCGACCGACGACGATGATGCGTTCGCCCACGGCCTCCTGCCCGGTCTCCGGGTGGCGTGTGAGATCATTCTCACCGCTCTCGAGTTTGATGCCGCTAAACAGCGGCCCGGTAATCTCCGACAGAGTCTGGTTGATCGGCACGAGCTTTTGCAATGGCCCGCGTTTCACCGACGAGCCGTACCCTGCGAAGATGTAAGGCGGCTGCGATTTCCAGTCACGTTGTTTGTAGGGTTGGATTTTCATTTCTCAAACTCCGACCTGCTATTTCTTGCCTTCTTCGATTTCCTGGTAAACTCGTTTGGCAATAGCAAATGCGCTGTTTGCCGCCGGCACCCCGGCATAGACGGAGACGTGCAGCAGTACTTCCCTTAACTCTTCCGGCGTCACGCCGGTGTTGCCCGTGGCGCGGATATGCATTGCCAATTCATCGTGCTTCCCCAGGGCGGCGAGCATCGCGATCGTCAGCATGTGGCGCGTCTTCTTATCCAGTCCGGGCCGCGTCCAGATCGTACCCCAGGCGTTCTCGGTAATATAGCGCTGGTAGTCGGCATCGAACTCAGTCTTACCGGCCTCGGCACGGTCAACGTGCTCGGCGCCCAAAACCGACTTGCGCAGCGCCATGCCCTTTTCAAAGCGATCGTCTGACAACGTGCACCTCCTGCAAACATTCCGTCAGTTTGCGCGTTTTCGATGCTGAGTAGACCCAAACCTGTCTGTTGCATTGCGCAAATTGCTCGTTGCCGCAGCCGCAACTACTTGGAACCCATCGAGCCCGCTCATGAGCGATTCGCTGAAGAAGGTGCCGTAGTAGGCAAGCTCTTTCATCAAAACCGCGCGCTGAACTTGATCCTGAAAACTGCGCTCGTCAGCATTGCGGGTTCAAGAGTACCGTACCGCCATACAGCTCTGGAAACTATCCCTGCATGTGAAGTATTGTCAACTTGCCCTGCATTTTTCGCATTGAAGCTTTGACTTCCACGGACCAACAAACATAGAATCAATTTCAAAGAGTGTAAGAGTTCCAACGCTCAACAGTTCAACGATCGGAAGCCGCTCGTGAACAACGAACAACGTTTTGGAACTTTGTCAGCGTTCGAAACTGCTTGAACTGTTTGAACGCTTTGAACTTTTTTGAAGCAGTTCTAGTTGAACGGTTGAACAAAATCTTAGGAGGAGGTCCTATGCCTGATCCGCTTGTTCTCGAAGTTTTCTCCGACTTTGTCTGACCCTGGTGCTATCTCGTCACCGGGCGTGTCGAGAAACTCAAAGAGAAGTATGGATTGACGATCAAGTTCACTCAGTTTCCGCTTCATCCCGAGACTCCTGAGGAAGGCAACCCACGCGGGCCGGAGATCATCGCGCGAAACCGCAAGATGAAAGTGAACATGGATCGCGAAGGGCTGCCGTTCAATCCTGATCGTGACATGTCGTACAACAGCCGTTTGGCTCAGGAGCTGGCGAAATGGGCCGGGACCAAAGGCATCGAAGAAAAGATTACCGCCGCTCTGTTCCGAGCCTACTTCGTCGACGTCAAGAATATCGGCAAAGCCGACGTTCTCGCTGAGATCGCGGCGGAAAACGGCTTGCCGGCGGATGAAGCTACCGATATTTTGTTAAGCCGCGCTTACAAAGATGCCGTGGATGAGGACTGGCGCCGGTGCGCCGCCTACGGTGTCAATGCCGTGCCGACATTTCTTGCCGGCCGCTATTTGATGGTAGGCGCGCAGCCCTATGAAGAACTGGAGCGATTGATTCAGCACGTGATGAACCCGCAGGAAAATGTAGAAGCGGTAGATCCTCGATAGAGGAACCGTTGCGGAGTTCCTAACGGCGATTCATTTTAATGTAGGGGCAGGCCTCTGTGCCTGCCCTGGTCCGAGGAGAAGCTTATGACGTACACAATGATTTCAGCCGACGACCATATCGATTTAGGCTACTTGCCTCGAGACCTTTGGACGGCGCGCCTGCCCGAGTCTTTGCGCGAGCGCGGCCCCCACGTGGAAGATCGGGGTGAAAAGGGGGAATACTGGGTTTGCGACGGCGAGACCTGGGCCGAGTATCGTGGCGAGCGCTGGTTTGCCAAATCCAACCGGACCAGGCTGGCTCTGGACCGCGGCGGCGTCGGCGAGGCGCACCGGCCGACCACTCCAGAGAAACGGCTCGCCGATATGGATCGCGACGGCGTCGAAGCTTCGCTCATGTTTCCACCGATCATCGCGATGCAGGTCGGCGAACCCGAGCTGAGAAATGCCTGTGTCCGAGCATATAACGATTGGGCGTTGGAATTCGGCAAAGCCGCGCCCACGCGATTCTTCCCGGTAGCCATGCTCTCCCCTGTCGATGCTCAAGACGCCGCGGATGAAGT
>DASUVS010000131.1:0-3444 GCA_036378835.1 Binatia bacterium | reverse complement strand
GAACGGACTTTCTCGAGCCGTGATCAATTTGCTCCGGAGCTTATCTATTTTTCCAACTGCATCATCCATCATCTCGATCCGGAACCCTCTGGAGCGGAAGGATTGGCCGACGTGCGTGTCATCCGCGCGTTATATCGTTCGGCCGAAAGCGGCAGAGCGGTGCAACTGGAACCGTATATCAAACGGCAACGACCGGGATTGGAACAGGAAATAACCCGGCCCGCTGTGGAAAAACCCGAACTCGTAAACGTACAGGGCGCGTCGCAGTAAAAACAACCAAATATACTAACGATGGAGGAACCCGATATGCCTAGTGCAACTCAGATGATTCGTCAGGACCATAGGAAAGTGGAAGATCTATTCAAAAAATTCGAACAGACCAAGGGGGCGCAAGCCAAACGCCGCCTGGCCGAGAATGCCATGGCCGAACTTGAGGTTCACGCTGCGCTGGAGGAGGAAATTTTCTATCCTGCGGTGAAAAAGGAAGTCGATGACGGTTCCATGGTGCAGGAGGCGCTCGAGGAACACCAAACCGTCAAACAACTAATCAGCGATCTAAAAGGGATGGAAGAAGCAGACGAGGATTTCGAATCGCAATTCTCCGAGCTCGTAGAGAATGTGCAGCACCACGTTCAGGAAGAAGAGAGTGAGATGCTGCCCAAGGCAGAAGAGAGCGAGTTGGATCTTAACTCGCTGGGCGAGCAGATGGCCCAACGGAAGCAACAACTGCAGAGCGGCGGTCGCGCAAGCAAAAAGCCATCGAATGCCACGTCGAAACGTAAAAGCGCCGGATCGAAGTCTACCGGACGAAAATCTGCGGGCAAAAAGTCGGCAAGCAGCAAGACCGCGGCGCGTAAGACCAGCACCGCCAAGAAGAACACCGGACGCAAGTCGACGAAAAAATCAGGCAGCCGGTCCAGGCGGCGAGCCTAAGCAACAGGAAACTTGCGCCGGATCAAGGGTGCGAACTCTGGCTAGTGCAGCTTGAACAGACGGCGAAGCGAACATCATCCCGTTTGCGTTATAACCGCCAGATCGATAGAAGCGTTAGTAAGTTTACCTGAGAGGAGTGGTTTATGGCTGATAAGCCTTTTTTAACCGATATTAAAACGCTTAGAGACCGGGCCCGGCAGCATATAGAACAAGGCGCTGTCACACCGGGCTACAAAGCCGATCGCGACACCGTCGTTAAGCTACTCAATGAAGCGCTAGCGACCGAGATTGTATGCACGCTGCGTTACAAACGGCATTACTTCATGGCTTCGGGAATCCATGCTCAGGCGGTGGCCCAGGAGTTTCTTGAGCATGCGAACGAGGAGCAGGGACACGCCGATCAAATATCCCAGCGGATCGTTCAGCTCGGTGGTGCGCCCGATTTGTCACCGGAGAGCTTGACCACGCGCAGTCATGCGGAGTATGTCGAAGGCGAAACGCTTCTCGATATGATCAAAGAGGATCTGGTAGCCGAGCGCATCGCCATCGACAGCTATCGCGAGATGGCCCACTACATGGGGGAGAATGACTCTACCAGCCGTCGCTTGATGGAAGAGATCCTGGCGGTGGAAGAGGAGCACGCCGACGATCTGGTTACGCTTTTACAGGAGTTGGGTCCGGAACACGGCTCGAGATAAACACTGAACTGTTCAATCGGCTAGATTAACTTCAGGGAAGAAAGGAAACGACTATGCTTGGATGGATTGGCTGGATTATCTTCGGACTGATTGTCGGTATCGTCGGCAAGTTTTTAATGCCCGGGCGCGATCCCGGAGGATTTATCGTCACGATTCTACTGGGTATCGCCGGCGCCTTGCTGGGCGGCTTTGTCGGGCGAGCTCTCGGCTTTTATCAAGAAGGCGAGCCGGCCGGCTTCATTATGGCAGTGATCGGCGCGATCATTTTGCTGGCGATTTACCGCGCGGTGGTCGGTCGCCGACGAACGGTCTAGCGAGCTCTTACCGCTTCGATTCGACGTTCAGGTTCAAGGTTCAACCTTGACGCTCCAATGAGCTGGAGTTTGAACCTTGGACTTCTAACGTTGAAGCTAGTTGACCTTTCCCAATCAGGCCTCTCAGAACTCGGGCCGGCGGGGCAAGGGAGAAGTGTGCGTGCTTGAAATTGGATATAAGCTCTCCAGCGAAGAGCATCAGCCACAGGACCTAATCGCTCACGCCCAACGAGCAGAGCAATGCGGATTCAGCTTCGCGATGATCTCGGATCACTTTCATCCGTGGATCGATGCGCAGGGACAAAGTCCGTTTGTATGGCCGGTGATCGGCGCCATCGCTCAAGCGACTAGCAAGCTGAACCTTGGCACCGCAGTGACTTGTCCGACGGTCAGGATTCATCCCGGCATCATTGCGCAAGCGGCGGCGACGGTCGGTTCCATGATGCCGGGCCGCTTCATCCTCGGCCTCGGAGCAGGGGAAAATCTCAACGAACATATCTTTGGCCACCGCTGGCCGCCGGTGCGCGTTCGTCATGCAATGCTCAAGGAAGCCGTGGAAATCATCCGCCTGCTTTGGACCGGTAAGCAGGAAAATTTCTCAGGCGAGTATTACGAGGTAGAGAACGCGCGCCTTTATACGTTGCCCGATACGCACCCTCCGATCGCGCTCGCTGCCAGCGGCTCCAACGCTGCCAAGCTGGCAGGAGAGATCGCCGACGGTTTTGTCGGCACGACGCCCGACGCAGAGGTGGTCGATGTTTTCAACCGGTCCGGCGGCAGCGGAAAGCCACGCTACGGCGAGCTCACCGTCTGCTGGGCGGAGAATCAAAGTCAAGCGGAGGAGACGGCTTACAAGCTGTGGCCGGTCTCGGGGCTGAGCGGGCCACTGATGTCCGAGTTGCCGTTGCCGGCGTATTTCGAACAAGCAGCCACTATGATCGATAAAACTGCAGTGGCAAAAACCGTGATCTGCGGGCCCGATCCCGAACTTCATTGGCAAGCCATTCAGAAGTATGCGCGCGCGGGTTACGACCACGTGTTTGTCCATCAAGTGGGTCGCGATCAGGAAGGTTTTTTTCAGTTTTACGAGCGAAAGATTCTGCCGCGGCTCTGATCTGTTGCGCTCACTCGGATGCGATATGCGTTCCTAGCTGGATTGTTCGGCCAAGTTCCTTATTCGCTACTGCTCACTAAATCGCCGAGAGGGTGACGGCTATTTCCCTTCAGTAAACGCACCGATCCACCGATTATGCCTCGGCGCCTGCCGATTTCCTCACAATCTGATCATTACCAGCAAGTCACGATTACGCAGGCAAGGACCCATCGCGCTCTTCGTCTCATTGTCAATGTAGACTAGTTTATCTAGTTTACTCGTCCCAGTTGCGGAAGACGCTCCCATCGGCTTTATTCGCGTTTGGGACAGAATCCGCGCTCGCATTCCGCCTTCCCCAAAGGCGCCGTTGAGAATGCAACGCAATTTCGTCGAAACGCCTGGCATA
>DASUVS010000130.1:0-37171 GCA_036378835.1 Binatia bacterium | reverse complement strand
AGCATCGTCGCCTGAAGCTGCAGCCGGGCGTTGAGCTGTGTTTGAATCGTTCGATAAACAACCTGCTGCAGAGTTTTCCCAACCACTACGTTGCCGCGGCCGCGCAAGAGGCACGACTGCGTTTTCTCCGAGAGCAGCGCTGAGCGCCCTGCCCAACTCGCCAGTCCCGATCAGCAAGTCGGTCATGCCCGCGATGTTGCGAATGTCAAATACCGGAGCGGATGGAGCAGAAAATGCGGCGCCGTTGAATACAGGCTGTAGTGGGGTCTGCCTGATGCTGAACGGAATGACCGTCGGCGAGTGGCTATGGATCACTGCGAAAACGTCCGGCCGAACCTTGTAGGTTTCTCCATGAATAAAACGTTCGAGGAAAAGCGATCGGTCCTGTCGATCGATAGCGTTTGAATCGAGGTCGTATTCGATGATGTCTGCAGCGTCACAAATGCGGGTGCGAGAGAACGCGGCATCAAATAACCCTGCGGGTTGTCCGGATGACGCGCGCTGATATGGCCGAGCCCGTCGAGCACGCCCTGGTCTGCAAGGATATGGCTGGCAGTCACAAGATTTTCGACGCTCGGTAGGTTCATGAAATAAATCCATGCATTGTCTGAGTCGAGTAGCCACTGTAGCTTGATTTCGATTTCCAAGAAATTCCGCTGAATTTCAAGCGAGCGCCTTGGCCGCTCGGGGATGTGCTCGCACCGGTTCGTCATTAGCAGGTGGCTGTGCCAACGTGCGAGGACGTAGGTGCTCTAATTTTCTCATTGCATCTTGGGCAGGATCGAGTGGTATTGTGTGAGCTGTCATTCGGTGACGATCGAAGAAACGGAGATGATCTATGGTTATATTGCACGTTACGGTTCAGGTGAAACCGGAGCATGTGCCCGAATACCTGGAAGCGGTGCGCCACGATGCGGAGCATTCGGAGCGAGACGAGCCTGGATGCCTGCGTTTCGATGTTATTCAAGACCGGGATGACGCTAACCGCTTTTACTACTATGAGGTCTATAGAGATGAGGCAGCGCTGGAGGCGCACCGCCAATCGCCTCATTTCAAACTTTACGTTGAGAAGACTTCCGCCTGGCTAGCCGCGGCCCCGGAGCGCCGCTTCGGAAAGAACCTGATTCCGGCCGATTCACAGTGGCGGTGAAGTCATGGCCTAATTCAATAAACCGGGTTCGTTAGTATCGCTAAGACGCTTGCTGGGTTCGGAGGTTTCTTCGAGCCTATGCGCCGAGATGAATAGACAAGTGAAGGGAGCTGTCATGCGACGTTGCTTTGCTTACGTCTTTCTCTTGCTGTTTGGGTTTCTTGTCCACCCCTCGGTTCACGCGGCGGATAGAATAAGGATCGGATTCCCAGATCTCGCTGCACCGTTTGTGCCGCTCGCTATCGGCGATAAGAGAGGCTTTTTTCAAGAAGAAGGGATCGTTGCTGAGTCTATCAGGATGAATCCTGCCGTCGCGCTCCAAGCGTTGGTCGGCGGTGAAATCGACTATTATACGGTGCTCGGCCCCGGGGTGGCCGCGGCGATCCGTGGAGTTCCAGTGAAGCTGGTTGCTGCTTACGTACCCATTTCTCCCACCGCGCTAATCGCCCGGCCAGAGATGAAATCTGTCACCGACTTGAAGGGAAAAACCATAGGGATCAATGCTTACGGCGGCGCTCTCGAAGCAATGGGACGATTAATCATGAAGCATTTCGGCATCGATCCCGACAAGGAAGTGAAGTTTCTTGCCACCGGCGCTCTCGATTCCCGCTTTGGTGCGATGAAGCAAGGCCTGACCTTCGCCACGTTAGGAGGGCCGCCCATCGATTTTCTCGGTGAGACGCTTGGCTTCATAGTACTGGCGCGCGCCCATGAGTTGTTTAGTTTTCCGGTGAGCGGTTTGATAGCTACCGAGAAGAAAATTAAAGAGCGCCCGGATGAGATCGGGCGGGTCATCAAAGCGGGTATCAAAGCCAACCGCTATATTCATCAGAGTCGCGACGGCACCCTGCCGATTATGGCGCAGTGGTTGAAGATCGATAAAGCGATGGCGGCTCGGACCTATGATTCCAGTGTAAAGACATTCAGTGAGGATCTCGCTCTTCCAGAGGACGGGCTTAGACTTTTGATCGACGATGTTAAGCGGACGGCAAAGGTCAACAGAGAAATCGCTATCAGCGACGTTGCGGATCTATCGATTCTCAAAATGGCGCAGCGCGAGCTGAGAACCAGGTGAATTGCCCGACGACCGCGTGGAGCGCTACTACGAGTTTCAATGGGGTAGTAGCTCACAGATCTCTCAGGATCTTCGCCGTGATTATCCTGCGTTTCACCGAACGCGTGCCCTTGGATTCTCCAGATATCGATCATAGATCAGTTGAATTTGACAGGGAGTAGATCAGCGAATACGTTTTGGCGGAGAACGTTATATTCAGCACGGAAAACTCGGCTGTGCCAATCGAGGCAAAATTGTGACCAAAACTCGTCTTCGAGCGCATCTCCACTGGCTGCCGCAGGGTGTTAATGGATTACTGCTCGCGGCGCTTGTCATTTCTCTTCTTTGGCCGCAAACGTCAAGCGCACTGGCGGACCGCGCCAAGCCACTCGTTAAAGTCGTCATCGGCTATGGTTCTACCGATGGCGGCGTTGCCGTATTGGGGTTTGCCAAGGAAGCCAAACTGTTCGAGAAGCAGGGTCTTGATGTGGTGCTGGTCGGCATGGGTACAGGTTCGGTCTCGTTGCGTGCGCTGATTGCCAAAGATCTGCAAATTTCCTCGCTCTCGGGTTCCGGTTTGGTGCAAGCCGCAATGCAGGGCGCCGACACCGTTCTCATTGCCTCTCTGATCAACGGATTTGTTTTCAAAATTTTCAGCGCTCCGGAAATTTCCAGCCCGGCGCAACTCAAGGGCAAGAAATTGGGGGTCAGCCGCTATGGGGCAACATCCGATTTCGCGGTCCGGCTGGCGCTTAAAAAATGGGGACTCAACCCGGAGCGCGACGTCAATATTCTCCAAATCGGCACATCGCAGGACACGGTCCGCGCCCTGCAGACCAAAATGCTCGACGCCGGAGTAACGACCGGCACCTCATCCCTGATCGCGCGCAAAGCGGGTTTTCGCGAGCTGGCCGATCTCGCCGACCTGGGTCTGGATTATCCGACCTCCGCGATTGGCACGACCCGATCTTATCTGCAAAAAAATGAAGCGACCGTGAAAGGGTTCATGCTCGCCTACATCGAAGCGATCCATGGGTTCAAGCGCAATAAAGAAGCGGCGCTGGCGGTGCTGAGAAGATATACCCGCACTGACGATCGCGAGGTTTTGGAGCACAACTACGACGAGATCGCGAGCAGATATCAGCCGCTGCCGATTCCGACACTCGAAGGGATTCGCACTATTCTGACGGAGCTCTCGAGCACCACGCCGGCGGCGAAGAAGGCCGATCCGGAGCAATTCGTCTCGTACAAGATCGCGCGCGAAATCGAGGCAAGCGGCTTCGTCAAAGGGTTGTACGAGAAGTAGGAAGTCCGCTCAGGAGCGGGAGGCAATCCAGTTGCATCAATTTTCAAGGAGTTGTTCGTTATGGCCGACTATGTGAAAAAACTGCTGCCGCGTTTTCGATACGGAGTGATCCAGCCACGCGCCCATGAAGAAGTGCAGCGCGCACGAAGCTATCAACTGTACCGGCTCCTGCCGCTCGATTTCATGGAAATCTCCACGGGGCTCGGGCTCGAGAATTATACGAAGGAGGGTGTCGAAAAAGCGATAAAGAATTACTGGATCTGTATCGACCGGTTGGTCAAAGAGAAGGTCGATCACATTATCTTTAGTGGCGCTCCGATTTCGGCGATGCTGACCCGCCCGAAGGTCCGCGAATTGCTGCGCGAAACGAAAGAAAAAACTGGGATATCGGCCGACGCTCCGCTCGAGGCGTTGATTGCCGCGATGAACCATCTCGGATTGACGAAACTCGCAATCGGCAGCCGCTGGGCCGACCCGGTCAATGAGGCCATTAAACGCTACCTCGAGGCTGGCGGCATTAACGTCGTCGGCATCACCAAGCGGAATCAGTGGGCGTCGGACTCCTTCGCCATGACTTTGGAACAAGGCTTGGAAATGGCCCTGGATGTCGGCCGCGAAGCGGCAAGAACTTGGCCTGACGCCGAAGCGATTTCGATCCCCGGCGGTGCCGCCATGTCACTGCATGTGATTCCGGCCATAGAGGAAGAATATGGCAAACCGGCTTTCACCAACATGAGCGCTGAAGTATGGAACGATCTCGTGCGCCCCGGCATCATCTCGCCCGTACAAGGTTGGGGCAGGCTCCTGGCGGGCTCGAAATGACGGATTACTCTCCAGACGCCGCATCGGATCCGTTCCACGGGAGAAGATTACATAGGCCGACACATACTTGAAGGTCAGCGCATATTTTGCGTCAAAATGTATTCGCTAAATTGAGCCGCATGCGCGATGCTTTCAGGAGATACTCCGCCGGATCTTCGTGAATTCGTTGTGTTCGGCCGCGTTTGCATCTTGACAGGTTGCGAACGGCGAACGATATTGCGGCCGATTCGGCGCGAATTCCAACCTCGGTAGAAGATAGATGGCCGTTCAATTAATAGGTCGCGTAAGAATGCAATCAGGAGCTTTCATGCAACGAGCGCAGTTAATCGCGGTTCTCGCAGTGATCACGTTTGGTTTGATTGCCGGATGCGCAGTGCCGGTATCCGAGCAGCCCGTCACCGCATACGAACGGGCGCGCTTGATCGTCGGCGACGGGCGGGTGATTGAGAACGCAACATTGATCGTGCAGGACGCCAAACTCGCGCAGGCCGGCCGCGCTGCCGACGTTCGCGTGCCGGCGGGCGCTAAGCGCGTGGATCTCGCCGGCAAGACCGTGATGCCGATGATAGTCGACACTCATGTTCATCTCAGTGACTCGCGTGATGCAGTCATCCGCGACCTGAGAATGCGCGCTTACTACGGCGTAAGCGCGGTGCTGAGTCTGGGCACCGACGGCTACGAAGTGCTCGATCTGCACAGCCAGACAATTGACGGCGCCGCGCGTTATCGTAGCGCCGGGCGCGGCATTACGATGCCGGAGCCGGGGCGAACCAAAGTGCCTTATTGGGTTACCAGCGTCGCTGAAGGCCGCAAAGCAGTGGAGGAACTCTCGGCGCACAGGGTCGACATCGTCAAGATCTGGGTCGATGACAGAGACGGCAAGTACAAGAAGCTCACTCCTGAAATCTATGGCGCCATCATCGACGAGGCGCACAAGCGAAAGCTGCAGGTCATCGCGCATATCTTCGAGCTTGCGGACGCGAAGGGGCTGATCCGTGCCGGCATCGACGCATTCGCGCACGGTGTTCGCGACCGGGACATCGACGACGAACTGGTGACCATGTTCAAGCAGCGTCCTAACCTGGTTCTCACACCGAACCTGCCGGATCGGGGAGTGAAGGCCGACTTGAGCTGGCTGCGCGCGAGCCTTCCGGCCGACGAGTTCAAGAAGCTCGAAGCGGCTAACACAGACCGGCCTAAGGTGCAGGCTCTCTACGGAATCCAGGCGCGCAACCTGGCGAAGCTGAATGCGGCGGGTGTGCGCATCGTTCTCGGAACCGACGGCAATCGCCCGTGGGGCCCGCACGAAGAGATGTTGGACATGGTGATGGCCGGAATGACGCCGGCGCAAGTCATCGTGGCAGCGACCCGCAATTCGGCCGATTTTCTGCGGCTGACCGACGCCGGCACGCTGGAAGCCGGCAAGAGCGCCGACTTCATCGTGCTCGACGCAAACCCGCTGGATGACATCACCAATACGCGACGCATCTCGGCGGTGATCCTGCGCGGCACGGCTGTGGACCGCGCCCAGCCCGTCCGCTGAGGACTCTAGACGGCCGTCCTTTGGGTTCGTTGCCAGGGGACGACACGGCTATCAGAATCTCCTATTGATCTGTTTTGCCGCGAACTATTTTGGCCGGGCGGCACGACGTTGTTTCGTCAGACTCGCCTGACCCCGGTATATGCTACATCTGGAATGTCATGCCTACATTCATAGCGAATCATATCGCTTGCTGATCGAGATCCACGTCAATGCTTTTCGGCATGCGCAGCAAACGGGATTGAACGAGAGCTTCAATCATCAGCGTCTTTGTCTCGTTGCCCGCAACCGAGCCACGGTTGCGTCCACTATGTAAGGCACCGCAGATTCAGGATACGGCGCAACGCTGCTGACGTTGATTTCGCATAGTACATAGCGGTCTTCGCCGCTGTCTCGCTTCGAGCCGAGCAGGAAATCGCAATCCCAGAGAATAGGAAGATCTTCAGTCTCGATGTCCAGCAGCCGCTGCGCTGCCGGCACCCACTCCTGCTCCAGCTTGACTTTGAGGGGCTGGAATTCCGGCATCGACGGCGGATGATATAAACGCGGTCCAGGCGGGGGCGCTTCGGTTGAAGGCGCTCCGGGGGGCGCTGGAAACAACGCATTGATAGCCTGATGGCCAAAACCCACTACCTTGTCATGCACGAGGTAGCAGCGAATCATGCCTTCCGCCAGTCGCTCTTGATATTCTTGATCAATCATCGGGCCATTGGCGTAAAAGTAAGGCGCGCAGCGATGATAAAAATCGCCGAGCTTGATTTCCTCTTCGCTGCAACCACGTAACGCATGTCGTACTTGAATGACGGTTTCCGGCTGCGGCAAGGCAGCGGAAGCGGCGCCGGTTCGATCGGCTAATTCGTCTCTTGCCAATTGAACTTTCCACACGCCGTTCCCACCGTTGCCGCGATGCTGCTTGAGTACCCTGGCCCTACCGGTTGCCAGCCGCAAAGGCAGCTTCTGAACCATCTGATCGAAACTGGCGTATAGATCCGTGTCGCAGCCCCATCCAAGATTGCGCGTGCGATAAACAACTTCCTTCGTACCCAGCTTCAAGATGACGTCGGGATGGGCGCTGACAAAAACTCCAGCGGCCGCAACATCACGAAGCATAGAATCGAGCATCGATCTGTTTCGTCCGCCTTCAATCGGATTGACCCATACCAGAATGCCGTCAACCCGCATGAGCTGCTCTCGAACTTCCTCGCAAAAATCATCGTGATATATTGCGGCCTCGACGTGAATCCCCCTGACAGCAAACTCCCTGAACAAATCTGCGAATCGGCTAGTCTCGCCCCTTGTATTCTGCCTCGCTGCACGATCGCCAGGGGAGAGAATGGCTAATCGCACGTCACTATTTTGTGCCATGGACACGTTCCTTTCTGGATCGGTCCTTCTATAGAATCAAGTCAATGGCGTAGCAAGGGACATTTGCTGGCTGCAGACGATTCACGGGGCTACGATCGCGTCAGCGCAAGGCATAAGACTATCGGTCTTAAGCCGCGCCGCCGCAATTCACAAGGCACAAAGTTAAAGTCTTCTTGTATTCCGACGTGCTCCGGGAGTTCATGCTAAATCTTTGCTTGGCGCCCACCCGTGCAATATTTCGCGAGTGACACGCCGATGTAGTGCCGCGAGCGCAACGAAATCTGCGATAAATGCGGGTCTGCCCAAGTGCTGACGAGGCGCGACCTACGTGCTCTAAAGGTGACCTCGGGGGCCGTGGTCAAAAATGTCCATGATCCCCAAGTGGGCTGGCGTTAGAATAGTGGAACGTTTGTAGATCAAAGTGACTGGCGCGGCCCCAAAAATGTGGCTCACATCTTTGAAGCGAAGATTATCCTTACGCTCGGTAATGAGACAATTGTTGTGCACCAGGCCGATCCCGACTCCGAGTTTCACAAATTCCAATGCCGACCGACAGCTTCCGACTTCAAGGATGTTCTGAGGCCGGACTCGGCTGCGCCGAAACACTTGATCAATAGCGCGTCCAGTTCCTGAGGACCGAGCGAGCGTAATGATTCGATGACTTTCGAAATCACCGACGCTGATTCTGCCGTCGCGGGCAAATGGGTGCTTGCGCGGAAAACTGCACCAGATCGAATTTTCAAAAAGATCTTTGGCGATCAAGGCGCGCGGCATCGAATCGAAACGGCCGATGCCGATATCCACGTTGCCAGCCAGCACCAAAGAGAACGTCTCAGAAGACGCTCTGGCGAGCAGCGTGCACTCCAAACGAGGATGTCGTTTGAGAAAAGATCCCAATCGGCGCGCGAAGATCTGAATGAGATCGCTTCCCATGGAGATTGAAATACGGCCCTCGAAGCTATGACCTTGCTTCCGATGAACGGCGGTTTTCGCTCTCTCAATGCATTCCAGCACTTGGCGGACTTCTCCGTAAAACGCCATGCCCTCCGGCGTTGGCACAAGCTTGTTAGGGAGGCGATCAAAGAGTCTTACTTTGAGATCTTTTTCCAGATTTTTCAGTTTGACGGAAAGGGTCGGAACCGTCAGCTCCATTAAGCTGGCGGCTCGGAGCGTGCTCCCGGTGCTGATGGTTAGATAAAATGCATTTAATGTCTTGAAGTCCACAAGGCATCACACGTAAGAAATTTTCTAACCTCCTACATTGGAAATTCTAAATTGACAAGAGCGCTCCACACCGTTAAGAGTGCCGAGTACGTTTGAAATTATAAAAGCAGATTCAGGCCCTAGCGGTTGCGGGGAGCACGTCTGTCTAATCCGTCAAAACAAATCCGCTGATCGTTCAACTGCAGCGGGCGTTGAATCAGGATGGTCGATCATGAGTTACCAAGCCATTGTCTACGACGTGAGAAATCATATCGGTTTCGTCACGTTGAATCGTCCTCAGGTTCTGAACGCGGTGAACCAGCAAATGAGGCGGGAAATTATCGATGCCTGCGAGAGGATGAGAAAGGACCCTGAAGTGCGGGCCTGTATTTTCACCGGATCAGGCGAGCGCGCTTTCAGCACGGGCTTCGATCTAAAAGAGGGAGCGGCTCAAAGCGACGACCAAAGCCTATTTGCCCAGCGACATGGGCGACGCCAGCCAGGCATCCATTTTCATCACCAAGCGATTTCTTCGATGGATAAGCCGACGATTGCGGCGATACGCGGTTACGCTGTCGGCGGAGGCCTGGAGGTCGCGCTCGCGTGCGATCTGCGCGTTGCGGCCGAGGATGCCATGCTCGGTATGATGGAAGTTCGTCGAGGTCGACTCGGCGGCTCGGGAGGGACGCAGCGGCTCCCACGTCTGATAGGAACTGCGAACGCGCTAGAGTTGTGCCTTACGGGCGAGCTGGTCAATGCCGCGGAGGCTTTTCGCCTCGGCCTTGTGAACCGTGTTGTTCCAGTTGATCGCTTGATGGCCGTTGCCGAGGATATTGCCACGAAAATTTGCCTTGGCGCACCGCTTTCTGTGATCGCGATAAAGGAAGCGATTACCAAAGGCGTCGAGCTGCCGATCGACCAGGGGTTGCAGCTCGAGAGCGAATTGGGTTTGGCTCTTTCGACGACGGAGGATCAAAAGGAAGGGGCGCGCGCATTTGCCGAGAAGCGACCTCCTGTATGGAAAGGCCGCTAGTCCCAGGAGAGGTCGCTGAGAACATGGAGTCCCGCGGGGCATTTCTAAAGGGCTATCGAGCGCTTGATCTAACCGACTTGAGGGGGCAGTTGTGCGGGCGCGTGCTAGCCGGTTTGGGCATGGAGGTCATCAAGATAGAACCTCCCGGTGGGGATCCGGTCAGGGAATTGGCACCTTTCATCGGCTCTGCCGACGGCCGGCGGCTGAGCTCGACTTTTGCTCATCTCAATGCTGGCAAAGCCAGCAGAATCCTCGATCTCAAGAAGAAGAGAGATCGCGACGCGTTGCTCGAGTTGGTCGAATCGGCCGACGTATTGCTGGAAAGTTTTCACCCCGGCGAATTGGCAGCGATCGGGTTGGGATACGAAAGGCTTACCAAGTCAAATCCCGGGATAGTCATGGCTTCGATTACCGGGTTTGGCCAGACCGGGCCGAAAAGCAAGCTCGCGTGCAACGATCTGGTCGCGATGGCGGAGAGCGGTTTTCTTTATATCTCGGGAACGCCTGAATTGCCGCCGTGCAAACCGCCAGAAGCCCAGGCCTATTACTTCGCGAGTTTATACGCAACCGTGGGAGTCTTAGCAGCGCTTTACAGTCGCGAGCGGACGGGAGAAGGTGATCATCTCGACGTTTCCATGCAAGAATGCCTGGCGACTCAAGAGCATATTATCCGTCTCTGGGCAAACGAAAAGGAGGTTCTTAGGCGTGCCGGCAGCCAGCATGCATCGGTAGCTCCTGCGAAGATTTTTCGCTGTCGTGATGGCTACGTGTATCTCTACGTCACGCGTCAGCACTGGAAATTGTTGTTAGACTTGTGGAAAGATCATCCGCCGCATTTCGATGGCCCCGAATGGCTCAGTTACGTTCATCGCCGTATGCACGTCGAAGATCTCAACCCGGGTGTCGAGGCCTTCTTATCCAAATATCGCGTCACTGAGATCACTGAACTTCTACAGTCCCAAGGCATTCCCTGTGTACCGGTAAACACACCATTGGATTTTATCAATGATCAACATGTGCAGAGCCGGGCATTTATTGTCTCAGTCGATCACCCAGGTTTCGGCAACGCAAAACAAACGGCAATGCCGTTCCTCATCGACGGCGTTCGTCCGCCGGTCGGCAGCGTACCGGTGCTCGATAGCTGGCAGGATGATGGAATCAAGCGATCACCGGCACCGACATGCAATCCTAGTGTGCCTCGCGGCAATGGCCCGTTGCATGGCATGCGCATCGTCAGCTTCGATCATGTGCTCGCCGGTCCGTATGGTACAACGATTCTTGCCGAGCTGGGCGCGGACGTCATCAAAGTTGAATCGAGAAAGGGCGGTTTGGATCCATTTCGATTTTTCGGCGAGGCCGGCGATCCGAACGTGTCGCCGCGCTTTCTCGAATTCAACCGCAATAAGCGTTCATTCACAGTCAATCTGAAGCACCCGAGCGGTCATAAGATAGTGCATGACTTGGTAAGAAAAGCCGACGCCGTGATGGACAATTACAGCGTCGATGTGGTCGAGCGCATCGGCTTGGGCTACGAGCAGCTTTGCAAGATCAAACCGGATATCGTCAATCTGCGCATGCCGGGCCTCGGCACTACCGGTCCAAAACGGCATTTCGCCACGCTTGGGGTGAACATTGCTGCGTTCACCGGCCTTACTTATTTGTGGAATCATCCCGGCAACACCGCGCCCCCTATCGGCTCTCAGACGGTGCTCCCGGATTATGTTTCCGGTGTGCTGTCGGCGATTCTGATTGTTTCCGGAGTGTTGCACCGCGATCGCCGCAAAACGGGCGCTTTCATCGACCTGGCACAAGCGGAAGCGACGGCTTTTATGATCGGTGCGAACCTGATGGATGCGGTCGCGAACGGTAGCAACCCTGAGCCGACAGGCAATGCTTCGCTGTCATCGGCGCCCCATGATTGCTACCCATGCGCCGGTGAAGATCGCTGGTGTGTGATTGCAGCGGATGACGATCAACAATGGTCGGCCTTAGCGCGAATCGTGGGCGGCGGCCTGGAACAGGACGGGCGATTTACGACCAGCGCTGACCGACTCAAAAACCGCGACACCCTGAACATGATCATTGCGCAATGGACCAGGGACGAAGATGCTTTCGCAATCCGTAATCGATTACAGCAGTCCGGTGTTCCTGCCGGTGTCGTGCAAACGGGCCGGGATTTAGTCGATGATCCTCATCTTAAAGAGCGGGGGTTCATCGTTGCGGTGGAGAATCCGAGACTTGGACGTGTCGTGCTGCCGAATTTTCCGCTGCAATTTGCCAAGGCGAAGCTGAGTCGCAGGTGGGAGTTTCCCGAGCTGGGGCGGGATACGGAGGCGGTGCTGCGAGAGTTGGTCGGCTACAGCACGACGACCATTGCCGCCTATAAGCAGGATGGTGCGCTAGACTGAGTAAAGCTTCCTGGAAGGAGTGTCGGAGAAACCATATGAGTGAAAAATTTAGAGGCAAGTACGCCATCGTGGGCGTCGGTCAAAGTCCGCTTGGTAAGATTCCCGAGTACGGTGACATCGGTCTTTTTGCTATCGCGGCGAAAAACGCGATCGAAGATGCGGGATTGAAGCGAGCCGACGTCGATGGTCTCATCTCCCACGGGCCCGACGATTCGTATACCCATCATCAACACGTTGGCGAAGCGCTGGGGATAAACGCATCATTTAGCACCTCCACGGATAATGGCGGAGCCAGTCAAGTTCTCGGTGTGGCCATGGCCTGCATGGCGATCGATGCCGGTTTGTGCAACACCGTCGTGGTTGGATACGCCAGAGATGCCTGGTCGCGCACGCATCGCAACGCCGAGGCTAAGGCGCTGGTGGCCGCCAACAGCGAGGCCCAGGCCTTGAAGGAATTCGGACCCGAATTTGGCCTGTTCGGTCAACCGGCGCACTATGCGATTGCCGCCCGCCGTCACATGCAATTGTTCGGCACCAAAAAAGAACAGCTGGGCTCGATCGCGGTCGCCTTCCGCAATCATGCGCGCAAAAACCCCAATGCCTTTATGCGCGACCCGCTGACACTCGAGCAGTACATGAAGGCAAGAATGATTGTGGATCCGCTTGGGTTGTACGATTGCAGCGTCTACGTCGATGCCGCTGGAGCGGTCGTGGTGACGTCGGCGGAGCGCGCCCGGGACTTGAAAAAGCCGCCGGTCTACGTTCTCGGCTTCGGTTTTGGCAACCGTTTAAAGGGTTGGTTCGCGGACGACAATATGATCACAACTGGCGCTAAGGAGGCCGGTGAGACCGCATACCGTATGGCTGGCGTAGGTCCCAAGGATATCGACACTGCACAGATGTACGACTGCTTCACGCACATGGTTCTTTTGCAGCTGGAAGACTATGGCTTTTGTAAAAAAGGTGAGGGCGGCCCTTTTGCAGCTTCGGGCGCTTTGGAGTTCGACGGCGAACTGCCCACCAATACTTCCGGCGGTCAACTATCCGAAGGGCATGTGCAAGGCATGCTTCAGATCTGCGAGGGCGTCCGACAAATTCGCCATGAACATGGGCCTGAGCGCCAAGTGAAGGATGCGCAGATTGCGCTGGTGACAGGTCACGGTGGCAATACCGTATGCCAGTCCGCGGTAATTCTAGCGAGGGAGGCGTCATGAGCGAGTACAGAAAGCCGTTGCCTAAACCGGCCGTGGAGTCCGAACCTTTTTGGCATGGATGCAAAAAACATCAATTGCTCTTGCCCCACTGTCCGCAGTGCGGCTCGTACTGGTTTCCAGCGAGCGTGACATGTCCGCAGTGCTTGAGCCTGCATTGGGAATGGAAACCCTCGCCCGGAAAGGGCAAGATTCACTCATTCGGAGTCTATCACCGTGTCTATCACAAAGGGTTTGAACCCGAGATCCCCTACGCAGTGGCATTGGTGCAATTAGATGAAGGTCCGCGTCTCGTAAGTAACATCGTCGGGTGCACGCTGGAGGAGTTGCGTTGTGATGCACCCGTAGAGGTGGTCTTCGAGGATGTTACGGAAAACATGACACTCTATAAATTTCGGCTTGTGGGGAACCTCTAGCGATACTGAGCAACTCTTGCGCTCGCCTCAATGCCACAAAGAAAGAAGTAAGGTGCGTCGATGATAAAGCCGCCCAGAAATAAAGCTGCCGCTTTAGCGATTGCATGGTTATTACTTTTATTGAACTTCTTTTCACCCACGACGCTTCATGCTCAACAGGAGCCGTATTATAAAGGGAAGACTATCCGGATTGTTGTGGGGCTGAGTGCCGGTGGTTTCTATGATCTCTGGCCTCGCTTGGTGGTGAAATACCTGGGGAAATACATCCCGGGAAATCCTACCTTCGTTGTTCAGAACATGCCTGGTGCAGGATCTATAATAGCCGCCAACTACGTTTACAACGTTGCTAAGCCCGACGGACTCACGCTCGGCGCCCCTCACGCCGGCATTTATTCTGCGCAACTCTCAAGTCAAAAGGAGGTTCAGTTTGATATTCGGAAATTCCACTGGATTGGCTCGCCCGTCACTAACCCGCTGATTCTCTACATGCGGGCTGACGCGCCTTACAAGACCATTGAAGATTTGTTAAAGGCGAAGGAGCCGGCTAAATGCGGTGGCTCCGGAGTTGCCAGCTCGGATTATATTTTAGCGAAGGTTCTGCAAGAGGCTTTAGGAGTAAAAATCCAGACCGTACTGGGCTACGCCGGCGGAACGGAGATCGATTTGGCCGTAGAAAAAGGTGAGGTGCACTGTCGTGGAATGATTTTCCCGGCGCATTTCGGTCGCGAACCATTCACCAGCTGGCACAAGAATAACTTCGATCTCCATATTTTACAGACCGGTAAAACGCGAGATTCTCGATCACCCGATGCTCCGACTATCTATGAAATTATGGACAAGTACAAAACTTCCGACGCAAGCCGCCGAGTAGTTCGTGTCGTATTACTGGGTAGTGACTTCGGTCAGCCGATTGTCGTTCCACCCGGTACTCCTGCGGAACTGATCAAAGTCTTGCGTAGTGGATACGCTGCAGCGCTCAAAGATCCAGATCTTTTGGCGGATGCAAAAAAGGCAAGAATGGATGTCGACTTTGTATCCGGAGAGGAATTAGAGCGTCTGGCACAAGAAGCGATAAACCAACCGGCTGATGTGGTGGAGCGAGTAAAGAAGATCCTGACACAGTGATGAACGGTTCAAACCGGAGGCAACCGTTGCAGGGGCTTCGAGTCCTCGATTTCGGCCATATTGTTGCAGCGCCCTTCTGCACTCGGATTCTAGCTGATCTCGGAGCCGATGTCGTAAAGATTGAGACAAGTCTGCGAAAGGATTTCGCGGGCGGAACAAGAACTAAGCCTGCCGGTTCGGAGCCTGATGAACGTCCGCCTGCCTATTTAAACATCAACCGTAACAAGCGATCGCTCACGATTAACTTGAAGACCGACGCTGGACGCGACCTGGCAGCTCGGATGGCCGCCGTGGCGGATGTGCTGGTGGAGAATTTCAGCGCGGGAGTGATGGAAAGGCTGGGGTTGGGACCCCATTATCTTCAAACTCAGAATCCTCGACTCATCTTCGTTAGTATGTCCGGCTATGGACATAGTGGGCCGCGACGAAACTGGAGGAGCATGAACCTCAACCTTCAAGCCTACTCTGGACTGATGACTGCGACAGGCAACGATGGCGAGGCCCCGGTAGCAATCTCAAATTCTTGGAACGATTTTGTCGGTGGATTACACGCCTGCTTTGGCATACTGCACGCAATGTCGGAGCGCAATCAATCGGGCTTGGGAACTTATCTCGACGTTAGCCAATTTGAATGCAGCGTTGCGAGTGTTGGCGCGCTGCTTTTTGCAGCGTCGTTAACGCACCAAAATCCTCCCAGGATCGGCAATCGGTCAATGTCGGCCGCACCGCACGGTTGTTATCGTTGCGCCGGAGAAGACAAATGGTGCGTGATTGCAGTGGAAAGTGATGAGCAGTGGCTTGCCCTGGTAAAAGCGCTCGGTAATCCATTGTGGGCCTCGGATGCTAAGTTTCAGAACCTGCTCGGGCGAATGCAGCATCAGGATGAAATCGATGCGCATTTGGAGCAATGGACAAGTGAACTGCAAAACACCGACGTTGAACGATTACTGCAGTCGGTTGGCGTCCCGGCTCAGCGGGTAAGGCGAATTGACGAGATCGTAAAATCGCGTGATGAGCGCAGTATATTCGGACGGATGGATCATCCGCCTCAAGCTCCGAGACTCGTCGCCAAAGTTCCCTTCATTTACAGCCGCTACTCTTTGGCGAGCCCTACGCCCGCGCCGCGGCTCGGTGAGCACAATCGGGATATCCTGCGCCAGTGGGTCAGCCTCTCGGATGAAGAAATTCGACAATTAGAAAACCAGGGTGCTCTCGAATAAGGTATTCATGAAAGATGAAGTAAATTTTTTAATAAGCGATGAACTCAAAACATGGTGTGGGCGAACGATTGGTCCAATCCCATTGCCCGAGCCGATCTCTGCGTCCGATCTGCGCCGCTACATAAATGCCACCGGCGATAGAAACCCTCTTTGGGAAGATGACGAAATCGCGCGCTCAGCCGGATATCGAAGTCGAGTCGTCCCTCCCGCAATGATCGCCGAGCTATATCGTAGGAACGAGGGTTCAAAGGGCACGCACTCCGACAATCTCTGGGAAGCCGTGCCGCTTCCCAAAGGCTATACTGAATCGCGCAACGCGCAAGCAGAGTTCGAATGGTTCGAGCCCGTTTACATCGGCGATCGACTTAATGTTACTCACAGGATTATTGATATAGTAGCCCGGAGGACGCGATCCGGTGTCGGCATTTTTGTCACACGAGAGATGATTTTTAGACAAGAGAAAGGGAATTTGGTTCTCTTGGTGCGCCAAACAAGCGTGAAACTTCCGAAGCGCAATGCTCCGGTCAATGAAGGTGAGTCCTAGAAGTGTCTACGATCATCGACTTGACGGATGTTTCCGCGGCATACGGCACGCGACTTCTCGCCGAGGCAGGACATGAGGTCATCAGAATAGAGCCGCGTTCGGGCGATAGACTCCGGCGGCTAGGTCCCCTTGTCACCGAGAATCCTGATTTGGAGCATGGTCCCTACCACATGTTTTTAAACATGGGAAAAAAGAGTGTCACGCTGGACCTGAAAAACCAGACAGGTTGTAAAGTTCTCCTTGATCTTGTTCGCATATGCGACGTTTTAGTATCCAACAACCCCTTACCCGTGGACGAGACAGTCCTGCGCCAGACCAATCCACGCCTCGTGGTGACGGTTCTCGAAGATGAATTACCCGAGATTTGTGCTTACGCGCGTTCGGGCCTGATGTATATCACTGGACAGCCATCCGAGAGACCTGTGTTGGCAGGCGCGCATGTCGCACACGTAATCGTCGGTTTGTATGTCGCGATTGCTACTGCAGCAGCCATGAATATGCAGGACTTGCTCGGAGAGGGGGACGTGGTCCGGGTCTCCGCTCAACAGTCGCTAGAGTCCTTGATGGAGCAAGCCGTGATCGCATTTACCTCCTCAGGCGAGATAACCCACCGGCGCGGGCTAAGGGGCCAGATAACTGCAATCTCTGGGGCTCTGGAGTGTGCCGATGGACATTGGATGGTCAGTGTTCCCCCCAATCCGGCGGCCTGGACGAAAATCAAGGAATGGGTCGGCGATCCGGCGCTCACAATGGATCCCGCGTTGGACGATGACACCGGACGAAATCAAAAAAGAGATTTCATTCTCGACCGACTGGAAGCCTGGTCAAAGCAATTCTCCAAAGAATATCTGGTTACTGGAGCCCAGAGCCGCCACATGGCTGCATCACCGGTCGCTACACCGGTCGAGCTGGTTCGAGATCCCCAGCTCTTGGAACGCGGATTTCTGAGGGATATTGATCACCGCGAATTCGGCCGTATCACGGTTCCTGGCGGGGCAATATCGACAGCACGCCACAGCGAGCTGCATCAGGCACCGTCACTGGGTCAACATACCGCAGAAATCATGAACCGACTTGGCTACTCGAAATATGATCAGCAGGCGTTATTGGAGAGCGGAGTAATTTAAACGATTCGATTTAAATGACTAAACAGCTCTGCTTTGAAGACGTCGACTTGGGCTACGCTATTCCGAAACGTGCTTTTGGACCGTTGACCATTGTCGACACGGTACAGTGGGCCGGATTTCAGGAGAACTGGTATCGGCTTCACTGGGATAGAGATTTCGTGCGAGAACGTAGCGGCTTAACAACGTTTATCGCAAGCGGCGGATATCGGGAGGCATTGCTAGTTCGTACCATAACAGATTGGATAGGTTTGCGCGGCATTTTGCGGAGATTGACGGTGCGCCAATCTTTCCCTACCTTTGACGGCGATCTGATCGTTTATTCGGGTACGGTTGCAGAAAAATCCCCAACTCCCACCGACCCATGGGTCGCATGCGAGTTACAGGGAGCCAATCAGGCCGATCGCATCCTCCTTAATGCTCGATGTCATGTAACCTTGCCGAGCATCCTCCTTGACAAGAAATAGATTACTTTTATCGGCGAAGGCTGCGCATCGATGCATCCGAAGAGAGAAAGCGCCGCAATTAGGCTGTAGGGGGCGCAAGCCTCGCTTAATAGTTTTCCGTAGGCTTATCTCGGGAACAAATAGGTAACTCACGGTCTTGTCGATCCTGAATGAAGAGGAGATAAGATGGCAGTCGAACAATTCAAACAATTCAAAAAAACTTCCGTAATTCTCCTCTTCTCTTTTTGCTTATGGCTGGCGGCTCGCCCGCTGACATCGGTTTGGGCTGCACAGCCGCCGGCTAAACCCAGCGTGGCTTACGGTGTGATTAGCAATGCGGTAGCCCCGCTCTGGGTTGCCCAGGAACAAGGCCTTTTCCGAAAGTACGCCTTGGACCCGGATCTGGTTTTCATCATTGCCGGAACTGCAACCCAGGCCATGCTCGCCGGCCAGGTCCCATTCGGACTGCTCGCGATTAACAATGTAGTCAATGCGGTTTCCGGAGGCGGAGACCTGGCAATGGTATTGGGGTTCTTGAATACGTTAGACTATTTATTTGTTGCTCGATCCTCCATCAAGAGTGTCGAGGAACTCAAGGGCAAGAGAGTCGCAATTGGAACGCCTTCCGGCGTCCCCGTCTTGATGACGTATATGGTGTTAGACCGCTACGGCCTCAATCCCAAGCGGGATAACATCGTTCTTTCACAGATAGGAAGTGTTCCCGCACGCATGGCGGCACTGCGCGCAGGGAGCGTTGAGGCTACGAGTCTTCCACCGGAGCTGTCTCAAGAAATTGCGCGGGAAGGTTTCAATGTTCTGTTCGATGCCGCCAAAGAAAATGTACCGTATCAGAGTACCGGTCTCGTTATGTCCCGCAAGCTGAAGCAATCCCATCCTCAGTTCGTTGAGAATATGGCAAAGGCACTCATCGAGGCAGCAGCATTCATTCATAATCCGTCGAACAAAAAGCAGGTGGAAGTAACGCTCGCCAAATATTTGAAGCTAAACAGGCCCGAATTGGTAGAGCAAGCCTACCAAACTCTTCTGACAGCGCTTCCGCGGAAGCCTTGCCCTAGTACAAAAGGGACAGCTCTGGTTCTTAAACTCATGGGACAGTATGGGATTAATCCAAAAGCCGCGCAATTAGTACCAGATGATGTTCTCGACATGAGCCTGTGCCAAAAACTAGAAGAAAGCGGGTTTTTTGAGCGCCTCTACCAAGGTCGGTAACGACGACCTCATCTTGATGGCGCCATAATGTTAAGCAACGGTTTGCTCTCCGTTCAATTCAGCGAAAGGAAGAACCAACAAGGTGCACCTATGATCAAGCCGGCCATGAATAACGCCGCCGCTCTAACGACTCTCTCGTTATTTACGGGACTTCTTTTCCAGTAGCGACACGGATGCTCAACAAGGAACCTACTATAAGGGAAAGACTATTCGTTTAGCCGCGTGAGTGCGAAGGCTTCTATGATCTCAGGCTTCGTTTGGTGGCCCCATATATGGAGAAATACATTCTTGGAAACCTACCTTCGTTGCCATGTTGTAGCCCGGTGCAAGCCTTGTTTAATGGTTCCGCTGCAAAACATAATGGAAACAAAAATAGATCTACATAGCTTTGCAGATCATGGAACCATGAAGAGAGAAGATAAAACGTCCACGCAAGAAAACGGGCGATTCCTACAGCCCTCTGCAATTCTCGTTTTAACTTTCTGCTTATGTCTGGCAGGTCCCCCACTCCCATCCCTTTGGGGTGCACAGCCGCCGGCTAAACCCAGCGTGGCTTACGGTGTGATTAGCAATGCGGTAGCCCCGCTCTGGGTTGCCCAGGAACAAGGCCTTTTCCGAAAGTACGGCTTGGACCCGGATCTGGTTTTCATCATTGCCGGAACTGCAACCCAGGCTATGCTCGCCGGCCAGGTTCCGTTCGGACTGCTCGCGATTACTCACGTCGCCAATGCTGTTGTCGCGGGTGGCGACCTGACAATGGTTTTAAGCTTCTTTAATACCTTGGATTATTTGTTTGTCTCGCAAGCCTCGATTAAAAGTGTCGAAGCACTGAAGGGTAAAAGAGTGGCCATTGGAACGCCCTCGGGTTTACCTGGTCTGATGACCTTCATGGTCCTCGACCATTTTGGGCTCAATCCCAAAAGAGATAATATCGTTCTTTCACAAATAGGAAGTGTTCCCGCACGCATGGCGGCACTGCGCGCAGGGAGCGTTGAGGCGACGAGTCTTCCACCGGAGCTGTCTCAAGAAATTGCGCGGGAAGGCTTCAATGTTCTGTTCGATGCCGCCAAGGAAAGTATCCCGTTTCAGGGAACAGGACTCGTCATGTCCCGCAAGCTGATGAAATCCAATCCTCAACTCGCCGAGAATATGGTGAGGGCGCTTACTGAAGCCGTCGCCTTCATTCACATCCCCTCAAACCGGAAAACCGTAGAGGGAATATTAGCCAAGTATATGAAGTTGAATAAGCCCGAACTGATCCAGGAGGCGTATCAAAGTATGTTGAAAGCGCTGCCCCGGAAGCCCTGTCCTACTCTTAAAGGAACGGCTTTGGTCCTTAAACTCATGGCCCAATACGGGATTAATCCAAAAGCGGACCAGTTACAGACTGACGATGTCGTTGACATGAGTCTTTGCACGCGAATGGATGAAAGCGGTTTCATCGATCGCCTCTATCAGGGCCGATAAGTACGGGTTGGTCTTGATGGCGTTGCAGTACTGACCGGCGCTTCTGGATCGCACCCTCGGCTGAAGACTTTTCACCCAGGATTACTTTTGACTTTCTCGTCCGCATGGTAGCGGCTAACTCGCCTTCGGCATCCGGCCCGTTTTCACTGAGTTTCTGAGTGGTACCGCTAGCTCAACGGACTGATCCCAGGAATCTTGGTCGACGGCTCAGAGGGTGCCGGCCAATTTCGTGATTGCTTGCGAGGCGCCGTTGTCGATCGGTTCCCCATGGCCGAAGACGGCGCGCTGGAACTTAAGCTTCGCCAGCTTCTTCACACTCTGATTCGCCTGGGCCATGTCGGCGCTGTACTGGGGATTAGGACCAGCGAGCTTGTTGCCGATGTTGTTCATCGCGTCACCTAGGATCAGCAGCGAGCCGGCTGGATCGAACACGCATATGTGACCCGGTGTGTGACCGGGCGTGGCGATCACGCGCAGCCCGAACACTTCGTCGTTGTCGTTGACCGCCTTGAGAGGGCGCGGTGACTTGATCTGATCGACGTCTCCGGCGCCGGCGTATGCCGTCGCTTTTCCGGCCGCCGCCAGTATTTCTCCGACACTGCCGATATGATCGGGATGATAGTGCGTCAGAATCACATGATGAACCGCATTCCAACTCAGGCCCGCGGTGCGAACGACATCCGCGATCTTCGATCCATTGTTGGGCGTGCCGGTATCGACCACCGCCGCCTCCTTGCCTCGGATAAGAACGTAGGCATTGACAATGCCCAGGTTGACCCGAAGCGCGTTTGCCGGCTCCAGGTTCTGAGCGTGAGCGACGCCAACAGCGAGATCGCCACCTCCAATAGCGATGCCCCAACCTCTGCGGCCGAAGCCGAAATTGAGCTCGTTCCATAATGCGAAACTGCCCAAGGCGAACCGGACCAACCACGTTCGCCGACTGATTTGCTGAGCTTCCCGCATTGCGCACCTCCACTCTTTGAAGGAATTCGTTGCAACGGTTCAAATCGTTCAACCGCTGCGCTTAGTTCAAATCGTTACAGGAACTACGGCCTACAATCCAGATACTGAATGGATGATTGATTCCCAGCGCCCGTGGTTGCTGCGGCTGTTTGCGTGAGCGCCGCAGATTGATCATTCCGCCTCCGAACCATCTGCGGCGTGCGCTCACATCAGATGTGACTCTGTTAGCTCTTTTACGGAGCAGTCATACAAGAGTTGAGGATGCAGCTAACACGAACGAGGTAAATGGTCGCAGTCGACCGTGTGCCGAAGCTGACGGAGATGAAGCTAACGGAGTGAAGTGTGGGCCGCAGTCATGAGCGGAATGTTGCGCCTGTGTTTAAGAGGTCTGCAGAAGCGTCGTGCCAGATGCAGCCGAAAGAGTGCTGACGCTAAGTGACTGGACGAGAGGGTGACTGGAGCTAACTACTCAGACGTTTTACCGGCTAGCAGTGCCTTAGATTGAATCTAAGATCCAATGCGCTGCTGCGAATCTATGAGGCGACTGCTAGAGTTCGAAGACGTTTTGAGCTCATCTCCCGGCATTGCTGAGGTTCTTGATCCAGGCTGCGCCGGTTTCTTCAAGCGCCGAACGAATCGCACTGCCCTCAGGCTGCGAAATAGCCCGCGGTTGAGGAGTATTCGGTGGCGCACTGTTCGAGACTTGAGCGCGCGGCCGCGATTTTAAAACCAGATCCAAATCCGTGGTCTTTTTGGAAGCGATGCTCACTTTGGCAGTCTGCGGCTCGAAGCTAGCCCTGCTTACCTTTACAAGGTAACTACCGGCTTCGAGGTCTTTTCTGCTGAAGCGCCCGTCGCGATCGGTTTCAGAAGCAACGAGCAAAACATTTTCAGAATTTAACAGCTCAACATGCGCGCGTGGAACCGGAGCGCCCCCTTGTTCGCGGACCACAGCCGCGATATGGCCGGGGGCAGGGGGAAAAAAGGAGGGGAGAAAGTTGTACGTCCCGGCGATCGAGGCGACTGAGCCGCCAAGGATCGCGATCCAGGTATTGATTCTTTTCAGCCATAAATCGTGTTTGGTTTCTTCAGCTCCCATAGTGACCTCTTTGTTCTTGATCTGGTAATGGTCTGGCGGGCAACTGCTTTGAGCAAGCAAGGTGCCAGGGTAAGAGACGTTGTCTCTAAGGAAACGAAAGTGATGACAGAGAATATTCCGGACAAAAAGGTCCTTTTCGACTAGGAAGGACTTACGCGAAATAGAAGTTTTGTAACAACAAACTTCTATTCAGCTTTGCGAGCGCATTGTTTTCGAGGAACGGGTAATGGGCGCCTAACCGCGAGCATGCTTGGCGAGCAAAACTGCTTGATGATCGGCAATCCGGCACTGCTTAGGATTACTTTGGGTGGCGGGGATTGCCAATTTCGCGCGGCACCGGATTGGAATATGTTAAGCGTTTCAATCATGCGCCAGGAAATGCGCATAGCGTTTGACAGAAGTTAGATCGCCAGCCATTGTATAGGGGTAGCTTACCTAACGCCCAAGGGAGAGGAATCTATGAAGACACTGCGATTGGAAACCACTGCGCCGTTTCAGGGATTGGCCGAGCTCGTGGCCTATGACGAGGGTCTGTTTGAAAAGGAAGGCGTCCAGATCGAGTGGATGGATCGTGAAAAGGGCCTGGACAAAAGCCCGCAGCTGCACATCACCGATCATAAGGACGCTTCACGCTACACCAGCCACGGCCGCATGATGGAATCAGGCCAGGCTGATCTCTACAACGCTTGCGAATGGGGCAATTTCTCGCGGGTTGAAACCACCAACGTCGGCAGCCGGCAGGTTGGCCGTCGTTCCATGGTGAATTTTGCCGCCATCGTGGTGCGCGCTGATTCGCCGGTGCAGGTGCCTCAGCAATTCGCCGACGTGCAGATCGGCGTCCCGTTTTATAGCGGCACTCACTATCTCTGCCTGCAGATGCTCGAAGGCTTTGTACCGCGTGAGCTTATCAAGATCGGACGCGTGCCGAACGGCTCCAATTATCGCTTCAAGATGCTCATGGACAAGACCATCGAAGCGACCACGCTGACCGAACCGTATATTTCACTGGCTGAAAAAATGGGCTGTCGCTTGGTCATCTCCGCTTTCCACCACGGCACGGACGTAGCGTCCGATCGCGTCGATGCCGAAACTTACGCCGCCTTTAACCGCGCGATACGCGAAGCCGTCCGACGTATCATGGCAAACAAGCGCGCTTATATGCACTATTTCATCGACTACTATCGCGATCGCGATCCGCAGATCAATCAGCTCACCGTAGACGATTTGCGCGAGAGCCGCCTTTATCTGGTCGATCCGGCGCCGATCCCGGCCGATGAACTCCAACGCACCTACGACTGGATGAAGAGTTGGGATTTTCTCGAGACCGCCCCCTGCGCGACAGATCTCGTCGATATGAACGTGTAAGCCTTCGTTTTAGACACTTAGGCGGTGCGCCCTATCAATGCTCAATTGATATAAGAGAGGGAGTAAGCGAAATCTATGGCATCCACCCCGCCCCTCATCCTTGAGGGTTAAACCGTTCCGTCGGGATGACCGCCATCACTTCGAGTTCCACCATCAAGTCTGGGTGCGCTAGACGCACTACTCCGATAAGCGCGCTAGTCGGCAGGTCCGATTTGAAATACTTCGCCCGTTCGTCGTTCACCCTGTGATACTCTTCCACATCGGTTGTAAAGGTTGTTGTTTTCACCACATCCGAGTAGTCTCCGCCGACGGCGCGTAAGGCGCGGCCGATGTTCTCGCAGCACTGTCTTAGCTGGGCTCGCATATCGCCGCGGTGGACAGGAGTGGCATCGACTTCGCTGCGGGAGGTCATTCCGGCGATAAACACCAGTGTGCCTCCTGTGACGGTAACAACCTGTGAGTGTGATTTGCGAATCGGTAAATCTTTTGGTTGAACGATTCTTTTCGGATTTGTCATGCACTTTTCCTCTCTTGACCTATTTATGGATTGAACCCCAATATTTTGTTCACCTCGACGACCGCTCGGTTGACCAGATCGACATCGTCTTGGCCGAGGTAAATCACGTCTTTGCCTTGCACGTAGTTATACATTTTGGTTCCGGGCACGAAGGCTGATGTCTGGCCGTTGTAGCGCTCCCAAATCGCTTGGGCTTCGAGGCTGAGAAGAAAGGACGCGAAAAGATGCGCGGTATTTGGATGACGGGAGCCTTTAAGCACGCCGATATGGTAGGCCGGCGCAACCACCGGTTGCACTTGTGCGTGCTCCAGGGGAGCACCTTCCTTTTGCGCGCGGACGATGAAACTATTTGTGAGTGTAGTTGTCAAAGAGATTTCACCAATTTGGAGCCGAGTATAAAGTTCACCTAACTTTCCCGGCACCGGATTTTGCTTTGCCAATGCTCGCCCGAAGTCGAGAAACTTCTTCTCGCCCCATCGCATGGCGAGATAGTCGATGTGCCCCACGCCGGTAACCATGCCGAGCTTGCCCTTCCACTTCGGATCGAGGAGATCTTCCCAACGCCTGGGAACGTCCTTGGGATCTACAATCTTAGAATTATAGGCTGGTAGAACGACCTGATTCGCGAAAGACACGGTGCCGTTGTTGTAGTGGATCGCCCTTTGGTTCACTCCGAGGACCCGGTAGTCGAAAGGGATATGAAGTTTTCGTTTCCAAATTGATCCGTGAAGCGCGTCGATGAGCACCATGACATCCCACTGCGGCGGGTTCCCCGCCGCGGCCTCGCCGATGTATTTGCTGACGTCCGCCGTCATGCTGCCCGATTGAGAATAGTTAATTCTGATATCGCTGCTGAACATTTTATTGAAAGCATCCTCGAGTTGCTTCGCACCTTGCGCTGTCAACGTGCCGGGCGCATAGAACTCCAGTGAGCCTTCCTTTTTGGCACTCGCAATAACCTGGTCTACAGTAGCTGCGTTCAACTCCGAGTTGCGCGTTGAAACAATTGAGACAAGTAGAAGCGCCAGCGCGGCAAGCACTTTCATCTTTATCAATCTCCTCAACAGGGCCATGGAATGGATTATGATTGGATGTGGAAACGTATCTTTGACTTATGCTAAGCCTGTTTGTCTGTCAAACAAGATCGGTGCACGTATTTATCTCTGACTCGGGCCGAAACCTATTTGGTTTTGTGTCGCTTTAACCTGACGGAAGGTTGAGAGGGAAAGCTAGATGGCCAATGCTAATAAAATAATAGTTCAGCCCAAGGACCTACCAAAAAGAGGAACACATTCTCAAGTCGTCGCGGTGACCGGCGGAACGCTCGTTTACATCGCCGGCATGACCTCGCGAAGCGAGAAAGACGCGCTGCCGGTCCACGCTGGCGACATGCGCGCCCAAGTCCGTCAAATTTGCGAGAATCTCGGACGTGCGTTGCATTCAGTCGGCGGCGAGTTCTCCGACATCGTGAAAACAACGATCTTTACAACGGATGTCGAAGAGTTCCGTAAAGCCAACGAAGTGCGTTACGAATATTTCACGTCAGACTATCCGACCGGCTCGCTGATCGGCGTAAAACGACTCGCTCATCCGGATCTGATGGTTGAGATCGAAGCCTTTGCAGTAGTGCCGGCGGACCGCTTCAAACCGGCGCAATAGGTTGAGCGTTTAGCGGGGAATCGAAGCCAGATCTCCTGCTCTCCATCGTATCTGGCAGATTCTTTCGATGGTCTTTCGCGTCGAGCGCTCGACTAACTCCGACGCGCTTGCCATGTAAGGCGCCTTGTCCAACCTACTTTATCCCCGTGCAATCCACGCCCATTCGCCATATCGCAACGAAGTGTGTCCTTTATTAGTTTGACAGAGCCGTGGTACAAGTCGAGGAAATTCGACGCGAGGAGAACGTTGATCGATGATCAAGCGAGAAACTGTCATGGCCCCGGCAGGCGGACCATCCCATGGAAAAGGGATGGTCCAAGGGATCAAAGCTGGTGGCTTCATCTTTTTTTCTGCGATTCGCGGTAATCATCCCCTAACCAATTACGAGAGTGACGATACCAAGGAACAAGCGCGCCAGGCTTTTGAGAATTTGAAAGTCTTGCTGGCAGCCGCGGGGGCTGGCCTGGAGCATGTCGTAAAGGTGACGCTCTATCTGCAAGATCTCAAGTATCGCCTGCTCTTCCACGATGTTTGGATGGAATACTTTCCCAAGGACCCGCCGGCGCGTATCGCAATTCAAGTTGCCGATGCCAACGCCCAGCCGGGTCGCAATGCGCATTTTGCTCTCGATGTGATTGCGCTGGATCCGAACGCGTAATCCGAACCAGACAATCTGGAGTAGCCGACACAATTTCGCGGGGAGCATGAAAAGACTTCGCCCCCTCGTAGCGCTCGCTTCTGAAGAGCCGACGCCCGGTAAGGTGAAAAGTTTTTGCGAGGTCGCGTGTTGACCGGAACCTAATGTTCTTCTGATGTGCTCAGACTCCGCTTGAGCGTGGGCGCCATTGTCTGGATGAGCGGTCCTGCAAGCACGGAAGTGGCGATGGCCGCAAGCAGCAGCGCAACAAAGATCGGATCACTGATCAGGCCGTGTTGCAATGCCAAAAAAGCCAGAATCATCCCCATGGCTCCCTGCGGCAAAAGCCCGAAGCCGATGGTCAGCGCCTCGCTGCGCGGTCTGCCGGCGACCATTGCGCCTACCGTGGCGCCGCTTACTTTACCTATACAGGCCAGGGTAATCGTGCCAGCGACGAGGAGCCAATCAAAATCGGCGATGAAGTTGGCCTGTAAGCCCATCGAAGCGAAGAACACGGGCGAGAAGACGTAGAACGAAACATTGCGCAATGTCTCTCGGGTGCGATTGATGATCTCGCCGGTCTCGCCAATCATCACGCCGGCCAGAAAAGCGCCGAAGATAGCGTGTATGCCGATCCACTGCGTCACCGCGGCGCAAAAGAATGCCACCAGGACGGCCAATCCCAAAATTCCCTCGTAAGGAAAGCCGCGGCGATGAAAAGCTGCAAAGAGACGCTTGGCCAGGTGTTTTCCCGCCGTCAGCGTCACTAAACTGAAACCCAAAGTGAGGAATGCAATTGCCATTACGGACGATTCACCGCCGATCTTTCCAGTGAGCATTGTCAGAATCATTGCGAAAAACATCCATCCGACGAGATCGTTAATTACCGCGCAACCCACAATGGTTTGTCCCATCGGTGTCTTCAGGAGATTCAAATCCATCAGAATTTTCGCAATCAAAGGGATTGCCGAGATCGATAGGGCCGTGGCAACGAAAAGCGCGAAAGTAAGCCGTTGGGAAGGATCTCTCAGATAAGCGTCCGGAAGTTCCGCGGCAAAGCTAAACCCCAATGCGAACGGCACCAATATGCTGAAGAAACTTGTCGAGAAGATCACGCGTTTTTCACGGCGAATCGCAGCAAGATCAACTTCGATGCCGGCAACCAGGAGCAGAAAAACACTGCCGAGCCAAGCCAGTGTGCCCAAAAGATGAGTTTGAGAGGGTGGGAACAAAGCTTCGTAATGTCCGGGGAAAAGCGCGCCCAAAACTGAAGGGCCGAGCAGAATGCCAGCGGTGACTTCGCCGATGGCCTGCGCTTGACCGAAGCGTCGAAATAATTCGCCGAGGCCTAGCGCGGCGGTCAAAATGATAAAGAGCTGAAACATCAGCAGGCCAAAGTCGTGCTCGGATGGAAAGTTCATGAGAACCTTTCAGTTGGATTAGATCCTTCTACATGATCGGAACGCGATTGTTAGCGGACTTTGGCAGCTCGCTGCGCCGGATTACTTGTCAGCGCGTTTGTAGGACGTGTGATTGCATAGCTTGCTTTCTGAGGGCATTGCAAAGATTCAGGCATTAACCTTTCAGAAAGTTACAAGACGGCGAGATGATGATCAATGGGAGTACTAGGCCGACGATTGCCGTAGAATGGCTACAACATCGGCCCAGTCCCTGATCTGCGCACATGATGAAATGGCCGGCGACTTCGCCGATTTCGCTCGGCTCGTTAAAAACTCTTCAGAGGGATTATAGACTAGCCTGACGGTCGATGACTCGCTGCTTGGCGATATTGTGCGCAGAAATATAACCTGGCGCCAGCTGTCATAAGTCGAACAAGCCTCTGACACCAGGACCCAAACACACCGACCCTTCATGCGTTCCCCACGTAGAGCGCATGAATCTCAGTGTGGAGTACTGAAAACTTCGGAAAGTTCTTTCTTGTCACTGACCGAGGAGAACAGCCGACCGACGGCACCGCTGTCGATGGTCAGTACTTTGTAATCCCCCGACGGGCTGGCTTCCATTGTCAGGCGGTAATGCATTTCGGGGTTCTCGCCGTTCAGATAAATCCACAATGCATTCTCGCCGGGCATCGTTTGATACTCCCTTGCCGTCACGATGGCGGGGAAACCGCGCGGATGCAGGCGCGCCATCGTTTCTTTAAATTTTGCCGGCGAGATATGGCGCTTGCCGTTATCGGAAAGTAACTCGTACCCTCGATCGAAGTTCTTTTCGATCAGCACGATGCGTGCGAATTCGATGGCGCGTCGAGCGGCGAGATTCTCGTCCTGCTTAATCGATTCAGCGCAAGCGATAAGCCAGAATACTGTGAGTAGGCATCCCGTCAATGCGCGAACGATCGATCGTTTGAGATTCATTTATTTGGCCCAGTCGTGCGGTTTCGATACTACATTGGGCGGATTATGGTAAGTCCCGGAGTATGGCTGACGAGGTGCGCCTCGGTTGAGTTCATTTTTATCGAGCGACACGTGAACCGACGAACTTCTGCAGCCTAGTCTATTAAACACGACTCTAGGGATTAGCCAATGCGGTAAACCCGCGCGGCGGTGTCATGAAATAGCGCTGCTCGTTCACTGGGCGTGTACCGTTGCGTCATGCGCTTGAAGGCGTTCCAAAGATTGACATATGTGTTGGCAAGTTTTTCCACCGGGAAATTGCTCTCGAATAGGCAACGATCAACACCGAATTTCTCGATGCAATGCTCGAAGTACGGTTGTAGAATTTCCGCAAGCTCTAGTGATGATGGCTTGACCGTCCGCTCATGCCAGTCGTAACCGGAACGCAGCGAACCGCAGCCGCCTAACTTCACCACCACGTTGGGGCATTGCGCCAGATGGTCGATGGCGCTCCGCCAGAGTTGATAGACTTCAGCGCGCTTGACGGCATAAGGACCCACCCCAAGCGGCGCGCCGATATGATTCAGTATGATCGGCACAGACGGAAAGGCTCGCGCAAGCTCCGCAACCTCGATTAGCTGTGGGTGATAGACCCACGCATCAAAGCTGAGGCCCAACTGTGCCAGCCGGTCGAACCCCTGGCGGAATCTGCTATCCCCAAGTAGCCCTCGCGCCGCTTCGCTGCGCAACGCATCGCTCGCATCCCATGTCGCCGAATGACGAATGCCGCGAAACCGGCATGGACTGGCGGCCATGTGCGCTTCGAGCACCGGCGCGACGGCGTCGCCGAGAAGAAGATTTGCATATCCGACGATTGCGGCCGCAACGCGAGCCGTGATCGTTGCATCGATGGCAACTCGCTCGCCTATGCTTTCGAGAAATTCGACTTCGCCCACTGGCTTTAATTCATCCGCGCAGTCATTGCGGTAACCATAGCGGCATTCCACGGCCACCGTGGAAACAATATTATGCCCGGCGCGCAAATCTTGCAGCAAATCGTCGAGCATGTAGCCGCGCGGCGGCCGCTGCCAAAGATGATGATGCCCGTCGCAGATCGGCAGCTCAGGTTCCAATGGCGATTCTATTTCCATCATCGAAGTTGTTTTTTTATTCCTAAAGCTGCGCAAAATCTCTGCGTTGTGATAAAGATGAACTATGAAAATCGTCAATCACTTTGCGTTCGCGGCTGCCTTGTTAATTCTGCCGTATGTTTTGGGTTGTCGAATGATGAGAAGCGAAGCTACCGTCGAAATCCCGACAACGGAAACCGCGCAAGACGAATCGCTGTCTAAGTCGGTCCGGGATCGACTTCTGGCGGATAAGAAAGTGGATTTGACCCGCGTCAAGGTGATATCGCGCAGCGGCACAGTTTATCTGAGCGGAACGGTGCCGTCGTTGGATGCACGTCAGCAGGCCATCAAGATCGCGTGGAATGCGCCCGGTGTGCAAAGCGTCGTTAACGCGCTTGAAGTCCAAAAGTGAGAACCGATGCCGGCGATTCACGGAGCAGTAATGATACTCCGAGTCATCAGCAAAGCAGAACCATTACGTCAACTTCTACCAAGTGAAACAAGTAACCTACGATGCGCGGCGGACGTCAGATTGGCCTGATCAGCGCTTGTAGTTCTCGCTACCCCAGATCTCTTTTAAAAACCCGCTCTTTTCCAGATTGTTCACGAAGCTGTTGTCGTAGAGCTCTTCGGGTTTCTTTCTGACCGGAGTGCCGCTTTCGCGGGCGAGCTCGACCGCGTCGGCGACCGCTTTGCCGGGTACCACCATGGTGCGATCGAGAATTTCCCTGGCATAGACATCGTAAGCGGATTGCAGCGCTTCTTGATCGTTGGTGCGCATCGCCTTCGCCATCGATGCTTTGGCCTTCTGCGGATTCTTCTCGACGAAATGGACAATCTCGGCCAGCGCAGCAACCGCCCGTTGGACGATTTCGGGACGCTCGCGCAGCATTTTGTAACTGGTGTGAAGGGAGCTGTAGATAAACGGCAGATTGAGATCGATCAAGCGATAAAGCACATTGTAGCCTTCATTTTTGGCGCGGACATCGAGCGGCGGGGTGATGATGACGCCGTGGACGATATTTGCGGCCATCGCCTGATAACGCTCGCTCTGGCTGCCGCCGATGGGCCTGATCGTGACTGCTTCGGGCGGCAAGCCGAGTTTTCTCACCACCGCGCGCGAGAGCCGGTCGCTCAAATCTCCGGCCCGCGCAATGCCTAAAGTCTTTCCTTTGAGGTCCTCCGAGCGTTTGATGTCGTTTCGAGTGACCAGCACATAGGGCAGCTTGACCAAAGGCGAGGCGACGATTTTCGCATCGATGCCGGCCGCCATTCCGGGAATAATCGCATCGGAAGCGCAATAGGTGAACTGGACCTCATCTCCGGACAGCGCCGAGAGGTTGGGGCCGCTGCCGCGGATAAATATATTCTCGAACTTCAGGCCGTACTTATCGAACAAACCGTTGTCGAGCGCGGTATAGAGATGCACGAAACCGCCGGTCACGGCGCAAGTGGAGACTCTCATCGAGAGTGGCCGTTCGTTGGGCTTTGCCAGATAAGGATTGGCCCATGCAGCGGAGGCGACCAGAAGCGAAAATACCAACGATAAAAGTCCCATCATTTGCGCCGGATACTACTCCCGATTGCGGCTGCTTGTAAACAGCAACGCCTCGCGTTCTATCGAAGATGCCTGCCGCATTGCCCGGCAACTGAAGCTCGATTCCGCTTCCGAATCTCCCACATAAAAATTATCCGGCGATGAATCTCCAGGCATCACAGATGATAACGATGCGATGAAGGTCATTACTCGCGAAGTGGAGCGCCTTGGCGGGGTCCGGCAGCAGAATCTTGGTTGGATCGTCTAACAATTTAAAAAAACATCCATTGCGCTGACGGCTCTGTGGGCTAAGTTAACTAGAAAGGAGAACACTATGGCGGAAACACTATCCAAGGAGCAGTTGAGGCTGCTGGATGCCTACTGGCGCGCAGCGAATTATTTATCGGTGGGACAGATTTATTTGTACGACAATCCGCTGTTGAAGGAAGCGCTCACCAAAGAGCACATCAAGCCGCGTCTGTTGGGTCACTGGGGAACCACGCCGGGCCTGAACTTTATCTACGCTCATCTCAACCGGGTCATCAAGGCGCGCGACCTGGACATGATTTACATCACGGGTCCCGGGCATGGCGGGCCCGCTTTGGTCGCTAATGCTTATTTGGAGGGAACCTACAGCGAAGTCTATCCACACATCTCAGCCGATGCCGAAGGGATGAAGAAACTGTTCAAACAGTTCTCGTTTCCAGGCGGCATACCCAGTCATACCGCGCCGGAAACTCCCGGGTCGATTAATGAGGGTGGTGAATTGGGCTATTCCCTGTCGCACGCTTATGGCGCTGCCTTCGACAATCCTGATCTGGTGGTCGCTTGCGTGGTCGGTGACGGAGAAGCGGAAACCGGCGCGTTGGCGACGAGCTGGCACTCGAACAAATTTTTGAATCCGGACAACGACGGCGCGGTGTTGCCCATTTTGCACTTGAATGGTTACAAGATCGCCAGTCCCACGGTATTGGCGCGAATAAGTCACGAGGAGTTGGAGCAGCTGTTTCGCGGCTATGGCCACACACCCTACCTTGTTGAGGGACATGAACCGGAAAAGATGCATCAGCTGATGGCCGCCGCCCTCGACCGGGTGCTCGATGAGATCAAACAGATCCAGAGCGATGCGAGGAGCGGCAAGGCGCGAGGGGAGCGGCCGCGCTGGCCGATGATCGTGCTGCGCAGCCCAAAAGGATGGACTTGTCCCGCGGAAATCGATGGCAAGCGCACTGAAGATTACTGGCGCTCGCATCAGGTACCCATGGGCGAGATGCACAGCAATCCCGCTCACGTAAAGATTCTCGAACGATGGATGAAGAGTTACAAGCCCGATGAGCTGTTCGATGAGAGTGGACGATTGAAAAGCGAAATCGCCGCGCTCGCGCCAAAAGGCGAGCGGCGCATGAGCGCCAATCCGCACACCAACGGTGGCCTGTTGCTCAGAGGCCTGCGACTGCCGGACTTTCGAACCTACGAAGTAGAAGTATCGGAGCCGGGGGCGGAAACAGCTGAGGCCACCCGGGTTCAGGGCCGCTACCTGCGTGACGTGATGAAGCTCAATCTTGAGAGTAAGAATTTTCGCCTATTCAGCCCGGACGAAAATAACTCAAACCGTTGGCAAGACGTGCTCGATGTGACTAACCGCGCCTGGAACGCGGAGCGTTTCGATTATGATGACAAGCTGGCGCCCGACGGCCGCGTCATGGAGATGCTGAGCGAGCACCAGTGCCAGGGCTGGCTCGAAGGCTACCTTCTGACGGGCCGGCATGGCTTCTTCTCCTGTTACGAAGCTTTCATTCACATCGTCGACTCAATGTTCAACCAGCACGCCAAATGGTTAAAGGTATGTAATGACATCCCCTGGCGCAGGCCCATCGCATCGCTCAATTACTTGCTGTCCTCTCATGTGTGGCGGCAGGACCATAATGGTTTTAGCCATCAGGATCCCGGCTTCATCGATCATGTGGTCAATAAAAAAGCGGAGGTCGTGCGCGTCTATCTGCCGCCCGACGCCAACTGCCTGCTTTCGGTAACCGATCACTGCCTCCGTAGCCGCAATTATGTCAACGTCATTATTGCCGGCAAGCAGCCCGCTCCGCAGTGGCTGAATATGGATCAAGCAATCAAGCACTGCACCGCCGGCATCGGCATCTGGGAGTGGGCGAGCAACGATCGCGGGGGTGAGCCTGACGTGGTGATGACCTGTTGCGGCGACGTGCCGACACTGGAGACTCTCGCCGCGGTGGACCTGATGCGCCGGCACATTCCGGAGTTGAAAATCAGGGTCATCAATGTGGTCGATCTGATGACGTTACAATCGCCCCGCGAGCACCCGCACGGGTTGAGCGACAATGACTTCGACGCCCTGTTTACAAAAGACAAACCGATCATCTTTGCTTTCCATGGCTATCCGTGGCTCATCCATCGCCTGACTTACCGGCGCACCAATCACGACAATTTGCACGTGCGCGGCTACAAGGAAGAAGGGACCACGACTACGCCGTTCGACATGTGCGTGCTCAACGATCTGGATCGTTTCCACCTCGTCGGAGACGTGATCGATCGGCTGCCGCAGCTGGGCGCGCGCTCGGCCTATGCCAAGCAAGCCATCCGCGACGCGCTCATCGATCATAAGGAATACATTTACGAGCATGGCGAGGACTCCCCGGAGATCAGCGGCTGGACCTGGGGAGGCAAAATTACGGCCCGCCTTGACTCCACCGAAGGCGACAACATCGACACAGGGGTCGAAGCGCCTGTTCGAAATTAATCGGACGAGCGAGATTCTTAAGTGATTGCTCACTATTGCTCGACGAAGAACAAAGAACGTCAATCGATTAGAAGGACATTTCCGGTAAATCCAGGAGAACGCCATGAATCAGGAAAAGCCAATAAGAATCTTCCAGGCTCTAGCGGTTCTGCTCCTGTGTTTTCCTTTTGCAACACACGCGGCCAGTGGCGATGATTTCATTCGTGGCTATGCGTCCGCCGTGTTGGAGAGAGAATTTCGCTTAAAGGATTTCTCCGTGAACATTGCCGGCGAATCCGTCACGTTGATCTCCGGAGAGCTGACTCAAGCGGATTACGACAGAGTCATCGCGGCTTTATCATCCATTGATGGAGTTAAGCACGTCGCCATTTTGGATTTCCGCGGGGTTGAAGTTGCCTCATCGATCCCGCAAGCATCTGGAATCCAGCGTGCCACGCGACAAGCCGTACCCGAATACGAGCTGGGTTTTCTTCCAGGCGGCAATCTTTTCCAGCCGCTGATTGCCGATCCGCGCTGGCCGCGCTTCTCGATCGGCTACCGGTATTTTACCGATGAATCGCGCAATGTGTTGTCGGCGACGTTTGGTGAAACCATTGCCCTTTACCGCGATCGCGGCCCTTACGATGGAGCATGGGAGGTCGGCTTTCAGGCCGGCGTATTTTCGATCTTTGACCTGGACTCGGAATCCTTCGATCTGGTCAACAGCGACTTTTTAGCCGGGCTGCATACCATCTATCGAATCGGGGATCTGTCGGCTTTTTTTCGCGTTTTCCACCAGAGCTCGCATCTAGGCGACGAGTTCCTTCTGCGCAATAGAATCGATCGAGTCAATCTAAGTTTCGAAGGCCTGGACCTCAAACTATCTTACAGGTTTTTCGACTGGGCGCGCCTATATGGCGGCGGCACTTACCTGGTTCACCGAGATCCCTCGGATCTTAAGCCCTGGTCAACACAGGGCGGTATCGAACTGCAGACGCCGTGGCGGTTTTGGGGAGACTCAACCCGCTTCGTTACGGCTCTGGATGTGCAAAACCGGGAAGAAAACAATTGGAGCACGGAAGTCTCGGTCCGTGGCGGCCTTCAATTTGAAAGGGCTCAGAGATTTGGCCGGAGAATCAGTTTGCTGGTTGAATATTATAACGGACATTCTCCCAACGGCCAGTTTTTTAACAGAAAGGTTGAATATTTCGGACCGGGGCTACACCTGGATTTTTAGTGTCGCACCCTATGCCATTATATGAGGGGCGCGACGGCGCCGAGCATTTCCAGAAGTTTGTCTTTCAGTAATTAATGCATAGCCGTGACGTTGCCGTCATCGCGCGAAACATGTCAATGACTCTTGCCGTTCCCGAATGTCAATCGTGATCTTCGTTGCCATAGGCGCGGTGCGCCGCTGGCTCTTTAGATTCGTTCGCGCTAGCGTACAAATCTCGGCTTGATGCGAGGCGCTAGACTTCAGTGATGGCGGGTGTGTTGGTTTGCCGTTTCGTATAGGGAGGAATACGCGAGATGAAAACCAAAGCAGCGATTGGGTATGCGGCCGGGCAGCCGCTCGAAATCGCGACGGTGGAACTCGACGGACCCAAGGCCGGCGAGGTGCTGATCGAAATCAAAGCGTCCGGCGTGTGCCACACCGATGAGTTCACGCGCTCCGGCGCCGACCCCGAGGGGCTTTTCCCGGTGATTTTCGGGCACGAAGGTGCGGGCATCGTCGTAGATGTTGGAGCGGGCGTGACGACCGTCAAGAAAGACGATCACGTCATTCCGCTTTACACGCCCGAATGCCGCCAGTGCAAATCGTGCCTGTCGCGCAAGACCAATCTCTGCACCGCGATCCGCGAGACCCAGGGCAAGGGCGTGATGCCGGACGGCACCAGCCGGTTTTCCATTGACGGCAAAATGATCCATCACTACATGGGCTGCTCGACGTTCTCGAATTACACCGTGCTGCCCGAGATCGCCATTGCGAAGATCCGCCCGGACGCGCCTTTCGAAAAAGTCTGCTACATCGGCTGCGGCGTGACCACCGGCATCGGCGCGGTGATCAACACCGCCAAAGTCGAGCCCGGTGCCAACGTGGTGGTCTTCGGCCTCGGCGGTATCGGCTTGAACGTCATTCAGGGCGCGCGCATGGCCGGCGCGAACAAGATCATCGGTGTGGACGTAAACCCGCAGCGCAAGCAATTGGCGGGAAAATTCGGCATGACCCATTTCGTCAATCCGAAGGAGACTGGCGGCGATCTCGTGCAACATCTGGTTGCGCTCACCGACGGAGGAGCGGACTATAGCTTTGAGTGTGTTGGCAATGTCGATCTCATGCGCCAGGCCCTGGAGTGCTGCCATCGCGGCTGGGGCGTCTCGGTCATTATCGGGGTGGCGGGAGCGGGCCAGGAAATTAAAACGCGGCCGTTTCAGCTCGTCACCGGGCGAGTGTGGAAAGGCACCGCATTCGGCGGTGCGCGCGGCCGCACCG
>DASUVS010000129.1:0-7584 GCA_036378835.1 Binatia bacterium | reverse complement strand
CCACATTGCCGGGCTCATGATCGCATGCGCATCGGCATCGTAGACTCGGTAACCCTGCAACATAGGCACTCCGTGGAGAAATTTTCGAGATTCGCGCTCACGATATAAGGGTGCTTTCCATTGTCAAGCTTTCTTGATATTTGCGATGCTAATATCGGAAAATACGATGGACGTATTTACTGAACACCTGCGAACCTTTCTCAAAGTTTGCGAGCTGAAAAGCTTCACGAAAGCCGCGCAAACGCTCCGCAAAACGCAGTCGACCATAAGCACCCAGGTTGCCGTACTGGAGCAAGACACCGGCCTTCAATTACTGGATCGCTCCCAGCGACCAATTCATTTGACTGAAGCAGGCGAGATCTTTTCATCCTTGGCACGACAGATCGTCAATTCCACCGACCAATTGGGCCGATCAATCCGAGAGCTTGCCGGAGGCGTGGCTGGGGAGGTCAAAATCGCGACTACCACGTCCATTGGAGCTTTCATACTGCCGAAGATAGTCGGGCGTCTCTTGCAAGAGATGCCCAGGGTTCGGCTTGATATCACGATAAAATCTTTGTCATCAGTGTGTGAATCAGTTAAACAGGCGGAAACCGACTTCGGCATAATCCTTTCCCAAAGGGAACCCCCGGCACTTGTTGCAAAGAGCCTCAAGCCGGAGCGCCTATGCTTCGTTGTTTCGCCCGGTCACTCTCTCGCAGGAAGCATGGTCAGATTGGAAGAGTTGCGCTCACACTCGTTTGTAGTAGGCGCCAGAACCGGCGGATATACAGAGATGATACAAAGATTGCTCGAGCGCAACGGGCTATTTGGCTTTGAAGTGGCGCTGCGCGTCGGCAGCTTTGAAGCGATCAAGGAAGCTGTGCGGTCTGGCTTGGGGATTGGTGTGCTCCCTGAATTCATGGTTCGACGCGAAATCCGCAGCGGAGTACTTGCAGAGATTTCTACGAAGAAAAATAATTTTTCAGCAAATATTACACTTATCGAACGGCCCGGATATACGCCGACACCAACAGTAGAATCGGTGAGAGGGTTTATTCATAAGATGATGACATCTTAGTTGTGCGAGGATCCTGAACTCGACTCTCGGCTTGCGCGCCATTACCTGCCTCTATATCTAGGCACACGGATAGATCAAGAACTCATGCCTCTCACCGAATCGGGAGGAATCCGGACGAAGCTATCGGCTGGTATCTGCAGCTGCTGAGACACCCGAGGCGCCGCGCGATACGAGGAGAATACGGCTCAGATCCAAATGTCTCGTGGCTCTTCTCGAAATTTCACAAGAACGACCTGCTGCAAACAATCGGCAGATTTTACGACAGCATTCTATTAACGAGTATCCCCTCGGCTGTCGCTTTCTCTGTTTCGCTCCATCGTTTCGTCGCGTCTGGCACGATCGCTTTCAAGTTCCATTCGTTTGCCAACCCATTCACCGGAGGCGATGAGTTTTTGCCAATCGATGTCTCTGCCGGAGATCATCGCCAAGTCCGTCTGAATGGCCGACCGGATTTCGCGCGCCGGATCCCAGAACCGGCCAAACGAGGCGCCGTGGTTCTGATCCACATACTCCAACCATTGATGCACTCCACGCAAGCCACCCTCGATCTCCTTAAGGCCTCTCTGGCGGTCGCCCTCTCGAGCTAACGCAAGGCCGAAATAAACTCTGGAAAGATCTTCCTCCCGATTAGCGGCCAGCGCGCGCTCAAGTGCCTCGCGCGCTTGAGGGAGCCGTCCCATATCGTAATTCACCCGGCCAACGTAACTCCAGACTCCCTGGCGTAGCGCAGTGCCGTAAACATAATTTGGGTCCACTTCCGCAGCCTTTTGGAAATGCGCGTAGGCGGCTTCGTTATTGCCGATAAGGTAAGCCTGTCTTCCTGAGTTGACCTCTCGAGCGGCTTGAAAGCCGGCGCAACCCGAAAGGAGCAGAATTAGGGCGACTGAAAAGCTGGTTTTCATAAGTCCTCCTTGATCATCAAAGATAATTCTACACACGTAAAAAAACAATCCGGCATCGGTTGTGACACTCCATCAGCCGCTTCATGCCCCGGCTTTGCAAAAGATCGCCGTAGCAATAGCGTTGCGTACGATTCAACTGCCTGACCGCAAACGATTTGCCCTGTGAATGGCTTGTTCGGCGGCAGAAATTTTATCCCATGATCAACGTCAGACATTTCGCGCTGCCACCCGCTTTGAGAAACTCATCCAGCGGTGTTTCATAAACATCGAAGCCGCGATCTTCGAGTTTTCCGCGAGCTAACGGGCAACCCGTGTTCATGACGACATTGTTGCCGCCGACCACGGCGTTGCAAGCAAAGCGCTCCGCCTCGTTCGCCGGCACGGGAATGAGATTCGGGATATGCTCTTCAAGCACCGTTTTGGCGTAATCATCAAAGGCGGGAGGATAGAATAGCGCCGTCTTATCCGAGAGCGGGCAGAAGCAAGTGTCGAGGTGGTAGAACCAGCCGCTGGTCAGCTCCAGCGAGAGTATTTCCCGATCCATAATCTCAGCCACTTTCTGATGCGCCATCATGTCGGAGCGAATGTGGTAGCCCGCAAACCACAACTCGCCGCAGCGCAGCAGGTCGCCTTCGCCCTCGAAGTAATATTTCTCCGGCAGTTGAACGATCTCGAAACCGCGAGCGCGAAACCATTCCTCAAAATGCGGCGCTTCACCCCTGCGGACTTCGTGGCGGAAGTTGCTCGGGATAAATTTATTTTGCCAGACCAGGCCGGCGTTGGCGGTAAAGACCATGTCGGGAAGCCCTGGTATGGCATCGATCAAGTGGATCTCCGCCGGCAATTTCTCGGCCAGCAGGCGCTGTAATTCGTTCCACTGCTGTGTGGCGAGCGTCGCATCGCTTTGGCGGCTTCGCTTCATCCACGGATTGATCTCGTACTCGATGCCGTAATGAGACGGCGGGCACATCAAGAGCTGCATACGACATTTAAGTCCAGGTCGCTGCACAGCTCGCGCAAAAACGGTTCCACGTCCGTAACCAAACCCAGAGCTTGGAAAGTGCCGCGGTCGGTGAGCTTGGTCACGACCGCTGGGTTGATGTCCACGCACACCGTCTTGACGCTCGCGGGCAAGAGATTGCCCGTGGCAATGGCGTGCAAGGTGGTCGCTATCATCAATGCGAAACTCACGCCGCGCGCCTTCTCGCGCATGATGTCTTGCGCCTGCAGGGTATCGGTAATGACATCGGGGAGCGGGCCGTCATCGCGGATCGATCCGGCGAGCACGAACTCAACGTCGTTTTTCACGCAAGAATAAAAGATCCCCTTGCGAATCAGTCCCTGCTCGACGGCTTGCCGTATGCCGCCGGCTTTGCGGATACGGTTGATGGTCCAGAGATGATGTTCATGGCCTTCGGCGGCGCGAATTTTCTGGTCGACGTAAACACCCAGCGATGTGCCGTAGAGATCGGATTCCATGTCGTGGACCGCGAGTCCGTTGCCGGCAAAAAGCACCTGCACATAGCCGTTTTCAATCAGCTCGGCGAGATACTTTGACGCGCCGGTGTGGACGAGTCCCGGTCCTGCCACCACGAGTATGCGCCCATTGTCCCGGCGCACGCGCTGCATCGATTCCGCTATCTCCCGAATCAGCAGTCCTTTCGGTTGCTCTGTCGACACCGGGCTGGCCATGAACTCGAAAGGTGCTCCAGGCTGCTGGCGCTCCAGAGGCACGACTTTGACGCCGCGTTGGCCCACCACGACGAGATCGCCTTTTTTTACGCGGTGCATCGGCACGCACTGCGCTTTGCGCGCGCTTACATCGATACGAATCCCGCAATCCATCTCGATCGATTCGACGGGGATCCATTGCTGTTCCAGTCGCACCCAGGTTTCCAGGTTGGTTGTCGCATAAAAGCGCTCGGGAAAAACACCGTCGAGCGGCGCCGCTTCGAGTTGCAACGACTCCTCTTCCACCTGTTCAGGCAGCGCGCCATGTTCTCTAATTTTCGCAAGGACAACGTCAAGCAGATCCGGACTTGAAGCTTCGACTTTGATCCGCGCATGACTACGATCGCTGCGGCGGTGACCGATCTGGATATCCAGGATCTCGAATTGGGCGCCAAGGCTAATGATCAGGTCGAGAACTTTGGGCAGTATGAGGGAGTCGATAATATGACCGGAGATCTGTACGACAGTCTGCGCCATCGCGAACTCCTCCCGTAGGCCTCGATTGTAATGTTAACTGCAACTTTGCACAACGTGACGCAATTATTCCGGCAGGCCGTTGAAAAAGAGAAAGGACGTCTTGCCTATGCAGACGGTATGGAGCGAATGGACCAAGGCCATCAAAGCGAACGGCGAGATTGAAATAAAATATGGATAGTGTCGAGCTTTGAGGGATTCTTCCACCAACTCGCGTTTGCATTGCATCACCAGCTTGAAGGCATCCAGTAGATTCGCCTTCACTTCAGCGAGAGTCTCGCCCTGGTAAATTGGGGCGGGTATCTATGCGCGGCATCGCGCGCTTCTAGCACGCACCACCGTGGCTATCAACGAATCAGTAGCCTCCCCCTTTTTCTCCTCCCTTCACAGGTGCTTTAGACTCCAAGATTTTCGCACGCGGAACAAGGATAGAATCCAAGCGACTGCGCACAGCGCGGCGGCGACGGCGAAAACATCCTGAAAGGCCGGAACAAACCCTGGGAAAGCAGCGGCCGCGCCCATGGACGGGGACTGCGAATGGAACTCCCGCCGCGCGTCCAACAGCATGCTCCATCCTGTGGCGCCGACGAGGATGCCTAGGGGACGCATCATATTGGCGATACTGCCGGCCACTCCCTGCTGCTGGCGCGCGACCGAACCCATCACGAAGCTCATATTGGGAGTTTCGAACACGCCCAGACCGAGCCCCACGATGCAAAGGGCGACGGCGACCCAAAGGTATTCGGACTGGCTGTCCAATCGGCTGACCATCCAAAGGCCCAGCCCTTCCAGAGCCAGTCCGAGAGCGCTCAAGGCGGCCGTGCCGAAGCGGTCGGACAATCTGCCGGCCACCGGCGCGGCAAGGGGCGTCATCACCGCCGCCGCCAGCATCACAGTGCCGCCGGTCGCCGCCGAATAGCGCAGCACCTCTATTACATAATACGGGACGAGCAACCCGACGGCGAATCTGGCGCAGTTGGCGAGCACGGCTAGGAGGTTGGCGATGACGAACGGTACATGGCGAAAGAGGCGCAAGTCGACGACCGGCGCCCTCGCCCGCCTCTCCATGATGATGAATCCGGAAAAGCAAGCTGCGAAACCGACTCCCAGCGCGATCACGCCCGACGACGACCAACCCGCTCGGCGGCTTTGACTGATCGCTAAAAGCAGGCTCGCCAAACTGAGGGCGAGAGTCAAAGCTCCCGCCAGATCGAAACCTTCCGGCTCTCTGCTCTCTCGAAGCGCCGGCAGCTTGGCCGCAGTGAGCCAGACCAGCAACATCGCCGGTATCAAACGAAACAGAAAAACCGCGCGCCAGCCGAATAGATCCACCAGCACGCCGCCCAACAACGGGCCCGCGGCAAACCCCGCTGCCATGCTCATCTGGTAAATCCCCAGAGCGCGACCGCGCGCCGCCGGAGGCACCGCCAGGGTGACCAGCGCCGGAGCCGATCCCGAGATCAACGCCGCGCCCAGACCTTGTGCCGCGCGCGCCGCGACCAGCCAGCCGAAGCTCGGCGCCAATCCGCAGCCGAGAAAGGCGAGCGAGCTCGACAGCAATCCCCATGTCAGCACCCGCCCGTGGCCCCAAATATCGGCGAGCCGGCCGCAGCCGAGCAGCAGGCTCGCGTGCGGCAACACGTAGCCGACGATCACCCATTGGATCGAGCTGACCTCCAAGGAAAACGCCGCCGTGATCGCCGGAAAGGAGATGTTCAGTGCGCTGTCGAGAGAACCGAGAAAGGCGCTCAGACTGGCAACGACGACGGCACTGGAAAGGATTGAAGGTTGGGAATGGACTGCGTCAGATTCTTGGCGGGTAATTTTCGCGCTCCCCTTCACATGATCGGTTCACGATCTTAATTGGAGAGCGCCACTGTAGCATGAAACGCCGGGCGGCAATCTGTTTTCTGACGTTCTCGACAAACCAGTCCGTTCTCCAACTCTCGCACTACCCGTCGGCGTTTCAAGCCACTGAAAAGACGGGAACAACGGGAACCGCTCTTCCGCTCTTAACGACTTCAACGGACCCTGGACTCGATCCAGGGGCTTGAACGGCTTGAACGATCACGAACATCTGAACCATTGAACCCGTTGAACCGTTGAACAAATTCTTTTCTTACTATTGACTGTTGCCTGTTGCCTATTTGACGTTTGACACGTTCTCCCGTCGGCGATATTTCTCTCTCAAAGATTGAGAGTGATTAAGTTTCGGACTTGGAGCCCAGCGTACATAGACGCTGCGACTGTACTTTCACAAGACCTGTGCTCGCAAATCTAACATGACGCAAAAACTTGATTTCAGGCCGTTCGAAAAAGGTCCAGATGCGAGGCGGAAAAGACAAGGATGAAAGCGGAAATCTTCAGTTCTCAGTCGGTCTTCAGCCTTTCAGCTTTCATAATTCAGCTTTTGTAGGGTCTCGGTAGGCCTTTTCAACAGCCTGCTAACGCTCACGCGCTACGGAGGAAACCCATGTCATCGCTAACACTGCAAATGCCTGCCCTTCCCGACCCGGTCAAAGTCGTCCTTCAACCCGCGACGACGGCGTTGTTGGTGTTCGACATGATCGATCGTATCTGCAAAAACCAGCCGAATTGCACCGGGATCATGATCCCGGCGCTCGGCTCGCTGTTGGCGCGTGCACGGAAATCCGGCGTGTTCGTCCTGTACTCCACTCGGGAGCCGGAGAGCTCGACGTGGATGCCGGAGGTCGCTCCCGCTCCCGGCGACCCGATCGTCAAGTCGGTTGGTCAGGACCGATTCTACAGCACGGACCTCGACAAAATGCTGAAGGCCAAGGGGATTAAGACGCTGGTTCTCACCGGCTGGAAGGTCAGCGGCTCGGTGGTCTATACATCGGTCGGAGCAACGCTGCGGGGGTACACTGTGGTGGTACCCACGGATGCCAGCTTAGCCGCAACGGACTACGAAGTGGCGATCGGCCAATTCCAAATACTCAATCAGAATAGCGCGAACGCCACCAACGAACCGCTGAAAGCAAACGCCTCAACCCTGAGCCGTGCGGATATGATCGTCTTTCAGTAGAAAGGCAGCTTCGCGATACGTTGTCTGCTTCGATCACATCACAACGCTTTGGTATTGCTTGCAAGACGTTTTGGACCGAGCGAAGCGGTTGAACGGCTGGAACGATTGAACTTGCTTCGTTGTATTTCGTCGGAGCAAGCGATGTCGTTGCATGATCGATGTTTTCATTCCAAATGAATGTGTCTTGATGCCTTAGAGCCTCACTTTTGCCGGCAAAATGAAGGCCGTGTTCGGATAAATTCGACGTTGAACGTTTGAACGACTGAACCGTTGAACGAGTTCTCTTCTTACTGCTGCCTGTTGCCTATTCGACGTCTTATTTATTGTGGGCTTGAAAACATCCATCTCCTCTGATTCCTTGTTCACGTAGT